>NZ_JBIPNG010000238.1:0-9703 GCF_044373815.1 Prosthecobacter sp. | reverse complement strand
CACGAGCTGCAGCCCCTCAAAGCCGAACGGGTCGGAGCGCATGAAGGCTGCTTCGTGCACCGAGGGTTTGAGCTCATCGACGTGCAGGCGGAAGATCTCCGTGGCTTTCACCGCCAGCGGGCTGTCAACAAAGGTGGGGATCAGGGGGAAGCAGTTTTCGTGGCGCAGCTGATCCAGCGTGTAGAGGAGCTGCTGCGTGCGCTCAACTGCAAAGGCGGGGATGATGAGCTTGCCTTTCTGCTGCAGGATGCGGCGGATGATCCGGCAGATGTGCTCATTGGAATCCGTGGCCAGCTCGTGGTGCCGCCCACCATAGGTGCTCTCCATGATGATGTGGTCCACCTTTTCGCAGGCTTCGGGATCTGCCAGCAGGTCATTGTTAGGACGGCCGATGTCCCCGGAGAACAGCAGGCGGGATTTTTTGCCGGTCTGGCGGTCGTCGATGTCGAGGATGACCTGAGCGGAACCGAGGACGTGGCCGGCATCGATGAAGGTCATGGTCACGCCGTCGGCAATGATCATGGGGCGGTGATAGCCCACGGACACAAACTGGCGCATGCACTTTTCCGCATCCTCCATGGTGTAGCTGGCTTCCAGCAGAGGCAGGTTGTCGGTCTTGCGGTGGCGGTTCAGCCAGTTGATGTCGCTCTCATGAATGTGCGCGGCGTCCGGCAGCATGATGCTGCACAGGTCGCGCGTGGCTGGCGTGGCGAAGATGTTGCCGCTGAAGCCGCGTTTGCACAGGTGTGGCAGATTGCCGCTGTGATCGATATGCGCATGTGAGAGCACGACCACATCAATCTGCTGCGGGTCAAAGGGGAAGTCGCGATTGCGCTCAAAGGCTTCGCTGCGTCTGCCTTGGTAGAGGCCGCAGTCCAGCAGGATGCGCTGGCCGTTGACGGTGATGAGATGCTTGGATCCGGTGGTGGTGCCCGCAGCACCGCAGAAAGTCAGTTTCATGGTTGGAGGAAAGTTGGCCAGTTGCGCCGCAACTGACTGTCTGTCTGGACCGGTTGCGGCGCAACCGGGCAACTTTATTTCATCCGATACGCCTCCACTTCCGTGGTGAAGGCAAACGTGTTCGGATACTCGGCAGAGAGCTTTTCGTGATGATCAAGGTAGGTCAGGCGGATGTAGCGCGCTTCCGCATCAGGGAAATTCAGGTCGGCGCGTTCAGCCTTGCCGAGCGGAAACACGTGCCTGCCGACTTCGCGAAAGGTTTTGCCATCCGTGCTGACGGAGACAGCGATGGTCTTGGTCGAGCCGACCGTGGGAACACCGACGCGCACGAGATTGAGCGGTTGGGCTTTTTTGAGATCAATCGTGACATGCTTGGGAAACGTGTCGGTGTTGCTGGTGGCGTAGCAGTTCGGCGGAAACTCTGCATAGGAGCCATCGGTCAGGCCGGTGTCCCAGCCATAGGTGTTCTTGTCGCTGCTTTCCCAGGTGCAGCCACGGGCGAGGTTGTCGCCCATATCCGGGTCTACCGGCCAGTGTGTGTGGAAGGCGGTGGCGGGCAGGCCGTCCTTGTTCATGAGATTGGCGATGGCGAGCTTGCTCCAGGCGAAGCGGGCGCGGCGTGGCTCTGGAACAGCGGCGGCGCTGATGAGGACGCTGCTGCCGTCAATTTTGGCTTCGGCAGGGTGGAAGATGCCGTCCTTGCCGGCGATTTCGAAATGCGTGAGCGGCTTGCCATCCCGCGAAGCGAGGCCGCTGGCTGCGTGGTCAAACTTCACGCGGATGGAGCTGCCTTCAGTGGCGTGGCTGGCATAGAGCGGGCCGTTGGGGTCGATCTCACTGTGGCCGTAGTTTTTTGCCAGCGCCCAGAGTGACAGTCGGCGGGCCACTTCCTTCTTGTGCGCGGGGTGGATGTCTGAAACCTCGCCGATGTCCGAGATGGTTGTCATGCCGGTGTTCGGGATGTTCAGGCACTCGCGCTGTGCCTGCCAGAATTGTGGCAGGATTTCAACGTCCTCTGCGCCATATTGCCATGGGGCGATCTGTACAAAGTAGAACGGCAAATTCGGCTGCTGAAAGACGCTGCGCCATGAGGCGAGCAAGGCCTTCGTCTTCTCCGTGTACGCAAAGCCTTCCGCATGGTTTGACTCTCCCTGATACCAGATGGCACCACGAAAGGCGTAGGGCACCAGCGGATGAATCATGGCATTGTAAAGGGATGTCGGCGTGACTTGGTTCAGTGGGAGCACCGCTGGCTGCGCGGGCATGGCTGGCACTCCCTGCTTCTCGCCCAAGGCAGCGCGTGCGGCCTGCGTCCAGCTTTCGATGGCGGCCAGATACTTCTCATTCACCGCACGGTAGGAATCGCTGCCGGGAAGCTTGGAGCGGATGTCTGCGGTGAAATCCTTCAAGGCGGGCACGGCTTCAAAGCCCTCCAGGCTTGTCCAGGGTTCGATCCGTGTGCCGCCCCAGGCGCTGAGAATGATGCCGATGGGGACTTTCAGCTCCTCCTGCAGCCGCACGCCAAAGTAATAACCAATGGCCGAGAATGAGGCGGCGCTTTCCGGTGAGCTGCGCGTCCAAGCGGTTTTCACGTCATCCTGTGGACTCAGCGCCACGGTCTTCGGCACTTCGATGAGGCGCAGATTGGGGTGAGTGGCTTTGGGAATGTCTGCCGCGCTGTCCGGCTTCATCTGCATCTCCCACTCCATGTTTGACTGGCCGGATGCCAGCCACACCTCGCCGACGAGCACATCCTGAATGGTCACGTTTCCAGCTTTCAGCACCTGTGGTTCGGCATTGGCGGCAAGCGGGTCGAGTTTGACCATCCACTTGCCTGTTGCATCGGCCTTCGTGGTTTTTTTCTGCCCGGCAAACTCGACTGTGACTTCCTCGCCCGGGGATGCCTTGCCCCACACAGGCACCGGCAGGTCGCGCTGCAGCACCATGTGATCGGTGAAGATGGACGGCATTTGCACTGCAGCATGCGTGGTGGTCAAAACAGCAAGGCAGGCGCAGAGAAGCAGCGGTTTCATGGTTGTTTGCGAATTCTGGCAGGCTTGCCGAATTGCGCCAGCAAAACGCTGCGATGAATTGCGTACTCATTTCCTGCTTGGCATTCACCACGCAGTCCTTCATCGTCCCAATTTCCAATCATGCGCCTCCTCCTCACCCTCGCTTTTCTCGTTCAATCCGCCACCGCCGCCGAATGGACCATCTCCACCTTTGCAGGAAACGGCACCCAAGGGGGCAGCGGTGATGGCGGTCCTGCCACCGCGGCACAGATCGACAACCCCTTCGGTGTCACACGCGGGCCGGATGGCGCGATCTGGTTCTGCGAATACACCGGCCAACGCATCCGCCGCGTGGCTCCGGACGGCAGTATCAGCACCATCGCAGGCACTGGGAAAAAAGGTTGCACCGGCGATGGCGGCCCCGCCTTGCAGGCCACCTTCAATCTGCCACATGAGCTCCGCTTTGATGCGAAGGGAGATCTGTATGTCGTCGATATGACGAACCACGTCGTGCGCAAGATCGACATGAAAACGAAGATTATCACCACCTTCGCAGGCACCGGCGCAGCAGGCTATAGCGGTGATGGCGGCCCGGCGGCCAAGGCGCAGTTCAAAAGCCCTCACAGCATTCAGTTTGGCCCCGATGGCAGTCTTTATGTGTGCGACATCGGAAACAACGTCATCCGCAAGATCGATATGAAAACCGGCGACGTCAGCACCTTTGCCGGCACCGGCAAACCCGGTGCGACACCGGATGGCGCACCCATCGCAGGCACGCCACTCAAAGGGCCGCGCTCACTGGACTTCGACAAGTCGGGCAATCTCTGGCTCGTCACCCGTGAAGGGAACCAGGTCTTCAAGTTTGACCTCAAAGCGGGCAAGATCCATCACGTGGCGGGCACGGGGGCCAAGGGCTTCACTGGCAACGGCGGCCCGGCCAAACTGGCGACGCTGAGCGGTCCGAAGGGGGTGGCGATCGACGCGGCAGGCAATGCCTGGCTGGCCGACACGGAGAGCCACAGCGTGCGCAAGATCGATGCGAAAACCGGCAACATCGAACTCATCGCCGGCACCGGTGAAAAAGGCGACGGCCCGGACGGTAATCCGCTTCAGTGCAAAATGGCGCGCCTGCATGGCATCTTCTGCGATGCAGACGGCACCGTGTATATCGGCGACAGCGAAACGCACCGGGTGCGTCTGCTGAAGCAGAAGTAAGCACTGCTACGAGCGGTGGAAGGCAGAGATGGACAGGTTTGCCTGGCGCAGGCGGGTGGCTATTTCCTGCGTCATTTCCTGCAGCAGCGTGATTTTCAGCGAGGGGTTGCGCTCGTTCAGGGCGTCAAACCAGGCTTTTGTGATGACCACGCATTCCACCGGCTCCAAGGCCACGATGTCTGCCGAGCGTGCTGATCCGTCCAGAAAGGCCATTTCACCCACGGTCATCCCAGCGGTGAGGACGTCGATGCGCTTGCGTGTTTGATGATCGGTATGGATCTGCACCTCCACGGTGCCGCCAACCAGCACCAGCATCTCGGTCGCCATCTCTCCTGTGCGGATGATTGTCTGATCGCTCGCATACTGACGCCGCTGCAGTTCTGTTTCGAGAAAGGCGATGTCCTCATTGGTGCACTGGCGGAAAAGGGAGCAGGATTTGAGCGACAGCGGTGCATGCGGCCGCCACGAGACGCCTGAGACTTCGAGCAGCAGGGAGTCCTCGCAGTGTTCCAAGGCGGCATCCATGGTGGGGAAGATGTCCGTTTCTGCGATGCCTACCGTGCGCAGGGAGGTCATGAGCTTGGCGGGCTGGCAGAAGATCACGCGCACTCCGTGAGGGGCCAGGCGTGCGCCGAGGTTGGCCAGCAGGATCAGGCTCACGGAGTTGGCGTTGACGACTGCACGCAGGTCAAAGATGATGTGCTTGCACTCTGCGGCAAGCGATGTGGCGTGGCGAATGACCGGCTCGATGGTGGTGAAGGTGAGCCCGCCCTGCAACTCCATGACCTGGATCATGAAGCCGTTCACACGCAGGAGTTCGCGTGCCTGCGGTGTCAGCCGACGGCGTGAGACCACCTCTCCGCCATGATAGGCCAGGCGGATGGCTGAGAGAGGAGTCGCGGTCGGATTGAGCATGTGCAGCGCCAGCTCGCGGGAGAGATCCATGCAGACTTTGATGCCGCGGTCGCTGTTGCCCTGCTTGTCCAATGGTGGTGAGAAAATGCCGATGCCCAGCTGGCCGGGCAGCACGGCGAGAATGCCCCCGCCGACGCCGCTTTTGGCGGGCAGTCCCACACGGTAGATCCATTCGCCGGACCAGTCGTACATGCCGCAGGTGGCCATGACGCCCAGCACGTTGTCCACGTACTCGGAGGGGATAACGCGTTTGCGCGTCAAGGGCTGGATGCCTTGATTAGCCAGTGTGGCTCCCATCAGCGCCAGATCCCGGCAGGTGACCTCGACCGAGCATTGCTGGAAATAGGTTTCCAAGGTCTCATCCGGGTCTTCATCCAGGATGCCGAAATTGCGCAGCAGCCAGCCGATGGCGCGGTTGCGGTGCCCGGTTTCGCTCTCGCTGCGATAGACTGACTGGTTGATCTCCAAAGGCCTTCCGGCAAAGCCGCTGAGGTAATCCACCACACGGTCGATGCGGCTCTGGCCGTCTTTTTTCAAAATCTGTCCGGCGGTGGCAATGGCACCGGCATTGATCATGGGGTTGAACGGGGCGCCGGTGCCTTCCTTGAGGCTGATGGCATTGAACGCTTCACCTGAGGGCTCCACGCCGATTCGCGACAGGACATGGTTTTCACCCCGGTCTTCCAGCGCGAGACCGTAGACCAGGGCTTTGGAGATGGACTGGATGGTGAAGGCATGGCGGGTGTCGCCAACTTCATACACATGGCCGTCGCGCGTGGCGATGCAGATGCCAAACAAGCGTGGATCGGCCTTGGACAGTTCGGGGATATAATCTGCCACATGACCGTCCATGCTGGACGCGTAGCGTGAATACAATTGTTCGACGTACTCTTGGATGGGAGAGAGCATCCTAATGTTAAAGCAATCGCCATGCCGAGTGCGTAAAATTCTGAAAATGGATGTATTGGCGATGTGAATAACGGTTGGAAAAAACCGGTGCTTCAGCAAGTATCTCTCTTCACCACCATGATCTCACTCCGCACCTGCCTCTTTGCCCTTAGTATGCCAATCTTTGCTCACGCAGATCAAATCGTGCTTGTCGCTGGCGGGGGAGCGCAGGATGCCATGGACATCGCAGCGACGGATGCTGTGCTGAAGGAACCTTTTGGCACCGCCTTCGACTCCGGCGGGCATATGTGGATCGTCGAAATGGTGTCTGGCAATCGCCTGCTGCAGGTGGATGGCGGAGGCACCATCCAGCATGTGGCCGGTCAATTGAAGCCCGGAGACAGCGGTGACGGTGGGCAGGCCATTCGCGCGCAGTTTAATGGTCCGCACAATCTGGCCGTGCTGCCCAATGACAATGTATTGATCGCTGACACCTGGAACGGCCGGGTGCGCGTGGTGGACGTGAAGGCGCGCATCGTTTCCAATCTTGAAGGATGGCGTGCCCCAGCTGGCAAGGAAAAGGGGAATGGCCCTTATTGCATCACGCTGAACTTTGAGGGGACCAAGCTCTACATCGCAGATCTGCTGAGAGTGTATGAACTCGATCTGGCCACGCACCAGAGCAAGGTGATCGCTGGTAATGGCAAACGGGGCAAGCCTGAGGATGGTGCCGTGGCCATCGACGCCCCGCTTTCAGATCCACGTGCTGTGGCGCCCGACCGTCAGGGAAACATCTATATTCTCGAGCGCGGTGGCAATGCGCTGCGGGTGGTCGATAAAACCGGCCATATCCGCACCGTGGTCAATGCCAGCGGCAAAAAGGGGGGGGAAGGGGACGGCGGTCTCGCCCTCGAAGCCACGATGAACGGCCCGAAGCACCTCTGCGTGGACAAGGACGACAGCGTCATCATCGCGGATGCCGAGGCGCATTTGGTGCGTCGGTTTGTTCCCACCACGGGCAAGATCGAGCGCATCGCCGGGACAGGCAAGCATGGCAGCGCGGGAGTGGGTGGAGATCCCCGGCAGTGTCAGCTTGCACGTCCGCATGGCGTCACCATCAAGCCGGACACGGGAGAGCTTTACATCACGGACAGCTACAACAACCGGGTGCTGAAGATTGTGAAGCAGTAGCAGCGACTTTATTTTCACTGGGTCATTTCAGAATCGGCGCAGGGCTGATTTTGAGGACCAGGGGGCGGTGATCGCTTGCTTTGTAAAAATCGCGGTCGGCGTGTACGTAGGAGCTGCGGGTGTCGATGTGCGGCCGCAGCAGGCGGCTGGTGAAGCAGTAGTCGAGGCGTGAGTAGATGTCCGCGGTATCCCAGAAATGGGTCCAGACCTCGCCATTGGCATCGCGCAGGAGGACATCAGTCAGGGAGGTTTCAGCGGATCGCGGGCTGCCCATGATTTCCGCGAGGGAGGGCTCGTTGCGGTGGGCGTTGAAGTCGCCGTAGGCCAGGATGCAGGCGACTGGCTCCTGGGTGAAGATGGAGTCGATGTGCAGGCGCAGCAGACGTGCCTCATTGCGGCGCATCTCGGCCTGATCTGCCTCTGAAACCGTGCGCATGGACTTCAGGTGCACTCCCAGCAGATGCAGGTCAAAGGTGGGCGTGATGGCAATCGTCACATCGAGAATGCCGCGCTGAAATGGCAGTGTCTGCGCTCCGATTTGATAGGTGAGCGTGGTTTGCGTGTTGCGCGTCTTGATAGGCAGGCGCGAGAGGAGGGCGAGGCGGCGTGAGGGATCGCCTCCATGGGCCAGTTCGGTGTAGGGCAGGTCAACGCCAGCTGCTTGCAGGCGCTGCTGTAGTTCCGCCAGATCATCGGCGGTGCCGATCTCACAAATACCCAGAATGTCGGGGTGGATGGCAGCCAGCATTTTCACCACCTGAGCGCGCTCACTTTCGGGCTTTGGGGCGGGAGGCTTGCCGATTGATCGCTCCATCGTCAGCCAGTTTTTCAAATTGTAGGAGCAGAACGTGAGGCGCTCCGGCTCAGCGGCGGACAGGAGTGCCGCGAGAGCAAAAAAAACGGCGGGTCCCAAGACCCGCCGCGTGAACTGTGTAAGTGGCAGCATGCCAGCGGATGGATTCGACTAGGAATCTTCGACGTTGGCGACGGGCTGGCGCTTTTCCTGAGGAGGGGTGATTTTTGGACGCTCGACTTCTTCCTGGGCGTTATGGAGCTCGGCTTCGAATTCCGTGCGGGCCTTTTTGAACTCACCCATGCTCTTGCCCAGGCTGCGGGCAAAGGTAGGGAGCTTTTTCGCGCCAAAGAGCACGAGAATGAGAATGCCGATGATGATCATCTCAGGCGTGCCGAGAGGACCGATTGCAAGGATGGATGTGGGGTTCATGATGGTACTAGGTTTGCATTGTTCGTGGTGACGTGCAACGCGGACTTTGAAGTCGTTCCCAGTGGGGCCATCGTCCTTTGCGCGGAGTGAAAACGACCCGGCAGGAACGCCGTGGTGATGTCTTCTGTTATATTTAACGCCGCTGCAGGGCGGAGGTTAGCAAAAAACACCCAATTTGGATGTTTTTGTTCGCCCCAGCTGCAGGGAAGGCCCCGTCTCAGCCTGGTCCTGCGTTGGAACCAGAGTTTGGCGATTGCACAGGCTGTCTGTGCGCGTACCAATGCGCTCACTATGATTCACAACGTTTATTTCTGGCTCAAGCCTGATCTTTCTGCGGAACAACGCACCACTTTCGAGACGGAGCTGATGCATCTGCTCGAAATCGACTACCTCGTGCATGCTTTTGTGGGCAAGCCGGCGGCCACGGAGAAGCGGCCTGTGACCGACCACTCCTTCAGCTACTCGCTGACGCTGCATTTCAAGGATCTGAAGGATCATGAGTTCTACCAGAAGGAGTGCCCGAAGCACCTGCGCTTTGTGGCGGCGTGCAAGACGTTCTGGGAGCGGGTGGTGATTTACGACAGCTCACCTCTGCATTGATTTCATTTTTCCACGGCCATGTCCTACACTTTTCCGAAATCCACGGAGCTCTTCGCCCGTGCCCAGCTTAGCATCGCAGGTGGCGTCAACAGCGGCATCCGCAAGATGGAGGTGCCGGTGCCTCTGTATTTTGACCACGGCAAAGGCTCGCGCCTTTTCGATGTCGATGGCAATGAGTACATCGACTTCCAAATAGGGCAGGGGGCCATCCTCTACGGTCACGCACCGGAAGGCATGGCCGATGCCATTGGCACCCAGGCGCACAAAGGCACGCACTGGGCGGCGCAGAGCGAACTGGAGATCGAGGTGGCCGAGCGGCTGCAAAAGATGATCCCCAGCGCGGAACGCGTGCGCTTCAACAACAGCGCCACCGAGGTGGTGCTTTCCGCGCTGCGACTTGCACGTGCCCATACCGGCAGGTCGATGATTTTGAAGTTTGAAGGTCACTACCACGGCTGGGGTGATGAAGGACTCGTGGGCTACGCACCACCTCCGGGACAGTGGGGCACCGAGGACGATCCAACTCGCCTGCATCCCAGCAAAGGGGTGATCCCCGAAGTGCTGAACACCTTTGTCGTGGCCCGCTGGAATGATCCTGCGCATCTGCGTCAGCGGGTGGCGGAGCATCACGATCAGATCGCCGCGATCATCTTTGAGCCGGTGCTGTGCAACACGGGCTGCATGCCTGCGGTTGCTG
>NZ_JBIPNG010000237.1:0-9707 GCF_044373815.1 Prosthecobacter sp. | reverse complement strand
CTTCGATAAAGATGATGCCGGGATGCATATCCTCACCGGGAACCCAGCGCCCTGCCGCTTCGGCCCGGTGAACTGGGATCCACGCACCAACGAGGTCACGCCTGTCTCAGATCCGCTCAACTTGCTCAATCCGCTGCCGGTCATCGAAAAAGAAATCGCCGCAGCTTTGGAACGCGTCCGCAATGCCTAACTCTATGAAACCACTCCACTTGCTTCTTCTGCTGCCAGTTTTCGCTGCGCTCGGCGCTCCTCCAGCTGCACCGACCAAATCACCGGATGTGCCAGCGCAACTGCCGCCGCAGATCGAAACATTGCAGCCGGGTGTCAAGCTCACGCTGCTCGCTGAGCATCCGGATCTGGTCACGCCGACTGGCATCGCCGTGGATAAGAACGGGAACATCTATTCGGTTTCCTGCCACACGCACTTCAGGCCGGAGGACTACGACGGTCCGGTGCATGATGAGGTGGTGGTCTTTGATGCGAACGGCAAGAACCGCCGGGTGTTTTACAACAAGACTGATGCCACCATGCATGTGGAGATCGGACCAGATGGCTGGATCTACCTCGCGGAGCGGGACCGCGTGCTGCGCGTGAAGGACACTAATGGCGATGGCTTAGGGGATGTGGAGGAGAATCTGGCCACGCTTGATTCCGTGGCGGACTATCCGCATAACGGCCTCAGTGGCATGTCGTGGCATCCTGATGGCGGACTTGTCTTTTCGCTCGGTGAAAATTTTGGTAAGGACTGGACACTCACAGCCAAAGATGGATCCAAGGTTAGCGGACGTGGAGAAGGCGGTGTGTTTCGATGCACGGCGGAGGGGGCGCAGATGCGCCGTATCGCCCGCGGTTTCTGGAATCCGTTTGGACTGATGGTGCGCAAAGATGGCGAGATCTTTGCTGCTGAAAATGATCCCGGCAGCCGCCCGCCGTGCCGGTTGTTGTATGTCGTGGAAGGCGCGGACTACGGTTTCCAGTGGGTGTATGGCAGCGCGCCGGTGCATCCTTTCGTGGCATGGAACGGCGAACTGCGCGGTACGCTTGGCATGGTGCATCCTTCTGGCGAAGGCCCCTGTGCCATCGTGGAACTCGGTGGCGGTGTATTGATCCCGAGCTGGAGCGATCACAGCATTGATTACTTTCCGCTCACTCGAAAAGGTGCGGGATATACTTCAGAGCGGATTCCGCTGGTCAAAGGCAGTGACTTCTTCCGGCCGACGTGCATGGCGGTCGGTCCTGATGGTTCCTACTATCTCAATGACTGGGTGTTCAGCTCTTATCCGATTCACAAGCGCGGGCGTCTTTGGAAGCTGGAGATCGACAAAGCGAAAGCGCCTTGGGTGAAAGAGAAACAGGATGTGCCGAATGAAGATGCGCGTCTTGCTGATGATCTGCGCACTGGCAAAGCCACGTTGGATACCAACAAGCTTCTCCAGCTTGCGCGTGGCAAGGATGCGTATCTGGCTGATGCCGCTTTGACCGCGCTGTCGCGAGTGAAGTGGACGGTTGAAAAGGTGAAGGAGCTGCCAGCTCAAGATCGTCTCTGGGCCTTCGTGGCTCTGCGGCGGGTTGATTTGAGTGACGACCAATGGGTGAGCGCTTTCTTGGGCGATAACGATCCTGAAATGCGTTTCGAGTGCCTGCGCTGGATTGCCGATGCGGTTTTGACCAAGTTCACGCCGCAGGTGGAGGCAATGCTGTCAGACTCGACGCTCGACTACCATCTGTTCGAAGCCGTTCTGGCCACCTGGAACACGCTGCGTGGTGATCCCGCCGCAGGTGTGACGAATCCCGAGGTGCTCGTCGAGCGCATCATTAATCCCAAGACGCCCGCCCGACTCAAAGGTTATGCGCTTCGTCTTGCGCCAGCAACGCACAAGCAGCTCACGGTGCCTTTACTGCGTGAGCTTTTTACTGTAGGCGATCCCGTGCTTTCCCAGGAAGTGGTGCGCACGCTGGTGGCACGCAATGCCGATGATGCGCGCGCGGTGCTGGCGGAGATTGCTGCCGATGAATCGCAAAAAACGGAAGTGCGTGCGGATGCCATCGTGGGGCTCGCAAGCTCCACCAAAGCGGAAGAACAGGCACTGTTGGTGAAACTGGCTGCTGGCAAGGAGAGCAGTCTGCGTGATGAGGCGCGGCGTGCACTGCGTTACACCGACAAGGACAAGTCGTTTGTGATGAGCACGACCCGCCCTGTGTTTGATGACACTGCTGCGTGGCTGAAGATGCTGGATGCGCTGCCTGGCAAGGCGGATGCGGAAGCCGGGCGTCGCATTTTCTTCCATTCCAAGGTCGGTCTTTGCGCCACCTGCCATCGACACAGCGGGCGTGGCAATGTGGTGGGTCCTGATTTGAGCCTTGTCTCAAAGCAGGGGGATCGCGCGGCGATTTTGCGCTCCATTCTAGAGCCCAGCCGTGAGGTGGCCCCGCAGTACTACCCCTCGCAGGTGAAGCTCAAGGACGGCACTGAGTTCATCGGCATCATGCTGCGTTCTTCCCATACGGAGGTCTTTCGTGATCTCACCGGCAAGGAGCGCTCCTTCCCGCAGACGGACATTGTAAAGCGCACAGAGCTAAAAACATCCATCATGCCGCAAGGGCTCGTGGTGTCGCTGACGGATGAAGAATTGCGTGATTTGCTGGCGTTCCTCACCGCTCAGTAGGGACAAGCGCCTGATTCTGGTGGTTTAATTTGGCATGAGAATACGCCTCATTGAGTGCGTATAGACGAGTCATGAAATCCGTCGTCTGCGCTCTGCTCCTCATTGCTCCCTCACTTTTGGCTCAAACCAAAGCGCTTCGAGCCGGAGCGGCGGCGGTGGACATCACGCCCACGGAGTTTCCGATGAACATGCCGGGAGGATTCAGTGCCAATGCGGCGAACAAGGCGCATGATCCGTTTCATGCCCGTGCTCTGGTGCTTGATGATGGGAAAACGACGGTGGCCATGGTCGTGGTGGATGTTCTGGGTGCGGGACCGGATGTGCTCAATGAGGCGAAGGCCATCGCAGCGGCAAAGACAGGCATGGCGGCGGACAAGATGCTCATCAGCTCCACGCACACGCACAGCGGGCCTTCGGTGAACACACGCAGCGAGATGGCGGCGCGTTATTACAAACGGTTTGTGGAGGGTATCGCCGAATCAATCATCAAGGCGCATGCGGCTTTGAGGCCGGCATCGGTCGGTGCGGCGGCGCATCCTCTTGCAGACGAGGTTTTCAATCGTCGCTGGTATTTGAAGCCAGGGAAAATGCCGCTGAATCCCTTTGGCCGGATGGACAAGGTGAAGATGAATCCCGGCACCGACCCGAACACGCTGGATCATCCTGCCGGACCCACGGATCCAGACATCACCATCATTTCAGTGCAGGATGCCAAGCGGAAGCCCATTGCCATTTATGCGAACTACTCGCTGCACTACGTTGGGGGCGCTCCCGAAGGCGAGATGTCTGCGGATTACTTTGGGGAGTTTGCCCGTGTCATGCCTTCGCGTGTGCGTGGCGATGAGAACTTCGTGGCAATGATGTCGAATGGTACCTCCGGCGACATCAACAATATCCCCTTTGGCGTGACGCGCCCGCCGCGTGAGCCGTTTGAGCAGATTCGCATTGTGGCGCAGAAGGCGGCGGATACAGCATGGTTTGCGCAGCGGAAGATCGAAAAGCATCGCGGTGATGTGACGCTGGGCATGCTTCAGCGCGAGATCACGCTCAAGTTTCGCCGCCCGTCGGAACAGGATGTTGCGGAGGCGAAAGCTGTCCTCGCGGTGAAGGACAAGGAGGCGGTGGAGAAGCTGCCGCGTCTGGCGAAAAACTATGCGGGCAGTGTCGTCGCTGCGGCAGAGCGCAAGGAAGAAACGATCACGGTGCAACTGCAAGCCATCCGCATCGGCGATCTGGTGGTGTGTGGTATTCCGTTTGAGACCTTTGTGGAAATCGGTCTCGATTTGAAGAAGCGCAGTCCGTTTCCGCAAACGATGGTCGTTGGTTTGGCCAACGGTCGTCACGGTTATCTACCCACTTTGGAGCAGCACAAGCTCGGAGGTTATGAGACCTGGCTGGGCACAAATCAGGTGCAGGAGGACACGAGTGTCATTCTCACGGACAACCTGCTGGAGATGCTGGCGGAATTGAAAAAGGCGGACTGAACGCTGCTACGCCATTGGAATCGAAATCATGATCTCCAGTCCGGTCGGTTCGCGCAGTTTCGCAGTCACAGTTCCACGGCAGGCTTCAATGCAGCGCTTGGTGATGGCAAGACCAAGGCCGCTGCCGCCTGTGGAGCGGCGGCGCGCGGCTTCCGGACGATAGAAGGGTTCGAACAAGCGGGGCAATGTTTCCGGCGGCACGCCTGGGCCTTGATCGGAAATGCGGATGACGGTTTTGCCATCATGCTGAGCGGCATGAATCTGAACGGGACCCGAATCAGCGGCGTAACGTGCGGCATTGCGCAGGACGTTGCCGATGGCGCGGTCGAGCGCGTCCCGCAGTGAATGCACCTGCAAATCCGTGGACACATCAAGCTGGATATCAGCCTCAGGTGCTTCACGAGCGATGACGGTCACGATCAATCCATGCAGGTTGATGTCTTCGGCGGTTTCGCGTTCGGGAAGCGTCTCGGCTTTGGAGAAAGCGAGCACCTCTTCAACAAGCTTCGCCATGTGCTGAAGTTCGGCGTCGAGTTTTTTCAGATATCCGGCCTGCTCCGGCGTGCTGCGTTGTTCCACCACTCCAAGCGCCATCTGCATGCGCGCGATCGGCGAGCAGAGTTCATGGGCCACGTCCGCAGTAATGCGGCGCTGCTCCGCGACGTATTCGCCGAGCTGTGCGGCCATGGTGTTCACGGAGGAGGACAGCTCTCCCAATTCGTCGTTGCGGCTGCGTGAGACACGTTCGCCGAAATTTCCCTGCGCGATGCGACCTGCGGCGTGGTTGAGACGTCCAATAAAGCCGGTGATGCCGCGCACAAAGGGCATCCAGACGAGCGCGGAGAGCAGCAGTGCTGCGGCGGCGAGACCAAGCCAGGGCCATAGATCGAAAAACAGGCCACCTCCGGTGATGGTGTTTGAAACCATGAGCAAGGTCAGCGGGCGGTGATCGCTCTGCTGGGTGAGATCGAGGTGCACGCCTGCCCAATAGTGTGCGGGATCACCGGCGCGCAGCATGAAGCGCGGTTTGGGAGGCGCATCAGAGGGTCGCTTTCTGGCAACGCCGGGTGGAGGTCGTCGTGGTGGTGGGCGGTCGTTCGGGCCGCGCTTGTCGATGAGTTTTGGCAGAACTTCCGGAGGAACTTGAAGCTGGGTGCCCATGATCTGGGTTCCGTTGCTGCTGAAAAGAGCGAAGGTCACATTGTACTGCGAGCCATGCCGCTGCAGGGCTTCTGGCCATTGCTGTTCGGGGAGCTGGGAAAGCTCGTCCGTGAGGCTGTCGCCGATGGCCGAAACGCGCTCGCCTGCCTCCCCCGAAAGCATCCAGTCCAGGCTCATGCGAAACTGCATGCTGAGGAATCCAAACACGAGGAATGCGAGCACCAGCAGATTCACCCCGAACCAGAGCAAAATCTTCAGATACAATGGCAGGCGCAGGCGGCTCATGAGGGGTCAGCGGGTGGGCGTGACGAGCTGGTAGCCGTAGCCGCGCACGGTCTTGATGAACTGCGGATTCTTCGGGTCGTCGCCGAGTTTGCGGCGCAGCGTGGAAATGTGCATGTCGATGGCACGGTCAAACACATCCCATTCACGGTCGGCGACATCTTCGATGAGCTGCTCGCGGGTGCGCACGCGGCCATGGGCTTTTGCCAGTGAGAGCAGCAGGCCAAATTCTGCCGGAGTGAGTTCCAAGGGCGTGTCGCCGAGAACGACCACATGCGAATCCACATTGATGCGCAGCGGGCCGATGACGATCTCCTTCATGGGAGCCTGGGTGGACGTTTCCGCCACCCAGCCTGAGCGCCGCAGCACCGCGCGCAGTCGGGCGAGAAGTTCACGCGATGAAAATGTCTTTGGCAGATAGTCGTCTGCTCCGAGTTCGAGACCGACGATGCGGTCCACCTCTTCACCCCGACCTGTGAGCATCATCACGGGCACCTTGGATTTAGCCCGGATGCGCCGCAGCACTTCAAAACCATCACACCCAGGCATCATCACATCGAGGATGATTGCATTCCACGGCTCGCTGAGGGCGCGTTCGGCTCCGCTGTTGCCCTCGTGTTCGCACTCGACCTCAAAGCCCATTGGCTTCAAATAATCCGCCACAAGCTGTGAAAGCTCGGTGTCGTCGTCGATGACGAGGATGCGCGTGACGGGTGCCATGTCGAACTATTGGCTTCAGCGACTGGTTTCGCGAGTTTCTTTACGGTTTGCTGACAAATCAGGAGCAATTCGCTGATAAGCGACTGACACCACTGCTCCAGCATGAGGAATATGAAAGCCATCTTCGTTGCCGCCTTGTTCGTGGGATTGTTTAACAGTCCTGCGGCTTTTGCCCACACATGGAAAGCTGATGCATCCACCGAAAAAGAGAGCTTGCGTGAGCATATTCTGCAGGAGTGGATGAAGGAGCATGCGGTGCGGACTCAAGGGGGGAGCAAGCCGGTGCAGGTGGCTTCGGCGGCGTCCACTTTGAATCTTGCTGCGGCAACGGTGGCCAATGCGGCGAATGCACCTGCGGCAGCGAAGCCGTTCCTTGCTTTCTCGAGGCTCGAATTGAAATGGGACAAGGATTTCCTCTTCGTTGGGTCCAACGGGATGCCGGATCACAACATGATGGTGGGTATCACAGCCTGGCAGCAGCAAGTGCCGCTGCCACAGAACTACACGGGGGACAACATGTGGCGCATTCCTCTCCACCCGGTTCCCGCAAAAACTCCAGCCATGGTGGAGGGGCATTTTCTGCGCGGTGCCATTGCACTTGGCGTTAACGGCATCCCGATCTTCAATCCCCAGAACAATCGCGGCGAGGTTTCCTATGAGATCGGCGAGCTGGATCAGTGGGGAGGTCACTGTGGGCGGGCGGATGATTACCATTACCACATCACTCCTTTGCATTTGCAGCAGGTGGTTGGCAAGGGGATGCCGGTTGCGTATGCGCTGGATGGCTACCCGATCTATGGTCTCACGGAGCCGGACGGATCGCCGGTTGGCAAGCTGGACGAGTGCCATGGCCATGAGGATGCGAAGGTGGGCTACCACTACCATGCCTCGACGAAGCGGCCGTATTTGCAGAGCGCGTTTCATGGAGTGGTGGTGGAGGCGGAGGGCCAGGTGGACCCGCAGCCGCGTGCGCAGGGTGTACGCCCCGACACGCCTCCTCTTCGTGGGGCTGAGATTACCGGCTTTGAGAGTACGGGAGCCAACAGCTACAAGCTCAGCTATCAGGTGGGCAGCGACAAGCGTTCGATCACCTACAGCATCAACAGTGATGGCACCTATCCTTTTGAGTTTAACAACGGCAGCGAGGGTGTCGTGAAGGAGGTCTATACGAGCCGGGGCGGCGGTGGTGGAAAAGGCAAAGGCATGGGGAAGGGCAAGGGCGGCCCTGGCAAAGGCATGAAGCCTGATGAGAATCCACCTCTACCTCCTGAAGATGCGCCGCGTTCGCCGCCGCAGGCTTCTGGGAGCCTGATGGATCTGAATGGCGACGGCACCGTCACGGCACAAGAATTCGCCGATAATGTGAAGCGTGAGTTTGCCGCGAAACGCAGTGGTGGGACGCTGGCTGAAGCCATGGCGAAGGCCCGCAGCGAATTTTCCGCGATGGACCGCAATGCTGACGGCAAGCTGGATGTCAGAGAACTGGCGGCGCCAGCGACTGCTGAACAGCCCGGTGGCCGGCGCGGCGGTGCGCCCGCTGCGGCAGAAGGCGGCTTCGTTTTGACCAGCCCTGAAGTGGCAGACGGCGGCAATCTTCCCGCAGATTACACGGGCGATGGCAGTGGTGCGACGCTGCCCCTTGAATGGAAAGGCGCACCCTCTGGCACGAAGAGCTATGCCTTGATCATGGATCATCTGGCTCCAGGGAATGAGATGAAGAGCTACTGGGTGATGTGGGACATCCCGGCCAATGTGACGAGCCTGCCGAAGAATGTGAAGGGTGTGGGCAAGCTGGGCGTCGGCTTCAAAGGCGAAGAAGGCTATGAGCCGCCGCATTCGCAGGGCCCCGGTGAAAAGACGTATGTGCTGCATGTGTATGCGCTTTCTGCCGAGCCGAAGCTCGCTGGGAAATCGAGCGTGAGCAGAGAAGCGCTGCTGGCAGCGATCGAAGACAAAATTCTCGCGAAAGCGGATTTGAGCGTGGTGTACTCACGAGGCGGTGCGGCAGCAGGTGGCGGCAGCAGTCAAGGCGGAGGTGGACGTGGCGGCATGGCTCCTGGCGCAAGTGCGAGCCCAGGCAACATGGCACCTGAAGGTGGCACACAGCCCATGGCATCGCAGGCCGGTGGTGGCGGACAGCTGGGTGGTCAGCGAAAGCCGTGGATGCAGATGCATGGAGCTGAGCTCGATGGCAACAAGGACGGCATGGTCACCTTGGCAGAGACTCTTGCTGACATGAAAGTCGCTGCCTCCAAATATGATGCGGACATGGATGGCATCATCACACCTGCCGAGATCGATGCGGCGGGCGACATCCGTGAAGGCGCGGCTTTTGCTGGTTTCATCAATCGTCACGCTTACGAACTGGATGCGAATCAGGACAGCCGCCTGAGCAGTTCGGAACTGGCGGATGCTGCCAAGTACATTTTCGGTACAGCGGATCTGGACCACGACGGCAAACTCACGACGGAAGAAGTGCAAAGCGCGCCCAATGCTCCATTGCGTGCGGCCGCTCCTGGCAGCGGAGATCAACCGCCCGCGCCACCTCCTGCCACGAATCCGCCTCTAGGACCGACCTCCACGCCAACTGCAAACGGGGCTGGGGGCAGCGGAGGTATGCGCCCGCTCGACAGCATTCTCAATCCACCTGGACAGAACGGTGCAGGCCAGGGTGGGCAGCGGCCTGGGGGGGCGCCGGGTGAGCCTGGAAAGGGTGGCGGCGGAAAAAAGAAAAAAGGTGGTGGTCCTCCCGGACTCATCAAACCGAGCATCGCCGACACGATGAAGCTCAACGTGTATGCGGACAATTGGTTCATGCTCTATGTGAATGGACGTCTTGTCGCCGTGGATCCGATTCAGTTCACACCGCATAATGTCGTGAGCGTTGACTTTCTGCCCGAATATCCAATGACGATTGCCGTGCTGGCGAAGGACAACGCTGATCCGAAGACCGGCCTCGAATATGGCAGCAGCGTCGGCGATGGCGGTTTTATTTTGAAGTTCGCCGACGGCACCGTGACCAACGCCAGCTGGAAGGCCAGAAGCATTTTTCACGGCCCGATCAATGGCGACACTGCAAACCCGCAGGTCAAGCAAGAGCCACTGCCTGCCAACTGGTGGGCCATCGATTTCGATGACAGCACCTGGAAAAACGCCAAGGAGTACTCAGTGGAGGAGGTCGATCCCAAGCAGCCTTATTTCGAGAATGATTTTGAAGGAGCCAAGTTCATCTGGACCGATGAACTTGCTCTGGACAACACCATCATCTTCCGAACCAAGATCGAAAAGCCCGATTGGAAGCAGCGATGGAACACCAAGCCAGATCTCGATGTGAGCGGGGCGCCATTGCGTTAACCTCAATTTTTTGCCAGCCATGAAACGTGTTTGCTCGTTT
>NZ_JBIPNG010000674.1:0-2763 GCF_044373815.1 Prosthecobacter sp. | reverse complement strand
CATTGACCTCGCTCATGTCATTGACGATGACGGCAACTCTGCGTCCCTCGCGGTTTCGCAGGATGTGATTGAGCAAGGTGGTTTTCCCAGCTCCGAGGAAGCCGGAGAGGACGGTGACAGGGAGCTTCGGTGTCATTAGGTGCATCAGTGGGTGAAGTTCTATAACGCAAAAATATTGCATTAGATAATGAATTAATGCAACCTGTATGCACTAACAAATGGGCGAGTCGGTCGCTGCTGGTGACCCCATTCCAGTTCATTTTTGAAATCACTGCTATGCACATGCCCCCTGATGGTTCTCCCAATTAGCGAATTTGGTGAAGAATCGCCCGCTGTCGTTCATCGCATGCGCGCCACCCTTGGCGCTACTTTAGCGTTACATTTCTCTGCGAAAAATGAGGAAAGGGGGGCTGGCCCGCCTCCGCGAAGACGGGCTCAATTCCTGGTGTGTCGTGATGAATCGAAAATCGTACAGCCGATTCTCAGCGCCTTTAATTTCTAAGTCCGACAGTCTGCTAGGATTGTGCAAACAGAAATGTCGCAACACCTGCGAGCAGGAGCAATCCGCCAATCAGGGCAAACTTAAGCTTGGGCTTCTCGGTGTTCCAGCGAGCAGGGCCAAAAACTGAGGCGACAGCGGACACAGCAAAAACAAAGACCGCGAGGATCACGAATGGATTGTCAAAGTTCATATTCATGGCGAGCGGCGTATTGAGGCTGGGCGAAAGTTAGGGATCAGGCGACGGCAAGCGGGAACTCGCGTCAACCGACATGACTTGCATAAGGCAACCCTAAGGGCAGCGCCGAGGGAGGCGCTGGCAACCGCCTATGACACGACAGATGCCATACGAGCCGTTTCCTGCATCCGTTTTCTTCGGCCTTGGTTTGGCTGGGGGACTCAATCACGGGTTCGTGGGTCTGTCTGCGTGACCAGGCAGCCCGAAAAACTCGGGCACCCTCAGCCGAAGGTAGGTAAACCAAACCGTCACAATGGCAAACCAAGTCAGGGGAACGACTGACTGCATGATCGGCTTTTGCGAGATCGACAACATCCATACCATGAAGGCAGTGAAAAATCCTGCCACCCAAGGGGTGAACCGTAACACCCGCCGAACGCGCAAGTCGGCTATCGCAACGAGACAACCCGCTAAGATCGAGAGCCACCCGAAAACTTTCAGCAACCATCTCAATGTGTCCCACTGGCCCCACTCCCCGAAGGAAAGCGCCGGACCCGCAAGGCCAAGGAAGACCAGGGCATAGACGCCGACAGGATAAATATCCGACCTCGGTGAATGCGAACTGCTTTCAAGTGAGGACGAGTCAGGCGGGTCTGGGGTCTGATCTTGTGTGTTCATGAGTCATACGAGTCCTGCTTCAGATGATCTAGTTTTTGGAGGCTTGCCGGCCTTTGAGAATCTGCGCGGCCATGCGGATCGCATCCTGAATGGTCGTTGCGTTCATGCTGCCTGGATAAACGAAATAACCCGTCTTCAATATCTCGCCGCTGTCATAGATTGTTCCAGAGGCAGTCTCCGTCAGTCTGGCTGTAGAAATCGTGATCCAGGAACCATCGGGGTATTGATACGAATACACTGCAGCCTTCGATCTGCCTTGGGCGTCTGCCGACAAACTCCAATTTAGGGCAGCATCGGCATCCATCATTGTCTGTCGGCCGCATGAGATCAGACCGAGGGAGGAAAGGAGGGCTAACAGGGTGATTCGCATGGCGTGCTGAAGTTGGGCGAACGACTCGGATCAGGCGACGGCGGGCGGGAGGTGCGGATGAATATTGGGCAAGGATAACAAAAGTGTCGGCTGGTGCGCAAGAGACTTGTTATGTCGTACTACGGACCTTGGCGGGCTCCCAGCAAAGGCCCCCTTCCCGACTCCCAGGCCAAAGCCGACGTCCAGATGGGTGGCAGCGGAGCGCTGGTGGTGTGATTCCCTCGTGGGAAATCAGCTCGTGGGCGCTCGCCGAAAGGCAGTCAAGAAAGGAAGGACCGGCGCTTCCACGACAGCACATCACGGGGTTTTCGTGGATGGCGGTGCCGGCGGGAGGAGGTTTGCAGGCAGTGGCAATGGGGAGCGGATCTCCTCGGCTATCGGGGGGAATAGGGCTGCCGCGACACGTGGCAAATCGGCTGCAGGGGCAGCCACGGCCTGTGGCAAGTCGGCTTCAGGGATTTCAGCGGCACGTGGCAAATCAAGGCTGATGGGCTTGAACCTGGGCTTCGTGCCTGCGGGGATGGCCTTGGGTGCCTGTGTCACTCCCGCCTGACGCGAGAGCACCTGTGGCCCCGCCTGGACGAGCGGCGCTTGCAGCACGGTGCCGTCCGGCGCACGATCCAGCACAAACCCACTGAAATCCAAAGGCAGCGGCACGAGCTGACCCTCCGCCGTCAGCACCTGCCCCGCAGGCACCAGCTCTGCATTCACCCGCTGCATGCGGCCGTGGCGGATCAGATAAGCCTGTCCTAGCACGGCGAAGAGTCCCTCGCGCAGCGTCGGGGTGGTCGCCCTGGCATAATCGGACGGCAGCGCCACGAGCCGCCCTTCTGCGGTCAGCACCTGCCCCTTTGGCACCAAGGTGACATCCACCAGCGCCGCACGGCTGTGGCGAATGAGGTAGGTCTGGCCGCGATGGAACACGATGCCGTCAGGCACCGTGCTCGTCTCCCTGTCCTTGGGCTGATATTCCAAGGCGCGTGGGATGCCGCTCTGGGCGGCGGCAGGGCCGTAGCAGGCCAGCACCGCAGCAAGGAG
>NZ_JBIPNG010000673.1:0-2774 GCF_044373815.1 Prosthecobacter sp. | reverse complement strand
TACGTTTGTTGACGGTACCTGAACGCTTGTTTGGGAAGAGGGGGCGGGGGAGTTTGGGGTTGCTGAGGAGATGAGGAGACCTGGCTGGTAAAAGATTGGGGGTAAAAGATTTTTGAGACTGGGGTATGGGACCACTGAAATGGGACGTTGAATGGTGATGAGGAGCGGGGATTTGCTGTTGTTTGTGGTGGTTTCTTGGTGCTGGTGTTGTTGATTCGAACTGAGCTGTTTTATGTCGTTTCCTGGTCCGCCTGCTCCTTCTCGCCTGTTGCGGCTGCTGCAGCCGGTGTGGCGGGCGTGGGTGGATCTGGTGTATCCGAGGCTGTGCTGTGTGTGCAGGGCGCCGGTGGAAGATGGGTGGTTTTGCGGGGGCTGCGCGGATGCGCTGCCGCTGGTGGAGGCGCCTTACTGCAATGTGTGCGGGGAGGTCTATGAGGGGGCGATTACGCAGGAGTTTCGGTGTGGAAACTGCAGCGGGCGGCGGCTGGAATTTGAGTTTGCCGTAGCGGCCTGCCATGCGGAGGGGGTGATGCGGGAGCTGATTCACCAGTTTAAGTATGAGCGCCGCCTGCATCTGCGCGGGGCGCTGGCGACGCTGATGCTGCGTGTTTTGGAGGAGCCACGACTGGCAGGGGAAAATCTGGGGGAGTGGCTGCTGGTGCCGGTGCCGCTGCATCGCAGCCGGGAAGTGGAGCGGGAGTTCAATCAGAGCTGGGAGCTGTGCGGGAGGCTGTCGTGGCTGACGGGGATACCGGCGGCGAAGGCGCTGGTGCGCACGCGGGAGACGGATCAGCAGGCGGGGCTGAGCCGGGAGGAGCGGCTGAAAAACCTGCGCGGCGCGTTTGCGGTGCGGCAGCCAAGGCGCTGGCAGCGTCCCACTGAGCTGAAGGGGCGAAGCATCCTGCTGGTGGACGATGTTTTCACCACGGGGGCGACGACGAGCGAGTGCGCGCGGGTTCTCCGGCGGGTGGGGGGAGCAGAAAAAGTGGTGGTCATCACGACAACACGCGGCTAGGATCGGCCCCGCGTCCGACTTTTGCCGGGCCTGACAGTGTGAACGCCGGGTGGCTTTGCCTCCCTGCAACTCCTGCGACATGCAATTCGAGGAGGCGCACCTTTAGGTCTGATGATGCCGGATGCCTATACCGACTGACCTACCATGGGATTTTTCAAAAAACGCAACGTTGACGATTTAGGCGAAAAGAAACGCGACATGCCGGAAGGCCTTTGGACGAAGTGCCCTTCGTGCAATGAGAGCCTCTTTGAGCAGGCGCTGGCCAAAAACCTCCGAGTCTGCACGAGCTGTGGCTACCACTTCACCATCGCTTCAGACGAGCGCATCGCCAGTCTGGTGGACGAAGGCAGCTTTGTGGAGATGGACAAGAGCCTGGACTCCGTGAACGCCCTGGGCTTCAAAGGCTATCTGGACAAGGTGAAGGCCTATCAGGCGAAGACCGGGCTTACCGAGGCTGTCGTCACCGGTCGTGCCGTGATTGAGGGGATTCCCGTTTTGGTGGCGATCATGGATTTCCGTTTCCTGGGCGCCAGCATGGGCAGCGTGGTGGGTGAAAAGATCACTCGCGCGATTGAAGCCGCCACGGCGGAGCGCAAGCCGGTCATTGTGTTTTCAGCCTCGGGCGGCGCCCGTATGCATGAGGGCATTCTGAGCTTGATGCAGATGGCGAAGACGAGCGGAGCGCTGGCCCGGCATTCCGAGGCGCGCCTGCCCTATATTTCTGTGCTCACGCACCCGACGACGGGTGGTGTCACCGCCAGTTTCGCGACGCTGGGAGATCTGATCATTGCCGAGCCGAAGTGCATGATCGGTTTTGCTGGTCCTCGTGTGGTGAAGGAAACCACGCATGCGGATCTGCCGCCCGGGTTCCAAACGGCCGAGTTCATGATGCAGCACGGGCTGGTGGACATGATCGTGGACCGCAAGGACATGCGGGGGACGCTGGCGAAGGTGCTGCGGTACATGGTGGGAGCGAAATAGCCCGCCTCGCAAGGCCCTGCGGGCCTGTTCACCCGTATGTCGTTTAGCTGGTGCTGCGAACCATTCGCGGCCTCAAGCGTGGAAGCGAATCTGGAGGTGAGGTCAATCCAGTGCGTTGTGCTGCGGTTGCCCCTGCCGCTGGCGCTTCCATCCAATCCGGTGGAGTGAATGGCTGGGCGAGCGGAGAAAAAAGTGCAGGAAGTTGGGAGGCCAGTTGCGGCGCAACTGGGCAACTTACAGGCCGAAGGTGAGCCAGAGGGTGAGGTGGATGAGGCCGACGTAGACGAGCCAGGTCTGGGCGAGGCCGTAGGTGAGGGAGCCGCTGGTTTCGCTGGGGGTGTCGGTGGAGCGGCCAAACAAGCGGTCTTGGTTGCGGTAGAGGAGCACGCCGAGGGGAATGAGGATGATCAGGCCGATGATGCCGATGATGCCGATGATTTTGAGGCCGAGGAGGCCTTCGGGGGACATGACGGCGAGCGCGGGAGCGAGCGTGAGGTGGGCGTTCATGGGGAGAACCTTCTCACGGGCTGACAATGTGGGTAGATACAGATGGGGGGAAAGGGGGGCGGTACAGACCGGTACAGACGTATGCGGTGGTTGGGGAAGAGGCGGTGGAGGGAGGATTTACTGAGCTTGGCGTTTGGCGAGGGTGCCGAGGGTGTGGATGGCGGCGGCGAGGCGGGGGGACCAGGGGAGGCCGCATGAGATGCGGATGCAGTGGGTGTAGCGGGGCTCGGGGGAGAAGAGGTGGCCGGGGGCGATGCTGATGCCTTTGGCG
>NZ_JBIPNG010000236.1:0-9764 GCF_044373815.1 Prosthecobacter sp. | reverse complement strand
GGCGAGCACGAAATCAGCGGCCTTCTTTTCTTCGATGGGATTGCCGATCTGCACGGCGGTCTGGTCTTCCTCGTGGGAGCCGGTGGTGAGCGATGCGGAGGAGAAGGTTGCGCCTTTGAGGCCGTCCTTGCCGGTGCGGCCGCCAGCGGCGACGAGGAGGTGGCCGGGCTTCACTTCCTTGGCGATGTCCTTGATCGGGATGATACCGGCGGTGCCGCAGAAGACGAGAGGATTGTAAATGAAGGTGTCGTCAAACTGGATCGCGCCATTGACGGTGGGGATGCCCATGCGGTTGCCGTAGTCGCGCACGCCGCGCACGACGCCACGCATGACGCCGAGGGGGTGGATGACGTCCTTGGCCTTGATGTCTTCCTGCTCGATGTTGGGCGGGCCAAAGCAGAACACGTCAATGGAGGCAACTGGCTTGGCACCTTTGCCGGCACCGAGGATGTCGCGGATCACGCCGCCGAGGCCGGTATTCGCACCTGCATAAGGTTCGATGGCGCTGGGGTGATTGTGCGTTTCCACCTTGAGGCACACGGCCTTGTCGGCGTCCAGGCGCACGAAGCCTGCGTTGTCTTCAAACGCGCCGAGCACGAAGTCGGGCTTGTTCTTGCAGATCTCCTCCGTCACGGCGCGGATGTAGGTCTTGAACAGGCCGTCCACGACTTCTTCCTTGCCATCGAGCGTGTGCTGGATCTTCGCGCCAAAAATGCGGTGTTTGCAGTGCTCGCTCCAGGTCTGGGCGATGACTTCCATCTCGACGTCCGTGGGCTCGCGGCCTTCGTCGTTGTAAATCTTCTGCACGGCCAGCATGTCGGCGCGTGAGAGCGAGAGCTTCATGCGCTTCGAGAGGTCGAGGAGCTGGTCGGCGTTGAGTTCGCGGAGGGGGATGGTGCGGAAAACGGCTTGGGACATGGGTGGGACCCCCTGACTTGGCGAGGAATCCGCCGTGTTCAATGGCGGAGGCTGGAAAATGGATTGTGGGGTCAAGGCTGGCCCCTTGTCCTGAGAAGGGCCTGCACCGTTTTGGGATCTTGACGCAGGCTGAGAACGGCATGCACAAAGCATCGGCCGCCTAACGGGCGGTAAAAGACCGCCATATCCCAATCCAGCAACAGCCACTTCCGAAAAGGAGGATGAGAATGGCCTGAGCCAATGAACGGATTCTGGCCAATCAGATTGAGCGCTTCCTGAGTGTCAGCGGCGAAGGAATCGGCGAGTTCTTCTGAAAAGGCGTCGAGTTCGACAAATTTTCGCAGCATGTCATCGTCAGCACCGGCGAGGACAACCACTTCATGGCTCATGCCTCCTCCGCGCGCTTGTGCGCACGGTAGGCATGCATGCGTTCCTGCACCTTGCTCCACGTCGTGGCTGAGCCAGGATCAGACAGGTAGTTTTGCCAGCGCTGCTCAAGAATCTCTATCACAGCTGCCTTTCCTGCCGGAGTCTCGGTCGAATCGTCAGCCGCCAGTTCTTCCTCAAGCTCCCGAAAAACGAGCCACTTTTGGTCTCGAGACATGGCTGCTAGCTGTGGCAGGCGTTCGGCGATCATGGCTGGAGGATAATGGCCCGAGGCTGGCCCGTCAAGCCGGGTGCAGTGCGGATAGGAGGTGGTGTGAAACGGTTGCTGTTCTTCCTGCGCCCGCTTTTATGCTGTCACCATGGCTACCATCGCAGTTCTCGGCACGCTCGACACCAAAGGTCACGAACACGCCTACGTGGCGGAAATCATCCGCGCACGCGGGCACCAGACGATGCTGATCGACACCGGCAGCGGGGATGTGCCGCAGGTAAAGCCGGATGTCACCCGCGAGCAGGTCGCGGCAGCGGGGAAGGTGGACCTTGCAGGCATCATGGAGCGCCAGGACCGTGGCGAGGCCGTGACAGCCATGGCTGGCGCGGCGGCGGCGTTTTTGTCGGCACTGGTAGCCAGCGGCAAGGTGCAGGGCGTGATCTCGCTCGGCGGCGGCGGTGGCACGGCCATCGGCACGGCGGCGATGCGGGCACTGCCGGTAGGTTTTCCGAAGGTAATGGTATCCACGTTGGCGGCTGGAAATGTGGCACCGTATGTCGGCACGAAGGACATCGTGATGTTTCCGAGCATTGTGGATGTCAGCGGCATCAACCGCATTTCCCGCGTGCTGCTGGCTCGTGCGGCCGGGGCGATCTGCGGGATGGTGGAAACGACGGTGCCCGAGGGCGAGGACAAGCCGCTGATCGCCGCCTCGATGTTTGGCAACACGACTGAGTGTGTGAACCGGGCGAAGCAGGTGCTCGAAGACGCTGGGTATGAAGTGCTCGTTTTCCATGCCACCGGCACGGGCGGCAAGATCATGGAGTCGCTGATCGAAAGCGGCATGTTTGCCGGTGTGCTCGACATCACCACCACCGAATGGGCGGATGAACTCGTGGGTGGCATTCTTGGTGCGGGCCCCACCCGGCTGGATGCGGCGGGCAAAGTGGGCGTTCCGGCTATCGTCACACCGGGCTGTCTCGACATGGTGAACTTCGGCGAGCGTGCGAGTGTCCCGGCGAAGTTTGAAGGGCGCACCTTCTACATCCACAACCCGCAGGTCACACTCATGCGCACCAACGCCGCCGAATGCGCGGAACTGGGCCGCATTCTGGCGGAGAAGGTGAACGCTTACAGCGGGCCGGTGACCGTGCTGCTGCCGCTGCAGGCCATCAGCATCATCAGCGCTGTAGGCAAGCCGTTCTATGATGCCGCGGCCGATGCGGCGTTGTTTGACGCGATCCGTCAGCACCTGCGCCCCGGCATTCCGCTCATCGAGATGGATTGCGAGATCAACGCGCCGGAGTTTGCGGCGGCGTGTGCGCAGGCGCTGCTGGGAAGTCTGAAGTGAGGTCGCGAAAAAGCCGCACCCTGCGTGCAGAGGTGCGGCTTCGGTGATTGAGTTCAGCGAGGTGAGTTTTTAGTCGTCGTTGTTGTCATCGTCGTCCTTGTCGCTTTTGCCCTTGTCCTCTTTGTCTTCTTTCTCCTTCTTGGGCTTCTGGCCGATGCTCGATTTCTCTGCGGCTTTCTTGAGGGTTTCAGCCTGCGCTTTGGTCAGCAGCTTGGCTTTGAGGAGTTTTTCCATCAGCTTTTCCACGCTGCTGACATAGTCGCCGTGGTTCTTGGCGCTGGCGGCGTAGCCGGCGAGGATTGCGGACACGGACTGGCCCTGGTAGGTGATGTCTTTGATGCCGGTGTCCTTGCCATCGATGAGGATGTTGGTAGCGACCGGTGTGAAGGCACCGAGTTCAAATGAAGCTTGATGAGTTGAATCGTAGATAGTAATGCCCGTGAAAGAAAGTGGGGGAGCTACTGGATTGATCAGATGACTGAGTGTGTCCAACTGGCTGTAAGGTAGACCATTCCCGTCGATTGAAATGCCCTGTGCATCACTGCCATCAAGCTGGCTGAACCCGAACCAATTCCATGATAAATGCGTCGGACCGCCGAATCCCGGTGGCAATGGAGATGCGCTAACTTGTTGCACGACGGTGTCATCAACCAAGGCACCTGCGATTTTTCCGGTTCCCCCCGTGAAGTTGGTGGTAGTGGCGGTGATTTTGATGCCGGGCACATTGCGCCACTCGGCTTGCGAGTCATCTGAGGAACTGGGAGCGGCAGTCAAATCCAGGGTGATGGTGCCAGTCACGGTGGTGCCGAAGTAGGTGTCACCGCCGGCATAGGTGCCGGTGAAGTTGTAGGTGATGGGAGCGGCCTGAGCCGTGGAAGCCATCACCGCAGTGGCAGCGAGGAGGAGCAGGGAACGGAATGTGTTTGTCATGAGTTTGGGTGTGTGAGTGTGGCCGCCTCAATGCCCGTGCCGAGGTTTCCATTTTGTCTAGCCACTACAGGCCAAGAATGTAAAGAAATTTACCAAAAGTGTTTTGTGTGAATTTTGTAAATGAAATGGTGCTAAATGGTTTAGTGAACCCAAGACTAACAGGATCGAAACTCGTGGTTATCAGCAAAAGAATGGCTCTGCGCTTGTCAGTCACTCCACAGTCGCCACCTTGGCTCTCAGATGCACTACCCGCTGACTTTTCACTTCAAGCTTCTGGCCTTCTCTCCTCAGATCTACGTGACGGATGCCCATGGCGGCACGGTTTGCTATGTGAAGCAGAAGCTGTTTCGCTTCAAAGAGAAGGTGGAGGTGTTCGCGGATGACACGATGAGGACGCAACTGGCGACGATTGAGGCGGACCGCATCATCGACTGGTCGGCGCGCTACACTTTCAAATCTCCCACAGGTCAGGTGCTCGGAGCCATTGGCCGGCGCGGAATGAAGTCGCTGTGGAGAGCGCACTACGATGTCTTTGCTCCAGGAGCGCAGACGCCGACATTTGCGATTCAGGAAGCGAATCCGTGGACGAAAATGCTGGATGGCTTGGTTGGCGAGATTCCCATCGTGGGAATATTCGCCGGCTACATGCTGCATCCGAGCTACATCGCCACCCGTGGCGAAGCGGGTGCTCCCACGCTGCGCCTGACCAAGCAGCCCGCGCTTTTCGAAGGCCGCTTTGGATTGACACAGGAAGGCCCGGCGGATGAAGGTGAACAACTGGCTTTGCTGCTGTCCTTCCTCATGATGAATCTGCTGGAGCGGGCGCGGGGCTAGCCTTTACATTCAGACCGTATGAAATCAGCGCTGAGACTGCTGGTCTTGGTCGGAGGTCAAATCGTGGCCGTCCTGTTGCTGGCGCGTGTGGTGCGCTGCCGACCCGATTTCATGGGAGCTGTCAGTGTCCATCTATGGGCTGCATTTGCTTACGGCATCCCACTGCTTCTCGTGTTTTTAGGCTGCCTTCGGTTTGTGCATTTGCCATTGGCGGGATTGCGAGGACGGATTCTCAGCGTTGCCGTGGCATTGCTTGTGGCATGGATGGGACTTGTAGCGAGTCTTGTCATTCTTCAGCAGAGCGATATGTGGCTAACGTCTCGTTACATTAAACGCATGCAGTTCCAGCTTCGGAATGACGCACGTTTCAAGGATGTTCGTTTGATCGGTTACAGCGAT
Source organism: Prosthecobacter sp. (assembly GCF_044373815.1). Classification (GTDB taxonomy): domain Bacteria; phylum Verrucomicrobiota; class Verrucomicrobiia; order Verrucomicrobiales; family Verrucomicrobiaceae; genus Prosthecobacter. The sequence goes on along the minus strand of NZ_JBIPNG010000236.1, from coordinate 4,734 downwards.
GATTATATTCTGTTTCCATATATTCCGGTCGGTGGAAGTGTCGCGAGCAAAGCAGATCTCAGAGAACTCAACCGACTATTAAAAGCGGAACATCCTCCCGGATTTGCAGGCGCTGGAGAATATCTTGTACGAACGGCTTCTGAAGATCGATAGTCTGCGCCCAAGCTCAGCATTTACTTCGACAACCGCTCAAGCACCGCTGCAGGCATCTCCACGGTCTTCTGTCGGCTTGATGTGCCGCGTATCAAGGTGATCTGGCCTTTGGGGCAGTCGAGGGCTTCGGCGAGGAATCGGATGAGCTCGGTGTTGGCTTTGCCATCCACGGGCGGGGCGTGCAGTTTCACCAGCAGCACGGGGCGGCCTTTTTCATCGGCGGTCCAGCCGGCGAATTCGGATTTCTTCGCGTTCGGTGTGACGCGGACGGCGAGCTGGGCGCGATCGGTGGAAGCGGCCATGATCAGACGAGTTTGAGGCGTTTGCGCATGAGCCACTCGACAGTGAGCAGCAGGATGGCGGCACCGAACCACCACCAGCTGGACCAGAGATTGGTCTCCTGGGTGATGACCTGCTTGCGGTCGATGCTTTGCAGCAGGCTGGGGAGATCGGTGGCGGCTTGTTCTTCACGCAGGAAACGGCCGCCGCTGTTGGTGGCCATGGTTTCGAGCAGCGTGCGGTTCATGGTGAGCGTGGCCCACTCTGGATTGCCGGTATCGGAGACGTGGAGGGAGAGGCGTGCTTCACTGCGCGGCGCGCTGGGGCTTTCTGCCACGGCGATCTCATAGGTGCCGGCCTTGAGCGGCGGGGTGAGCGCACGATAGACGCCGATGTGAGTGGGATCTGCTTCGAGCTGCAGCGTGGCGACATCAGCGCCGTCGTGAATGAGGTAGGCGCGGGGTTGCGCATCGGTGACGATGTCTCCCTTGTCATTGCGCACACGCACGCGGATTTCAGAGGCTTCACCCGGCGAGTAACGCAGGCGGTCGGTGCCGACGGAGAGTTTCTTTTGATCGATCTGGAATGGCGGGGCGGCGATCCATGCACCTAGCTGCATCCACAGACGCTGATGATACAAGTCCGCGACCTGAAAGCGCCAGCGCCAGAGTTCATCTGTGCCGAGGTAAAGCACGGCACCGGCGCCGACCTGACGAAAGACGATGGTGGGTTGCTGCGCTTTGGCGAGCGTGATGGCGGCGGGCAGGGGCTCGACGTTCGCGTGCCAGTTCACTTTGGAAAGTGTGGGCCACAGCGCGGTGTTGGCGCTGGGGCTGTCGCTGAGGCGCAGGGCATCGAAGCGCTGGCCATCGGTGGTGAGTTCGAGGCTGGTGGGCTGATGCTTGGTATTGGATGGGCCAAACTTGACTGGGATGAGCGGGGCGGTTTTACCCTGGCTCCATTCGTGCAGTTTGCCGCGCTGGCCATCGATCATGATCAAGCCGCCGCCGCGTTTTTCGACGAACTCAAGAATCCAGTCGAGGCTTTCCGGCTTGAGGCGGCTTGGTATGACTTCACCGAGAATGATGAGGTCATAGCTCAGGAGTTCGTCGCGAGTTTTGGGGAAGTCTTTTTGCAGGCTGCCATTGGCGGCGTTGTCAGCCATGTCATCGAAGATGCTGGTGGCCTGCCAGCGCTCATCGCGGTCGAAGTGGTTGTGGATGTAGCGTGACTCCCAGCGCGGACGGCCATCGAGGATGAGCACTTTGCGTTTCTTTTCCAGCAGGTGAATGGAGAGCTCGCGGGCGTTGTTGGAGCGCGTCTTTTCCAGCGCGGCGCGGTCGCCGCTGGCGGAGATGAGGATGTTCACGCTGCGTAGTGTCTTATCGCGCTGACCGGGGGCGGGTGGTGGCAGTTCGGTGACGGGGAAGATGAAATCGAAACCCTTTTCGCCTTTGCCATCGGTGGTGAAGTCCTTTTTCCACAGCACCTTGCCCTGGCTTTCGATGCGCACATTCGCGGGAACACCGGCTGGCATGCTGTCATTAACGGTGAGACGGCCCTGGAAGTTTTCCTTGGAGAAGACGGATTCGGGAGCCGAGACTGCCAGCAGGGCGAGATCTGCCGGAGGAATTTCGGTGCCAAAGCCGATGGTGAAGATGGCGGTGCCGCTGGCCTTGAGTGCGGTGCTGAATTCTTCGGGAGAGCCGGTGGAGTTGTGCTGGCCATCAGAGAGCACAACGAGCGCGGTGCCTGCGGTTGCGGGGCCGAGCGCGGAGCGCAGCGTTTGATCCAGATTGGTGATGGGTGAGGTGGCCGGCAGTTCAAACGTAGCAGGCATTTCACCAGAGGTGTCCTTGCCGCTCTGGCGGTACCACCACAAGCGTTGCGTGTTCATGCCGCGCAGAGCCACGAGCTCCACATCCTGGGTCTCGGCGAGTTTTTTCAGCAACGGCATCGTGCCTTTGAGCAGGAGGTCCTCGGCTCGCAGAAAGCGTGCCTTGGAAGTGCCTGCGGCAGCACCGGCGGCTTCGTCCGTGAGCTGCATGCTGGCGGAGCTGTCCACCACCACGACGACGCGGCCAAGCTGGCGCAAGGTGGTGACGTGGCGGAGGATCGGACCTGCGAGGGCGAGCACCAGAATGAAGACCGCCAGCGAACGCAGAACGGCGGGCACCTGTGCGGCGCGACTGCCGACGTACTTCAATTCACGGCGGTAGAGAAACCACATCAGGGCCGCGAGACCGAACGCGAGCACGACCACCGGGAGCGGCGAATAGCCACCGGTGAAGCGCAGGGAGGTTTCAGTCTGGGGTGTCATGCTTAAATCGGCTAGCCTTTGGCGATGTGCTGTTGCAGGAGAACTTCGGCAAAGAGAAGACCCAGCAGGAGGATGAGCAGCGGCTGCCAGAGTTCGCTGCCGTGGCGGCGGGTGCGGTCGAGCGCCTGATAGGCGGGCAGGGTGTCGGCAAAGGCGGCGTCGTAACGAGTGGCGATTTTTTGGATGTCGGCGGGAGGCAGGGCTTTGAGATCGGACTCGGTGCCGTCGATATTGAATGCGAGAAGTGTGGTCTTTTCGGTACCGACCTTTTGAAGCTGGAAGATGCCGGGCTGGGTGATGGAGGGGCTTTGGACGAAGACGGCGTCACCTTCTTTGGCAGACTTGAGCGTCTGTGTCTGGCCTGTGGGATCACGCAGGGTGAATTCGGCACCGAGCTCGGCTTTTTCGAGCGGCAGGCGGATCGTCGAACCGACGAGTTGCCAAGCAGGAGCGCTGCCTACGGTGGCGAGGTAGGTGGTGAGGCGCTGCATGAGCGGCACGAAGAAGGGCTGCAGCGGCAGATTGCTCCACTCCGCATTGGCCGTGGTGGCGGAGGCGATGACGCGGCCACGTCCATATTTCTTCTCGATCATCAGCGGCACGTTGCGGTCGAGATTGAAGATGCGCTGAGTTTGATCTCCCTGCGGCGTGAATTCCAACCAGTGGCGGAACTCGGCGTCCTGCAGACGTCCGGCACGGGCATCATTGAAATACAGCGCAGAGGGATGCGTGAAGCGCTGCATGAGGATGCGCGCTGGCAGGGAATCGGAATCGGCGCGGGCCTGGCCCTTGATGGCGGCAGGATACATCCCTTCGCCTTTGCGGTAGAACTCGCGGTTGTACCAATCCAGATCGCAGTCAGGCCCGGCGAAGACGAGCAGGCCGCCGCCTTCTTTGACGAATTTGTCGATCTCATTCTGCGTGTTGCCTTGCAGGCGCTCCACATCGGCCATGATGATGACTTCCTGCTGACGGAGGTCCTCATTGCGTAGTTTACGCAGATCGATTTTCTTGGTGCGGATGAGATCCTTCAGTGTGGCGGCCGCGACGGTGTGCGGTGTGAGGGCGATCTCCAGGAAGTCGGTGGCGCCGCTGAGCGGTTCTTTGCCGGGGCTGCCATCAATGAGCAGGACGTTGAGCTGATTGCGAACCTGCACGATGGAGTGAAAGGCGTTGTCGTCGGCGAAGCTGTCGCCTTCGAGGCGGACGGAGAGGGAATGGTCGCCGACTTTGTCGAAGGCATGCGTGAAGGAGAGGACAGCCTCGCCTTCGGGGGCGAGCGAAACACGCGCGGTGCGCAGGCGTGCGCCGTCAGCTTCGAGATGCACGGGGATGTCCTGCCAGGGGCGTTTGCCGTGGTTTTTGATGCGCACCCGTAGGCCGATGGGCTGGGACTCAGCGGCGACGAGCGCGGAGATGTCGGCGCTGGCGATGCTGATGTTTTCAGCGAGATCACTGCCCACGCGGTAGAAGGTGATCTGCGGCTTGGGCTCCTGCTTGGAGATCGTTTCGAGCGCGGGCAGTGCGGCACCGTCGGCGATGGCTTTCCAGTCGGCCTCCTGGAAGTCGGAGACGATGACGACTTCGCGCGTGGCATTGGGGGAATCCTTCAAGGCCGAGGTGGCAGCCTGGAAGGCATCGTTCGCAGACAACGGGCCGGACATGGAGGGCACCTCGCTGAGCTGCTTGGGAATGAGGGTGCGGTCCGTGGTGGCCTGATCCAGCAGCTTGCGCGGCGTGCCACCGGAGAGAAGGACCTGCGCGCTGGAGCCGTCCGGCAGATCGGTGATCATGGTCTGCATGTCCTGACGCGCCTGCTGCATGACGGTGCCGCCGGGCAGCGTGGTCTGTGCGGCGGGGGCGCGCATGGAGAAGGAATCGTCCAGCATGACGATGAGCGAGGAACTGCCGAGGCCGAGAGAGCGCAGCGCGGTGAGCACCGGGCGTGCGAGACAGAGCGCGAGCACGATGGGAATGGCGAT
>NZ_JBIPNG010000235.1:0-9773 GCF_044373815.1 Prosthecobacter sp. | reverse complement strand
GATGGCCGAGCAGCTCGTGGTAAAGGTCAGTGCCTGCGTGCCCTGGCAGCCATTCGCATCCGTGGCGCGGATGGTCACGCTGCCGCTGGACGGAGTGGTCGGTGTGCCGCTCACCACACCCGTGCTGGTGTTGAGGGTGAGACCCGCTGGCAGCGTGCCGCTGACCAGCGCATACGTGTAGGATGCTGAGCCACCCGAAGCAGTGATCGTCTGCGAGTAAGCGACACCCACCGTCCCGGTGGCCGGAGTGGTTGGAGAAAGAGAAATGACCGGGCAGATTTGCAGCGTCACGGCCCGTGTGCCCTGGCAGCCATTGGCATCATTCACCCGCACCGTGACAGTGGTCGCCGGACTTGCGGAGGCCGTCGGCGTGCCGCTGATGACACCCGTGCTGGCATTGAGCGTCAAGCCCGCTGGCAGCGCACCACCCGTGACTGTCCACGCGCTGTAAGGAGCGATGCCACCGCTCGCGGCGAGCGTCTGCGAGTAAGCCGTTCCCACCGTGCCTGCGCTCAGTGCCGAGGGTGTGATCGTGATCGTCGGGCACACTGGCGTGAGCGTGTAAGCCAGCGTGGAGGTACAAGCATTGGCATCCGTGACACGCAGCGTGAAGATGGCCGTGGTGCTGGAATTCGGCGTGCCGCTGAGCACACCGGCGGAAGTCAGCGAAGCCCAGGTGGGTAGCGTGCCGCTGGCCAGCGTGAAGGTGTAAGGTCCGGTGCCGCCGCTGGCCGTGATGGTCTGAGTGTAAGACGTGCCCACCGTCGCCGTGGCAAGCGTGGTGGGTGAGAACGCGACGACCGGGCAGATTTGGAATGTGATCGCGCGTGATCCCTGGCAACCATTGGCATCATTCACCCGCACCGTGACGGAGGTCGAAGGGCTGGCGGAAGCCGTCGGCGTACCGCTGATGACACCCGTGCTGGCATTGAGCGTCAAGCCCGCTGGCAGCGTGCCTGCGGTGACGGTCCATGCGCTGTAAGGCGCGACACCGCCCGTGGCGGAAAGTGTCTGCGAGTAAGCGCTGCCGACCGTGCCGGTGGCGAGAGATGCGGGTGTGATGGTCACCGTCGGGCAGACCGGCGTCACAGTGAAAGAGAGCGTCGTGGAGCAGCCATTGGCATCCGTGGCCCGCACAGTGAAACTGGCTGCCGTGGTGCTGTTGGGCGTGCCGCTGAGCACCCCTGCGGAACTCAAGGTGGCCCAGGTGGGAAGCGTTCCGCTGGCCAGCGTGAAGGTGTAGGATGCGGCCCCGCCTGAAGCGGTGAGTGTCTGGGAGTAGGCCGTGCCCACGGTGGGCGTCGGCAGGATGGAAGGCGAGACGGAAATGACCGGGCAGATTTGCAGCGTCACCACCTGCGTGCCCTGGCAGCCGTAGGCATCATTCACGCGCACCGTCACGGAGGTTGAGGGACTGGCGGAGGCCGTCGGCGTACCGCTGATGACGCCGGTGCTGGCATTGAGTGTCAGACCCGCAGGCAGCGTGCCGCTGGTCACGGTCCAGGTATTATAAGCTGCGGTGCCGCCGCTTGCGCTCAGGGTCTGCGAGTAGGCGGTGCCCACCGAACCCGCAGCGAGCGTGCTCGGCGAAATGCTGATCGTCGGGCAGGCAGGTGCGAAGGTATAAGCCTGAGTGTCAAGACAGCCCGCAGCATCCGTGGCACGCACCGTGAAACTCGCCGAGGCGGCGCTGGTGGGGAGACCGCTGATCGTCCCATTGCTCGTGCTCAGAGACAGCCCCGAAGGCAGCGTGCCGCTGGTGAGCGCCCATGTGTAGGGCGAGATGCCGCCCGCAGCGCTGAGTGTTTGTGTGAAGTTGGTTCCCACCGTCGGTGTGTTGAGCGTGGGAGGAGTGACCGTCACCGCCGGGCAGGTCGGCGTGATGCTGCTGCTCAGCGTGCCGGTGCAGCCTTTGGCATCCGTGGCGCGCAGCGTGAAGCTGGTGGCGCTGGAGCTGGTGACGGTGCCCGAAATCACACCCGTGCTGGCGTTCAGCGTGAGACCGGCAGGCAGCGACCCGGTGGCCACCGCGTAGGTGTAGGGGCCGTTGCCGCCGCTGGCAGTCACCGTCTGGGAGTAAGCGGTGCCCACCGTGGGAGTGGGCAGCGTGCCTGGAGTCAGCGTGATGGTGCTGCAGGTCACATTGAACAGATAGTCTTCCACTTCACCCGGGCCGCTGGCACCCGAGGGGCCGGGATTGGTCACGGCGGTGAGCCGGAAACGTGCGCCGAGTGCCCCCACCGCGGCTGTCGCCGGCACATTGAAGGTGTAGCTCTGGCTCACATTGCTCGTGCCAGTGGGAATAATGACGTTGTTGATGATCCGGTCGCCGCTGTCCGTGAGCGATCCGTTGTTGCCAAAATCGACCCAGCCATTCAGGAAGGCTGGCGCACCGGAGGTGTTCGTCACCTTCACCGTCACACTCACGCCCGTGGCTCCCTGCACCACGCTGGCTGGCAGCGTCACGCCGTCTTCGTCATCCGTCCATGACTGGTCGTCCGCATTCGCCGCCGTATTGAAGGCTGCCGGAATGTCGTAATCAACCAGCGAGCCCATCAGCAGCGAGCTGAACACCGTGTCGCGTGCCACCGGGAACAAGGAATAATCGCCAAAGTCATCCAGCACCTGCGTGAACTCATAGCGCATGGCGCCACCGGAGATGGCGCTTGCCGCGATGCTGGAGTTCACGGTCGTGGCCACGCCGGTGGTTTTGTCCAGCGTGTACAGTGCCTTGCCCGCCTGCGCATACAGCGTGCCGTAGCCATCTGTGGAAAGACCGAACACATCGGCAATGCCCGCGCCCCCCGTGGTTTTGATCTGCCCGACAAGCTGCGTGGCCGTGCCGCCTTCAGGCACTTTGTAGAGGTAGAAGGTGTTGAATCCGCTGCCGGCCACCGTGTAGTACAATTCATTGCCGATCCATGCCAGGTCACCTGCGCTGGCGAGGGACTCACCATTCGGGGCGGTGGCCGGTGAACTGAAAGCAAGCGTCAGCGCCGTGGTGGAGCTGGTGCTCAGCGAAGCCAGATTGAAGGTGTAGATGTCGCCGTCGTTGACGCTGCTGATGTAGGGCTTGCCGGCCGAGTCAAACACCAGGCCGTTGAGGCTGTTGCCAAAACTTCCCAGCCTCGTCAAGGCACCCGTCGTCGGATTGATCTGATAGATGTTGTTGAAGTCGATGCCGTAGAGAATGCCCGATGGAGACCACGCCAGGTCAGTGAGGTAGCGGGCGCTCGAATCCCTCGTCTGACCGACGAGCACCTTGGCGCCCGTGGAGACATCATACGTTTCAAGATAGCCGGTGCTGCCAGTGCCGGAGCTGACGTAGAGCAAACTGGAGTAGCTGGTGCCTGAGGCCACCGTCATGAAATATGACTCCGTGGCGGTGCACCCGTAAGTGTCAGTGACCTGAACTGTGAAACTGGAGGTGCCCTTCGCCGTGGTCGTGCCGCTCAGCACGCCCGCGCTGCTCAGGGTAAGTCCCGCTGGCAGCGTGCCCGACGCCAGCGACCAGGTGAGCGGTGTATTCACCGAGCCCGACGCCGCCGTGGCCACCATCGTCACATTGACCGCCGTGGACAGATCCCACGACCCCATGGCAAATGGTGAGATCACATAGCTCGTGCATGTCGGCGCAAAAGTGTAGCTGCGGGTGCCGACACAGCCGCTTTGATCCACGGCCGCCACCGTGAAAGTCGCGGTGTCGCCGGAGGTGGGCGTGCCAGTCAGTGCGCCGCCTGAGCTCAGGCTCAGCCCGTCTGGCAGCGTGCCGCTGCTCACACTGAAGCTGTAAGGGGATGAGCCGCCGCTGGCGCTGATCGTCTGCGAGTAAGCTGTGCCCACAGTCGCAGTGCCCAGAGTGGTGGGACCCACCGTGATGGACGGACAGATTTGCACCAGATAATCTTCCACCTCACCATTGCCTTTCAGACCAAGGGGCGTTGGAGAGCTCGTGGAGGTCAGGCGCACGCGCATGCCCACATTGCCGACGGAGGCACCGGCCGGCACGGTGAAGTTGATGGTCCTGTTGGAATTCGAACTGCCATTGACGATCGTGGTGTTCGTGGCGACCTGCTCGCCTGAGTCAGTGAGCGAGCCGTTCTTGTTGTAGTCGATCCACGCATTGAGGAAAACGGTGGCACCACTGGTGTTCGTCACGTTCACCACCATGCTGCCCGTCGTACCCGTGACCAGACTGCTCGGGAATGTCACGCCGTCCTCATCATCCGTGCCCGTGGTGTCATCCCCTGTAGCGAGGGCATTGGAAGTGATGGCCGTTTCACTGTCGGTGGTGGCACCGATCCTGATGGTGCTCACCGTCGTGCTGCTGGCAGAGCCGAAAAGGCTGTAATCACTGAAATCCGTCGCGGCAAGAGCCCCCACCGCTGAAGCCACAAACAGGGTGATACCAGCCGTCAACGAGCGCTGGCCTCGGGCGCAACGCCTCCTCAGCCACGCGGCAGCGCGGAGAATCGAGGCAGACGACTCGCCTGTTTCTTTAGAAACATTCGAAGAAGTGCTGTATCCCAAAGGAAGACCCATGTGTTTTTTGTGAATAAAGTCATCTTAACAATACCCATTATAATTTCAATAGAAAGAACGCAATTATTTAACTTTTCCTAACCAACCGCTTTTTATCCCCCCAATTTTGTAAAAAAGGCTCACTCCGGCGCTCGACACACCTTCGATTGCCCTTATTCTCCGCGCCCCCCTCAAAAAAGCGGTCAATCATGAGCAAAAAAATCGTTCTCGCATACTCCGGCGGCCTCGACACCTCCGTCCTTCTCTCCTGGATCAAGGAAACCTACAACGCCGAGGTCATCGCCTTCTGCGCCAACGTCGGCCAGGACGATGAGCTTAAAGGCCTGAACGCCAAAGCTAAAAAGACCGGAGCCTCAAAGATCTACATCGACGACCTTCAGGAGGAGTTTGCCACCGATTTCATCTTCCCGATGATCCAGGCCGGAGCCATCTACGAAGGCGAGTACTTCCTGGGCACCAGCATCGCCCGCCCCCTCATCGCCAAGCGCATGGTGGAGATCGCCAAGGCTGAAAAGGCCGGCTTCATCGCCCACGGCGCCACCGGCAAGGGCAACGACCAGGTCCGCTTTGAGCTCACCGCCGCCGCCCTCGCCCCCGAGATCGAAATCATCGCCCCATGGCGCGATGAGCGCTTCCGCACCCAGTTCCCCGGCCGTGCCGAGATGATCGCCTACTGCGACGAGAAAAAGATCCCCGTCCAGGCCAGCGCCAAGAAGCCCTTCTCGATGGACCGTAACCTCCTGCACATCAGCTATGAGGCCGGCATTCTGGAAGACCCATGGTTCGACGCCAGCGATCCGAAGAACAAAGGCTACTTCAACACCCTCTCCGTCTTCCCCGAAGACGCTCCGGACAAGGCTGAGACCGTCATCCTCGAATTCGAAAAGGGCAACTGCATCGCCGTCAATGGCAAGCTCCTCTCCCCTCTCGGCGTCATGAAGCTCCTCAACAAGCTCGGCGGCAAGCACGGCGTCGGCCGCGTGGACATGGTGGAAAACCGCTTCGTCGGCATGAAGAGCCGCGGCGTCTACGAAACCCCCGGCGGCAGCATCCTGCACTTCGCTCATCGCCAGATCGAAAGCCTCACCATGGACCGCGAAGTCATGCACCTGCGTGACAGCCTCATCCCGAAATACGCCACCCTGGTGTACAACGGCTTCTGGTACGCCCCCGAGCGTCTCGCCCTCCAGGCCCTCGTCACCGAGAGCCAGAAGAAAGTCAGCGGCACCGTCCGTGTGAAGCTCTACAAAGGCAACATCATCCCCGCCGGCCGCAAGAGCGTCTTCAGCCTCTACAATCCGCAGATCGCCACCATGGAAGCCGACCCCACCAAGGCCTACAACCAGGACGACGCCACCGGCTTCATCCGCCTCAACGGCCTCCGCCTCAAAACCGGCGCGATCCGGGACCGCAAGAAGTAAGCCGCTTCAAGCCATCCAAGGTGTGGGGGGCTTCCCGACCCTCATCCTACAATCTCACTCACACGCCGAAGAGCATCCCTCTTCGGCGTTGTTGTTTTCCGCAACCGGCAGCCGTCGAGGCCCAAGCCCATCAAGAAAGGTGAAAGCCCCCCTCTCAACCAACGCCACCACCCCAAGGCTTGGCCAGTCACGCGCCACATTTGCAATCATAAAACCACATTACTTTATTGATTATCAATATTCAGTATCCAACACATTAAAATAATGCCTGGCATTTAGTACGTATCCTTACCCATCCCGTTCGTTTTTTCGTCACCACCACAGCGGTCTTCAAACTCGAATTAGCATTTGTCGCTGGAACACCGGCCCAACCGCACGGTCATCGACGGCCCCTTCCCTCACACTCACGAGCTCGTCGCCGGTTTCTGGCTCTGGGAGGTCAGAGACATGGATGAAGCCCTCGCCTGGGTGAAGCGCTGCCCCAATCCCATGCCGCAGCCCGGCGAACTCGAAATCCGGCCGATCTACGCGATGGATGATCTGCGGTGAATGGGCACCATTCAAGCCCGCCTGAGTGGCCATCAGGACACTAGGGCTGTATTCGTTTCACCATGCGTGAAGCCGCGAACGCCGCTCCGCATGTGCCTCACCTCACCACAGCACAAACCCCGTCTCGCCGGCGCGGCGGATGCGGGAGCTGAAGAGCACAAACATCGCTCCGAGGGAATAGGTCAGATTCGCCAGTCCCACCCACAGTGGAATCACCGAATGCGGCACCAGGGCAGCACGTGGCTCCGTGGTGTCTGGCAGGACGCGGCTCAGGAAATACAGTCCCGCACCTGCTCCCGCCAGAAACACCAGCGCCAGCAGCCAGCGGCAACACCGCTGCCCGTTCATGAAGCCATACATCACCACCAGACTCAGCCCATACCAGACCAGGGATCCGGCGAACCAGCGAAACACCTCGTGAAACAAAAACAGCGTGATCACCGCCGCTCCGAAAATCATGTGTGCCCACATGAGCTTGCGCGTGAAGTCGATTTCTTCACGGTGCTTGGCGCCTCGGTTGCGCTGCACATCAAGCATGGGAGGTCAGGGTTCGGAGGTTGGGGTTTCTTCAAGGTTGTCCTTGATCAAGACGACTGATTTGGGCGTCAAGTCGAAGCAAGCACGCTTCTTAGCAAGTTTATGGCCAATATCCATGCAAAGGTTGCATGTGATCATGACATTTTTCACCACGCCTTTACTCCATACGGCTGCGGTGGACAACCCGGAAAACGTGTTCCCATTAAGAATCAGGCCATTCACTCCGCCTTCCACCAGCACCCCCGTGCCTGCATCGATCCCCATCGGCGTCTTGGCCTCGGCAGGGCGCTTGTCCTGCCCTGCCCCTATGTAGGTGTTGCAGAAGGTGTTGCCACTGATCGTGTTGCGCTCGGAGTCCTTCCCCACCCGCACCGAAAACTCATGCGCCAGCACAAAGGTGTTCGCGCTCAGCGTGCAGCCGCAGGCATCCCGCAGATCAATGCCACCTTTGAGATGATGTGCGATCACGTTCGCACTCAGGGTGATGCCATAGCAGTCGCGGTCCAGGATGATCGCCGTGCCATTGCACTCCTCGATCATGTTGCCGCTGAGCACGGAGCCGTAGGTGTTCTCAATGATGACGCCGTTGCCCAGGTGGTCGTCGATGTTGTTCCCGTTCATGCACAGGTTGAAGGCGTCGATGCAGCGCAGCCCGTCCCAGTTCTCTTCAAAGTGGTTCGCGTTCACCACGATGTCATGCCCGCCGAGGATCTCGATCCCGCTCTTTTTGTTGTACGTGAGGATGCAGTCCGCCACGCGCGGATCTTCCGTGCAGTTCACCATGTGGATGCCATGGCCGCCATGGTGATCCACGGACACGCCTTCGAAATAGATCTCCTGGATGCCTTCGGCAAAAATGCCGTCGCCGCTCTTCTCATTGCCGCTCACTCGCAGGTCCGCCATCTGCACGCGCCAGAGCTGCGCCTTCTTGTCCGTGTCGAGAGTCGGGGGGCGCAGGATGAAGGCTGGGGCGCCCGCTTCATTCTTGTTGATGATGTGCGTGGCCGCGCCACTGCCCGCGATGCGCGTCTCCGCGGTCTTCACCCGCAGCGGCTCGGTGATCTCATAGTTCCCCGGCGGGATGGTGACCAGCCCCCCGGTTGCCGGCAAGGCATCCAGCGCAGCTTGCAAGTTGGGATGTTTGCCAGCGTCCACCGTCACCGGTGTGGCCGTTTGCGCATGAGACATCACCAGAGACAGAAACAGAAAGCAGAAGATTGTTTTCATTCATCCACAAACGCAGCCCGGCCTTCCCTTTCATGAACTTTCCACCTGCAAAAGATCTTCGCCACGCCACGTTGGTTCCTTACCACCCATGATCAAACGCCTCACGCTCCTGTTTGTCGCTGCTCTCTCGCTTTCCGCTTACGCGGAGCCGAAGAAGCTCCTCGTCGTCACTGTCACCACTGGCTTCCGTCATTCTTCCATCGAGACAGCCGAGAAAGTCCTCGCCGAACTTGGCGCCAAGTCCGGTGCCTTCACCGTCGATTTCGTCCACCAGCCCGAAGGCCAGCCGAAGAATCCCGGCAAGGCCCCCGTGCGCGGAGAAAAGGAATCCGAAGAGTCCTTCAAGGCCAAGGCTGAAGCCTTCAGCAAGGCCTCCGCAGACTTCAATGAAGCCAACAAGATCTGGAACGACAAGATCAAAGCCTACATGGCCGACAAGATGGCGCTCGACAAAATCAAAGGCTACGACGGCTTCGTCTTCGCCAACACCACCGGCGATCTCCTCCTCCCTGACCGCGACGGCTTCATCAAGCTCATCGAAGGCGGCAAGGCCTTCATCGCCATGCACTCCGGCTCCGACACCTACCACCCCTTCCGTGGCTACATCGACATGCTCGGCGGCGAATTCGAAACCCACAAATCCCAGGTCGAAATCCAGCCCGTCATTCACGACCCCGCCCATCCCATCACCAAGACCGTCCCCCTCGGCTGGAAAGTCTTCGACGAGATCTACATCATCAAGACCTTCGACAAAGCCAAGGTCCACGGCCTCCTCGGCCTGAACACCCATCCGAACCTTGAGCAGCTGAAGGCGGAAGCCGCACAGCGGAAGGAAAAGAAGATCGAAGACCCCAAGAAGGATGCCGACCTGAAGGATGTCGAAGCCCAAAAAGGCCGCTACTACCCCGTCTCCTGGTGCAAGGAAGTCGGCGCAGGCCGTGTCTATTACAACTCCCTCGGCCACCGCGAAGACGTCTGGGACCCCACATGGAAAGCCGACACTAAGGACCGCAAAAACAGCCCCGAGATCGCCGAGACCTATCAGGAGATGATCCTCGCCGGCATCAAGTGGGCGCTGAAGCTCGAAGAAGGCGTTTCCACTCCCGGCAACATTCCTTGAGGATAAAGTCAGTTTGATTCAAGCCAGGGCGCTGTGGAAACACAGCGCCTTTTTTTGTTTATCCTTTACGCCCCGTCTGTCCTTTTTCCTTTTACCTCCAAAATCACTAATGGCCGCCCCTTTATAAAACTCGGAAAAACATACACAAATTCGTAGGAATTACGTTGCCTTACACACCAAACTAAATGACAAAGGGTTTAAGCATTTCAAAAAATGAGCTGGGCCGCCACACAGAAAAGCATTCAATCTACTCAACGACGTGAAGAGCGCGAAGCCCGGAAGAGGCAAAAGGAGCTTGAGCAGTTGCTCAAAGAACAAGCAAAGCTCTCATTGCAGGAACGGGCACGCATGGAGGTTGCAGCGCACGAAAATTTGAT
>NZ_JBIPNG010000672.1:0-2780 GCF_044373815.1 Prosthecobacter sp. | reverse complement strand
CTGATCCGCCGCCCAGCGCTGGTCCTTTTGCAGGTGCGTCTTCCCAGCATCCGGCAGGCGGAGGTGCAAAGCCTTGCCGCCGGTGGAGGCAATGGCGGGAGACAGGCGTGCCCAGCACGTCCGCAGCATCACACAACTGGTCGCTACCATCACCAGAACAAGCAGCCCGATGAAGGCGTAGCGACGCATGCAGAAGTCCTAGTGGGCCTTCTTTTCGCCGTGCTCGGCTTCCTTGGCGTGGGATTCGCCATGACCTTCGTCGTGCGCCTTGTGCATGCCTTCGTGCAGCACCTGGGTTTCCTTCCAGGAGTGCTTTCCACAGGAAGTGGAGGCGAGGACGAGGGCGGCGGCGCAGAGGATGAACGAGGCGGTTTTCATGTGAGATCGGGGTCCGGCATCCTATCGGAAGAGGCCCGTCGTGCAAATGACAATTCGCGTTCGGTGGGCATCCTTCAGCGGCTTCAAACGGAGCCCCATGGGAGGTCTTGTAGGCTAAGAATCGGCCACGCGGCGCGTTTCCTCTTCAGCGCGCCTTTCCAGTTCGTTCATGCGACCTGTAAATTCATCTTGTCGGAAGCGCTGGCCACCGTGTATATACATGTACATCAACAGTTTTTATTGAAATGAATCCGTCGCAGCCTGGTAACCCGCAGAATCCTCAGAATCCGCAGCAGCCACCACCTCCTGGTGTCACACAGCCGCTGCCGCAGGGCTATCCCCAGGGTTATCCGCCGCAGCAGGGTTATCCGCAGGGCTACCCACCGCCGCAGGGTTACCCACCTGGCTACCCGATGCCGCAGGGCTATCCGCCGCAGATGCCGCAGGGCTATCCTCAGGGTTATCCAGCACCGCAGGGCTACCCACCGCAGATGCCAGGCTATCCTCCGGGCTACCCGATGCCCCAAGGCTACCCGCCGCAGATGCCCGGCTATCCGCCCGGCTACATGCCGCAGATGCCCATGCCGGCCATGATGCCGCCGCCCGCACCTTCCACCGGCACCGTTCCCACCGCCGCACCTGCCCCGGCTCCGGCCCCCAAGCCCGCCAGCGCCGCCGTCCCCGTGGCCATGCCCGTGCCTGCCGCCGTGGCTCCCTCCATGCCAGCCCCTTCCGGTGCCCCTGTGATGCCCGCCCCGAGCGTGGCCGTGGCTGCCGCCGTGCCGACCGATGACGTTGGTGAAGCCGTCGTGGCTGAGCATGTCGAAGGCCAGATCTATCACCCACCAGCACTCACCCACATCGAAGTGGGCAAGCCGCCAAACAAGTTCGTGCAGCTCTGGCTCAAGGCCGGTGCCAGCTCCCTCCTTCTCAGTATTTTGATCCACGCCGGTCTCGGCGTGCTGGCCCTGTTCATCGTCTTCCAAAGCGGTGTCATGGACAAGCAGGTGGACTTCCTCCCCGGTGGCGGCACCGCGCAGGGCGCGAAGGCCAGTGCGGATCTGCAGCACAAGGTGCAGCAGAAGAAGCGCAGCTCCATCAACAAGACCATGCCGATGAAGAAGCTCGTCAGCACGAGCACCAATTCGGCCATCACCCTGCCTGAGGCACCCCCAGACTCACTGGATATGCCCGACGTCAGCGCCATGATGGGCGGCGGCGCCCTCGGCGGTGCAGGCGGTTTCGGCATGGGCGGAGCCGGTGGCGGCTTTGGCAAAGGTCAGGGACTCGGAGCCGCAGGCGGTTTCGTCACTCTTCCCCCTTCCATGCGCAGCCGCTGCTCCACGCAGGAACGACTTGAAAAGCTCCGTCAAAACGGCGGCTCCCCTGAGTGCGAGGCTGCTGTGAGTGCTTCCCTCGAATGGCTCAAGACCAAGCAGAACGCCGACGGCTCCTGGGGCAAAAGCAACAAGTGCGCCTACACAGGTCTGGCACTTCTGTGCTTCCTGGGCCGCTGCGAAACGCCCGAGTCCCCCTTCTACGGTGAAAACGTCATGAAGGGCATCATGTTCCTCATCGAAGCCGGCAAAAAGAATCCCCACGGCATCTTCTCTGAAACAGGCTGGCAGGGCGAAGCCGCCGGCGGCAAAGGCGGCGCAGGCACCTACGAACACGGCATCGCCACCTACGCTCTGGGAGAAATGTACACCCTCGCCCGTCTCGGCAGCAAGAGCCTTCCCGGCATGCGCGAAGCCTTCGAAAAAGGCGTGAAAGTCATCATCGACAACCAGACCCCGGCAGGTGCCTGGGCCTACGGCGGCAAGGACCAGATCGTTTACAACAAGGCCGCCGGCGCTGACCTTTCCGTGGTCGGCTGGCAGTTCCAGGCGCTCAAAGCCGCCAAGAACACCGGTCTGAAGATCGACGGCCTCCACAGCTGCATCGGCAAGATGACCGACTACCTGGAAAAAATGCAGACCAAGGACGGCGGCTTCGGCGGCGCAAATCGTGACGCCCACTACAATCAGTGGAGCCTCTCCGGCGTCGGCATCCTCGGCCTCCAGACCATGGCCAAGGGCAAGACCACCGCGATCAAGAAGGGCATCAAATTCCTGCGCGACTTCCTCACCGCCGAGCCCCTCGACTGGAACAAAAACTGCAATCTCTACTGCTGGTACTACTACACCCAGACCTTCTTCCAGCAGGGCGGCGACGACTGGAAATTCTACAACCAGCAGTTCCTTCCGCAGATCCTTGGAGCCCAGCAGTCTGACGGCGCCTTCAAGGCCGGCCGCCCGAACTGGCCCGCCGGTGATGCCGCAGACCCCATCTACCGCCAGTGCCTCTGCACCCTCCAGCTTGAAGTTTATTACCGTTACCTCAAAGTCGGCGACCGCGAAGAG
>NZ_JBIPNG010000671.1:0-2787 GCF_044373815.1 Prosthecobacter sp. | reverse complement strand
CTAATCCTGTTAATCCCGTCATCTTGTTAATCCTGTCTATCCTCTCCGCTCACCTCCCTCCACGTCCTTCGTCATTCAGATTTCGCCATTGGCCTTTCGAAAGCCCCCCGCCACTCCACTTGCATCCTTCCCCGGCTTGGACGAATACAACCGCCCCCCATGCCCCACGAAGCCCAAATCGCCCGCCGTCGTTCCTTCGCGATCATTTCGCACCCCGACGCCGGTAAAACGACGCTCACCGAAAAGCTCCTGCTCTACGGCGGCGCTGTCGCGCTCGCAGGTTCCGTGACCGCCCGCAAAAACCAGCGCGCCACCACCTCCGACTGGATGGAGCTCGAAAAGCAGCGCGGCATTTCCGTCAGCTCCACCGTCCTGCAGTTTGAGTACAAAGGCAACGTCGTGAACCTCCTCGACACCCCCGGTCACAAAGACTTCTCCGAAGACACCTACCGCGTGCTCACCGCCGTGGATGCCGCCATCATGGTCGTCGACGCTGGTAAAGGCATCGAGGCCCAAACACGCAAGCTCTTCGAAGTCTGCCGCCGCCGTGGCGTCCCCATCTTCACCTTCATGAACAAGCTCGACCGCCCTGCGCGCGAGCCCCTCACCCTCCTCGACGAACTCGAAACCGTCCTCGGCATCGGTGCCTGCGCCATCAATTGGCCCCTCGGCATCGGTCAGCAGTTCCGTGGCGTTTACGACCGTCGCAAAAACGATGTCCATCTCTTCGAGCGCACCGTCCACGGCGCTTTCCGCGCCCCCGAAAAAGTCGGCGGCCTCGACGACGAATTCGTCGCCAAGCACACCGTCCCTGAAGCCCTCGAACAGGCCAAGATGGAGCTCGAAATGCTCGACGGCGCAGGCCACGCCTACGATCGCACCAAGATCGATCGCGGCGAACTCACCCCCGTCTTCTTCGGCAGCGCCAGCAACAACTTCGGCGTCCAGATGCTCCTCGACGGCTTCCTCGAACTCGCCCCGCCACCCGAGCCCCGCATGGCCGCCGATGGCCGCGTCATCGAGCCCACCGATGAAGGCTTCTCCGGCTTCGTCTTCAAGATCCAGGCCAACATGGACCCCCGCCATCGCGACCGCATGAGCTTCGTCCGCATCGTCAGCGGCAAGTTCGAACGCGACATGCAGGTCACCCACACCCGCACCGGCAAAATCGTCCGCCTCGCCAACTCCCAAAAACTCTTCGCCCAGGATCGCGAGACCGTGAACGAAGCCTACG
This sequence comes from Prosthecobacter sp., assembly GCF_044373815.1. Taxonomy (GTDB): domain Bacteria; phylum Verrucomicrobiota; class Verrucomicrobiia; order Verrucomicrobiales; family Verrucomicrobiaceae; genus Prosthecobacter. Next base: position 1,553 of record NZ_JBIPNG010000671.1, on the reverse strand, counting down.
CGGGCGATGTCGTCGGCATCGTCGGCAATCACGGCTTCGGCATTGGCGACACCCTCGCCGTCGACCCCAAGCTCAAGTTCGACGAAATCCCCCGCTTCGCCCCCGAAGTCTTCTGCTATCTGCACAACCCCAGCACCGCGCACTACAAGCGCTTCCGCGACGGCCTTGAGCAGCTCCTCAGCGAAGGCGTCGTGCAGCAGTTCATCCAGCCCCACGCCGGTCAGCGCGTGCCCCTCCTCGGCGCCGTCGGCCCCCTCCAGTTCGAAGTCGTGCAGTTCCGTCTCGAGAGCGAATACAACGCCCAAAGCCGCCTCGAAACCGCCCCTTACACCGTCCTCCGCTGGGTCCGCACCAAAGACGGCGGCGCCATCGAAGACTTCGACATCCCCGGCGGCGTCACCACCGCCCAGGACAGTGCCGAACGCTGGGTCGTCTTCTTCAGCGACCAATGGGCCATCAACTACTTCGAACGCCGCAACCCCAACGCCGAACTCTCCGAGATCCCATGGGACGAAGTCGAGAAGAAAGCGGCCACCTAATCCGGCCACGTTTTTTAGACAGGATTAACAAGATTTCAGAATGATGCAGGATCGCACGTCCTGAATAAAAAAGCGGCGTTCCGAAACGGCATTCTCAAGCCATGCCCACGCAAATCTTGTTAATTCTGGAATCCTGTAAATCCTGTCAAAACAGCGCCGCGTAACCCAAAGACCTCGCCCCACCTTCATGAATGACCTGGGGAAGTAAGCTGGTGCCCAGCCAGCCTACTTTTTAAGACAGGATTAACAAGATTACAGGATGATGCAGGATCGCTCGTTCAGCTCTCCAAAGAGCATCGTTTCGAAACGGCACTCTCAAACCGCAACCGCGCAAATCTTGTGAATTCTGCAATCCTGTAAATCCTGTCAAAAGAGCGCCGCGCACCCCAAAGCCCCCGCCTCGCATGAAACCCAAAACCGTCGTCATCACCGGCTGCACTCGCGGACTCGGCCGCGCCATGCTCCCCCTCTTCGTCAATGCAGGCTGGCACATCGCCGGTTGTGGACGCAACACCGCCCAAATCGCCGAGCTCTCCCACCAGTTCCCCGCGCCTCACCTCTTCCAAACCTGCGACGTCTCCCACGAATCCGACATCGCCGCCTTCTGCGCCACCCTCCTCGAAAAATTCGGCGCACCAGACCTCGTCCTCAACAACGCCGCCATCATCACCCCCAACGCGCCCCTCTGGGAAACCAGCGCCGAGGACTTCAGCCGCATCATCGACATCAACATCAAGGGCCCCGCCGCCATGATGCGCCACCTGCTCCCCGCCATGCTGAAACGCGGCAGCGGCGTCATCGTCAATTTCTCTTCCGGCTGGGGCCGCGTCACCGCCTCAGACGTCGCACCCTACTGCGCCACCAAGTACGCCATCGAAGGCCTCTCCATGGCCACCGCCCAGGACACCGGCGGCAAAGTCGCCGTCATCCCCATGAATCCCGGCATCATCGACACCGACATGCTCCGCAGCACCTTCGGCTCCAGCTCCGGCGATTTTCCTGATGCCGTAGACT
>NZ_JBIPNG010000670.1:0-2793 GCF_044373815.1 Prosthecobacter sp. | reverse complement strand
GAGCTGGGCGATTACGCCATCGGCTTTGGCCAGGAAATCCGGCTTGAGGTTCACGGCAAGGACACCTCCGAGCTGCCCCACATCAAGACCATCATGGACGCCGCCGACCGCGACAATGTGCGCGTCTGCTGGAACTCGAATGACACCGATCTCATTGGCGCCGGACTGGCGGCCAACTTTGCCCTCGTCAAGGAACGCTTGGGGCACACCGTGCACATCCGGGGCGTCAACCAGAGCACCTACCCGCTCGATCAACTCGCCAAACTGCTCGTGGAAGCCGATTACCAGGGCCACGTCTGCCTTGAAGCCCACAAGCTGCCCGCCGGAGACCGCGTCGCCGCACTCGCCGAGCAGCGTGAGCTCTTCATGAACCTCGTGACCGAGGCGCGCAAATCGGTGAAAGATTGAGAAGAGCGCAGAAATCCCAGCACTCCGGCGTAGAGGGATCGTCCCGATCCCTCCACGCTCCGCTCTCGCCCTAGATTCCGCGCCGAATAGACGCGGTTTTCTTCTTTATACACGCCGCAGCCATCGCCGCCCCAGATAGGGGATCGAGACGATCCCCCCTCCGCCAGAGCCTGCGCTGCGCTTTGTCACGCCCCCATCCCTAAATCATCAATCGTAAATCATAAATCCCCGGCCCAGCCCTACTCGTACGACCAGTACACCCCCTTGACACCCCCGCCCCTCTCTGCCATCTCAGACCGTTGATTCGCTGCGCTCACCCTACGGGCTCCCTCCGGTCGTCTGTCTCGCTTTGCTCGGCTGTTTTTCGTCATTCTGATTTCGTCATTCTGATTTCGTCATTCGTCATTTTTCCTTCCCATGGCCACCCCCGCTCCTGCACACGGTTACACTGAAGATTCCATCAAGTCCCTCGACTGGCGCGAGCACATCCGTCTGCGCCCCGGCATGTACATCGGCAAGCTGGGAGACGGCTCCCTGCCTGAGGACGGCATCTACGTCCTGCTCAAGGAGGTGCTGGACAACTGCATCGACGAGCACGTCATGGGCTACGGCAACACCATCGAGATCACCATTGCGGACGACCAGACCGTCAATGTGCGCGACTACGGCCGTGGCATCCCGCTCGGCAAGCTGCTGGAGTGCGCCGCGCAGATCAACACAGGTGCGAAGTACGATAGCGAGGTCTTCAAACGCTCCGTCGGTCTGAACGGCGTCGGCATCAAGGCGGTAAACGCCCTGTCCGAGTTCTTCGAGATCCAGGCCATCCGCGAAAACCAGACCCGCTCCATCGAGTTCAGCCAGGGCATCGTCGTTTATGACATGGGCAAGCCCACGCCCTGCACCGAGCCAAACGGCACGCGCATCGCCTTCCGTGCGGATGCCGAGAGCTTCGCGGACGACACGCATTACCGCCTCGATTTCGTGCGCGAGATGCTGCGCTTCTACGCCTGGCTCAATCCCGGCCTCACGCTCCTGCTGCGCAGCCCGTCAGGCGAAGAGAAGTTCAAGTCCAAGGACGGCCTGATGGACCTCATCCGCGCCAAGCTCACCGAAGAGCCGCAGTACCCCATCATCCACCTGGAGGGCAAGGACGTCGAAGTCGCATTCACCCACGGCACCGGCTACGGCGAAGAGTACTACAGCTTCGTCAACGGCCAGCACACCACGCAGGGGGGCACCCACCTCGCCGCCTTCCGCGAGGCCATCGTGCAGGAGTGCCGCGAGTTTTATAAGAAGCAGTTCGATCCCGCAGACGTGCGGGGCAGCCTCATCGCCGCGGTCAGCGTCAAGGTGCAGGAGCCAATCTTCGAGTCCCAGACCAAGACCAAGCTCGGCTCCACCCACATGGAAACGAACGGGCGGAATCTGCGCGGTCACATCACCAGCGTCATCACCGCCCAGCTCGACAACTTCCTGCACAAGCACGCCGACATCGCCAAGTCGCTGCAGGAAAAGATCAACTCCAACGAACGCGAGCGCAAAGAGATCAGCGGCATCCAGAAGGCCGCCCGTGAAAACGCCCGCAAGGCCAAGGTCTGCAACAAGAAGCTGCGCGACTGCCGCGTGCACTTCGACACCAAGGACAAGCGCCGCGAGGACAGCACCCTCTTCATCACCGAAGGCGACAGCGCCTCCGGCAGCATCACCAAGAGCCGCGATGTGGAGACGCAGGCCGTCTTCAGCCTGCGCGGCAAGCCGCTCAACTGCTTCGGCCTCACCCGCAAGATCGTGTATGAAAACGAGGAGTTTTATCTTCTCGCCAACGCCCTGCAGATCGAAGAGGACCTCGAAGAACTCCGCTTCAACCGCGTCGTGCTCGCCACCGATGCCGACGTGGACGGCATGCACATCCGCCTGCTGATGATCACCTACTTCCTGCAGTTCTTCCCCGAGCTCGTGCGCAAAGGCCACCTCTACATTTTGCAGACGCCGCTCTTCCGCGTCCGCAACAAGAAGGAAACCTACTACTGCTACAGCGACGACGAGCGCCAGCGCGCCATCCACCGCTGCGGCAAGACCGCCGAGATCACCCGCTTCAAGGGCCTCGGCGAAATCAGCCCCGATGAGTTCAAGCACTTCATCGGCCCCAACATGCGTCTGGAGCCCGTGAAGGTGCGCGACCACGAAGTCGATGCCGAAGGCAAACCCATCCCCTCCGAGCACCGCAGCGTGAAGGAGATGCTCTCCTTCTACATGGGTAAAAACACCCCTGAGCGCCAGACGTACATCGTGGAAAATCTGCGCATCGAAGAAGAACTGGAGTTCAAGGACGTGGCCGAGACAGCGCTGGCGGTGGCGGCGTGAGCTAAGTAATTTTGCACATAG
>NZ_JBIPNG010000669.1:0-2800 GCF_044373815.1 Prosthecobacter sp. | reverse complement strand
CAGGGAGGTGAGGTTTCCGAGCTTCACGTCATCGATGGCGCCCCGGATCGCGCCGCAGTGCTGGTGGGCCATGACCAGGAGGAGCTTGGCACCGGCCACCTTGCAGGCAAACTCCATGCTGCCGAGCAGATCTTCGTTCACGAAGTTTCCAGCCACACGGCCCACGAAGACATCGCCGATGCCCTGGTCAAAGACGTCCTCCACCGGGACGCGGCTGTCCACGCAACTGAGCACGAAAGCCTTGGGAAACTGGCCGGGGGCGGATTTGCGCACCTGCTCGCTGTGGTTCCGCAGCGTCAGATGCCCGCTGTGAAACCTGGCGTTGCCCTCCTTGAACTGCCGCAGGACCTCATCTGGCGTGAGGTGCGCCTGCTCCTCGGCCGTGGTCACGTGGCTGTCTGCGGGTGGTTCTTCATTGCGCATGCATGCGGCGAGGATCGCGGCGGCGCTGATCAGGGTGAGCGGATAGATCGTGTTTTTGTAGAATGGATTCATCTATTAGGATGTGGTGCTATATGGTTGTATGGGGCGGGTTATTTCAGCGGAGCATGGTCCAAGGGGAAAGAGGCAGGGGGGGGCGTGGTGCTAGAACTTGTCCGGGCGGAGCACGCGGACATCGATCTCGTAGGCCACCATGGCGTAGTCGGCGAAGAGCTCGGTCTGCAGGCGCTGGAGCAGGGCCTCGGCGAGCGCGGGCTTCAGGATCACGTCGATCTGCACATTGGCGGTCTCGGTGATGTCCGCGCAGCGCTCGCCCTGGTGGCCGTCGCCGCGCACTGCAAAGGCTGTGTGGCCTTGGGCTCCGGTCTCGTGGAGGAGTTCGACCACCCGATCTTCGAGGATGGATTCGCAGATGATGGTGACGCGTTTCATGGGATGAAGGTTCATGGTTGATGGGGTGTTGAAGTTGGGAGTTAGGAGTGGAGGCGTTTGGCGATTTCGAAGAAGAGCGGCACGCCCAAGGTGATGTTGAAGGGGAAGGTGATGGCGAGAGCTCCGGTGAGCGAGTAGGTGGGATTTGCCTCTGGCAGCGAGAGGCGAACCGCCGCCGGTGCGGCGATGTAGGAGGCGCTGGCCGCCAGCACACCGAGGAGGGTGCAGCCGCCGATGCTGAGCCCGGCCCAGAGGCCCAGGAGCACGCCCACGGTGCCGTGCAGGAGCGGGGCGGTGATGCCAAAAATCACGAGGAAGAGGCCTGCTTTTTTGAGGTCTCCCAGCCTGCGTCCGGCGACCATGCCCATCTCCAGAAGGAAGAGGGCCAGGACTCCCTGGAAGGGGGTGACGAAGAAGCCCTCCACCATGGTCATGCCGCTGGGACCACTGAGTGCGCCGATGATGAGTGAGCCCACCAGCAGCAGCACGCCTTTGCCGAGCACGGCATCCCGCAGCGCATGGCGCAGGCCTGCATCCCGCAGGGAGAGTTTTCCGCCGAGGGCCCCTTTGCCAAGCATGACGCCCACGATGATGGCCGGTGACTCCATGATTGCGAGGAAGGCGGAGGCATAGCTCTCATAGGGCTGGTGGATGCTCTTGAGGAAATTCGTCGCCGCGATGAACGTCACCGCGCTCACGCTGCCATAGTGTGCGGCGATGGCTCCGGCGTCTGCGACGCTGAATTTCCCCGCCTTCCGCAGGACGGGATAGGTCCACAGCGGGATCAGTGCGCCCAGCAGCATGGCGGCCAGCGCAGGCAGCCACACCGCGCCGATGCCCGCCTGATGCACTGCGACGCCGCCTTTGAAGCCGATGGCTGTCAGCAGGTAGATCGTCAGGGTCGAGTAGAGGGCCTCGGGGAATTTGAGGTCGCTTTTTGAAACCGCCGCAAAGATTCCGAGCACGAAGAAGAGGATGGCGGGGCTGAGAAGGTTGGATTGAATCGCGGTGAGTAGGTCCATGAGCCTGCTTTCATCCGGCAGAGAAATGATTCGTTCCAATTCAAGAATTGGCATTGAACGTTCGTTTTGCTATATGTGAGGTCATGGCCTTTTTGAACTACCACCACCTCCGCTACTTCCGCGCCATCGCCATGGAGGGCAGCCTGACGAAGGCGGCGAAGCATTTGAAGCTCTCGCAGTCGGCGCTCAGTGTGCAGCTGCGCAGCCTGGAGGAAAGCCTTGGCCAGCCGCTGTTTGAGCGGAAGCACAAGGCGCTGGTTTTGACGGAGGAGGGGCGCATCGCGCTGGAGTATGCGCAGGCCATCTTTCGCAGCGGTGAGGAGCTGACGGACCTGCTGAAGAATCGCGCGGGGCGGAGTCGTGGACTGTTGCGGGTGGGGGCGGCATCGAACTTGTCGCGGAACTTTCAGCTGAGCTTTTTGCGCCCGCTGATTCCACGGGATGATGTGGAGCTGATCATTCACTCGGGCAGTCTGCGCGAGCTGCTGGCGCAGTTGCAGACGCACACGCTGGATGTGGTGCTCTCCAACACACCGGTGCGGCGTGATGCGGAGACGGGCTGGCACAGCCATCTGCTGGATGAGCAGGCGGTGAGCCTGGTGGGGCACAAGAAGCGGGGGATGAAGCCTTTTCGTTTTCCCGAGGATCTGCAAACGGTGCCGATCGTGCTGCCGAGTCTGGAGAGCAGCATCCGCACGGCGTTTGATGTGCTGATGGATCAGACAGGGATACGGCCCATCATCGCGGCAGAGGTGGATGACATGGCGATGCTGCGACTTATGGCGCGTGAGACGCACGGGGTGACGCTGGTGCCGCCGGTGGTGGTGAAGGACGAGCTGGAGAGCGGGGAGTTGGTGGAGAGACACAAGTTTCCGCAGATCAAAGAGAGCTTTTATGCGATCACG
>NZ_JBIPNG010000234.1:0-9868 GCF_044373815.1 Prosthecobacter sp. | reverse complement strand
AGCCGCGCTGCCTCTTGAGGCGTTGCCCATCACCTCCGTGGTCACTTTACTGCAGTTCGGTGCTGCCGACGAGCCCCATCACCGCGCCCGCATTCGTGGCACCGTGTTGGCCGCCTTTTCCGATGGTCGTGTTTTTTTGCGTGATGCGACTCCTCCGCCACCACCCCGTGAAACGCCAAAGGATGCGCAACCCAAGCCGCCGCAATCGCCCTCAATCGCCATTCGCCTCATGTCCGCAGTCAATCTCACGCCCGGGCATCGTGCTGAGATCATTGGCTTTCCCATCATGGCCGGATTCAGCGCCTCTCTCGCCGATGCACTCGTTCTTGCCACGGAGCCGGACTCATCACCTGCTCCAGCGGTTGTTTCGCTCAAAGAATTCCAAGATGGCTCTCATGATGCCGATCTCGTTCACCTGGCCACGCCAGCGGTGCTCAATGATTTTTTTCGCAGCGCGGACGGCTTCGAGCTTCGCCTCACCTCCAACGGCACGCCGCTGCGCGCCTTTCTGCTGCAATCAAATGCGCCCGAGTTCGAAATCGGCACCTCCGTTGAGCTTACCGGCATCTGCCTCGTCGAGTCATCGACGGACAAAGGGTTTCGCTCTCAGGCCGAGCGCGCCTCCCTCCTGCTGCGTTCGGCAGATGACATTCAAGTGGTCCATTCTGCCCCGTTTTGGACGGCAGGTCGCCTTGTCATTGCCAGCAGCATTCTCGCGGGCCTCGTGCTGCTGGCCTTCATCTGGATCGCTGCACAACGGCGGCAGATCGGAGTCCTGAGCAGCCGCATCGTACAGCAGGCCACGCTGGATGAGCGCCAGCGCATCGCGCGAGAGTTTCATGATACGCTGGAGCAGGAGCTCACGGGTCTCTCCCTGCGACTTGATGCCGCCACGACGCGACCGCTTGAAGACAAAGCCCGCACGCTCATCGAAACCTCCCGCAGCCTTGTCTCCCGCATCCAAAGCGAAGCGCGCAATCTCGTGGCCGATCTGCGCGACACCGCCCAGCTGCATGATCTCTTCAGCGCGCTGCGTGAAATCCAAACGCGCATGCCGCCGAATGCACCGGCATTAAAACTCGACCTGCATCCCATTCCGCCCATCACCGGACCCGTGTCCCATCACCTGCGCATGATCGCCCAGGAAGCCATCACCAATGCGCTCAAGCATGCGCAGGCCACGGAGATCACGCTGCATCTTTCCTCCACCGCTGACATGCTCACGCTGAGCATCGCCGACAATGGCCTGGGCCTCACCGCCAGCGCCGTGACCACCGGCCAGCCCGGCCACTTCGGCTGCATGGGCATCCGCGAGCGCTGCCGCAAAATAAACGCCAACGTTGATTGGCAAAGCCAGCCCAAACAAGGCACCATCGTCACCGTTCGCCTGCCACTTGAGACTTTGACCACTTGACCCACCTCACCGTGTCCGCCGCCCCCATCACACTCTTGCTCATCGACGACCACTTCGTCGTCCGCAGCGGCCTCGTGGCCTCGCTGGAGCTTGAGGACGACTTCAAGGTCGTGGGTGAAACCGATCGCGGTGAAGAGGCCTCGGCGCTGTTTGCTAAAAAGAAGCCGGACGTCGTCCTCATGGATCTGCAACTGCCCGGCATAAGCGGCATCGAGGCCACAGCAGCGCTGCTGCGCGATCACGCCAACGCCCGCGTTCTCATCTTTTCCACCTTTGCCCGCGATGATGAAATCCAGGCTGCACTCAAGGCGGGCGCACTTGGGTATCTGCAAAAATCTTCCTCCCGCGGCGATCTGCTCGCCGCCATCCGCACTGTGGCCAAAGGCGAGCGCAGCCTGCCGATCGAAATCGCCCAGCGGCTCAAAGACCGCCTCGCGGAACCTGAGATCACGCCACGCGAGCGCGAGATCCTTGCCCTCGTGACCCGGGGCAACGCCAACAAAGAAATCGCCGCCGTCCTCGGCATTGGGGAAGACACGGTGAAGCAGCACGTCAGCCGCATTCTGATGAAGCTCAAAGTCAACGACCGTGCCCAGGCCACCGCCGAAGCGATCCGCCGGGGTTTGGTGCAGGTGTGAAATATCCCCAATAAGTAGCAGTGGAGATCCGCCCCCTCACGAAAGTGGGGTGCCCGAAATGCTGAAAGCGGCCGCAATCCGACGTTGGTAAGGGCATGACGCGCTCAGTCTCTGTTTTTGCTACACTTCTGCTTACCTCCCTCGCCTCCGCTCAAAACGACAGCGGCGGCAATGACACCACGGACAAACCGCTGGCGAAGCCGGTCATGCAGTGGCGGTTTGATGACGCGAAAGAGCCCGGCCCGCGTGCACCGACTTTCCCAGGCTTTACGAAGGATAACACTGCGCAACGCTTCACTGGCGATGGCAAGAAATCCGCCCTCACCATCAAGGACAGCGAAGAACTGCGCTTTGGTCTGAATGAAACCATCACGCTGGAGGCCTGGGTCAAAGCGGCGGATCTCAGCGGCAGCCCTTACATCCTGGGCAAGGGCCGCCTTGGCACCAAGGAATTTGGCGCGGAGAATCAAAACTACGCGCTGCGCCTGCAAACGGCGAAAGGCGGCTCGCAGATCGGCTTCCTGTTTCACAGCGCTGATGTGCCAGGCAAGAAGGGCGCATGGCACCGCTGGTGGTCCAAAGACACGCTGCCGAGCGCCGGCTGGCACCACGTCGCGGTCACTTATACTTTTGGCAAACTCAAGAGCATCAAAGGCTACATCGACGGACGCGAAACCGACGGCGTGTGGGACATGGGTGGCGAGACGGATCGTGCACCAGTCACTGATGGGGACTCGCTCATGGTCGGCAGTGGCTCCACGCTGGCAGCCTCCCACTCACTGAATGGCTGGCTGGATGACGTGGCGATCTATCGTGGTCCGGTGGATGTCGCTGCACTCAAAGCGAAGTATCAGTTTGTGCCACCGCCACCACCCGTGGCGAAGAAGCAAGTTCCTGCTGGCCGCGTACTGGTGCAACTGGCCGAGGAAGGCATGCCCGAAGCCAATGCATGGCCGAGTGAGCACCCCAAAGTGGGCGAAACCTACACGGAGGATGTTTTCGGCTTCTTCGACGTGCCGCAGAAGTATGTGGACACCGGGGTGCGCGGCGAACGCCACGTTCCCTTCCTGCTCCGTGCGGCCGCCAGCGTGACGTTCCCGAAAGGTAAACACCGCCTGCTGCTGCGCGCTCGTGGTGCCACGAATCTCTACATCGAAAACAAGACGATCCTCACCACTCCCTTCCCTCCCAATGACAGTGATGGTCATCATCTCGTGACCGATCAACAAGGCTACTTGGACCTCGGTCCTGACTTCCGTTTTGTGCCGCCGGGCAATCGTGAATCATGGTGCGAGTTTGAAGGCACCGGCAAACCGCAGTTCATCGTGCTGGAGACCCTGGTGGGCAGCTACGCTGGCAAGGCGGCGCGCCGTCCAGAACTCGGGGAAACCGTCGTTGCATGGTCTCAGCAAGGCACTGAAACCTGGAAACTGATCACCCCCGGCAAACGTGAAGTGGCCTATAACGATGCCGGCTGGACCGCTTACGAACAGGAGCGCAACGCCCACTACGCTGAGATCAACGCCAAGAAACGCGCCGAGTTGCGCGCACAGTCCGCGCCTTTCTGGGCCACGCGCCGTAAAGCAGCAGAAGCATGGCTGGCCAAGAACCCAGCGGGTGAAGGGAGCATTGATTCATTCATCGCCGCGAAGATCGACAGCGTGAAATCGCAGGATGCGCACAAAGGCAGTATCGATTACTTCAAAGACATCCAGCCCATTCTCGAAGCTAAATGCACTGAGTGCCATCGCGGAGCGAAGGCCAAAGGTGGGTTGCATCTTGATTCACTCGCGGACGCGATGAAAGGCGGCAAGTCTGACGGTGCTGCAGTCGATCCCGGCAAACCGGATCACAGTTCCATCATCGCCCGCATCACATCCTCCGATGAAGACGAGATCATGCCGCCCAAGGGCAAGCCCTTGACCAAGGATGAAGTCGCCCTGCTGAACAAGTGGATCAAGGAAGGCGCACACTGGCCGGAGATTCGTGCAGATCATCTCACGCTCACCCCTTTGACCGATGATCTCACCTTCCTGCGTCGCGTGTACCTCGACACCGTGGGTGTGCCGCCTTCCATCGAAGACATTGCTGCATTTCAGAAGAGCCCGGATCGCAAAGCGGCCATTGATAAACTTCTCGCCGACCCACGCTGGGCAGACAACTGGATGGGCTACTGGCAGGACGTGCTCGCAGAGAACCCGAACATCCTCAACCCCACGCTGAACAACACCGGCCCGTTCCGCTGGTGGTTGTATGAGTCTTTGCAGGACAATAAGCCCATGGACTTCTTTGTCACCGAACTCCTCCGCATGCGCGGCAGCGAGCGTCTCGGCGGCCCCGCCGGATTTGGCACGGCTTCGCAGAACGATGTTCCAATGGCGGCCAAGGGCACGATCGTCAGCACCGCATTCCTCGGAGTGGAAATGAAATGCGCACGCTGCCATGATTCACCCACCGGCAAATCGTTGCAGCAGGATCTCTTCGAACTCGCCGCCATGCTGGGCACGAAGGAAATCGAAGTGCCGAAGACCAGCAGCGTGCCGATGGACAAGATCCACGCCGGCGGCCGCAAGCCGCTGATCCAGGTGACACTGGAGCCCGGCACCAAAGTGCAGCCCAAGTGGCCCTTTGCCGAGTTCTGCGACGAAGCTGCGGCGAAACTCGCGGAAGATCCGAAGGACAGCCGCGACGTGCTGGCCGCCATGATCACCGCGCCGCAAAACGAGCGCTTTGCACAGGTCATCGCCAACCGCGTATGGGCGCGCTTCATGGGCCGTGGCATCGTGGAACCCATCGAAGACTGGGAGAAGGGCAAGCCCACGCATCCCGAGTTGCTCAAGTGGCTCGGACGTGAATTCGTGAGCGGCGGTTATGACATGAAACACCTCGCACGCCTCATCCTGAACAGCCAGGCCTACCAGCGCGCCACGGATCCAGCCTTGAAGCAGACCAGCCCGCTCTTCACCAGTCCTGCGCCACGGCGCCTGCAGGCAGAGCAGATTGTGGACTCGCTCTTCGCCGCCACCGGCAAGCCCTTCCACACCGAAGAAGTCTGCCTCGACATCGACAACACCCGCGACCTTAAGAACGCCATCCACTTGGGCAAACCTTACCGCAGCTGGATGCTCACCAGCACCAGCAATGAACGCGACCGCCCCAGCCTGGCCCTTCCCCGCATCCAGGCTGTCACGGACGTGCTCAGCGCTTTTGGTTGGCGTGGTTCACGTCAGGATCCCATAAGCAAACGCGACGCCGATCCGAATGTGTTGCAGCCCGCCATCCTCAGCAACGGCACGCTTGGCATCTGGCTCACCCGCCTGAGCAACGACCACGGCATCACCACCCTCGCCCTGCAGCAGGAATCCCTCGACCAGTTCATCGATCAACTCTTCCTCAAGCTCCTCACCCGCCATCCCTCCGGTGAAGAACGTGCTCTTTACACGAAGCACCTCAGCGCTGGCTTTGACGCACGCATTCAGCCCGCCTCACGCACCCAGCCCCCTGCAACGACCCGCACGCGCGAAAAATACGTGAGCTGGTCCAATCACCTCGACGGCGAGGCCACCACCGTGCGCATGGCCCAAGAAACCGCTGCACGCGCCGGCGATCCCCCCACCGAGAAGCTCGACCCCGCATGGCGCAGCCGCATGGAGGATGTGCTGTGGGCTTTGCTCAACGCGCCTGAGTGGGAGTTCAGTCCTTAGCCGCCCACTGGCGGGCGTCTTCTGACAGGTCTTCGCGCACTTGCCTCTATAGTCCTTTTTGCTTCCGAAACAGCGTGGCCTGCCGCCGGGAGATTTCGACTTTGTCGCCGGAGGCGAGCGTGGCCTGAAGGCCGCCGCTGAACCATTCGGCGACATCGGTAATGGCACGGGTGTTGATGAGCTGGGCGCGATTGGCGCGGAAGAACATGGGGAGATTCAGGCGCTGCTCCAAGGCGCCGAGGGATCGGGGGAGCAGCACTTTCCCGCCCTCAAAGAAGACGTGGGTGTAGTTGCCTTCGGATTGGAGGAGGTAGATCGAACGCACGGGCACGAACCAGCTTCTTTGCTCGCCTTTGAGCAACACGCGGTCCGTTTCACGGAGAGGTGTTTCATCCTGAGCTTCGGTGTCCGGCGGACCGGGGTCGTGCAGTTTTTGAATAACGGCGGCGAGACGGACGGGATCGACGGGCTTCAATAAATAGCCGACTGCATTGACTTCAAAGGCGCGCAGCGCGTGGGCATCGTAGGCGGTGCAGAAGACGACCTGCGGTGCGTGGTCGCCCATGGCATTGACGAATTCAAAGCCATCCATCTCGGGCATCTGGATGTCCAGGAAGAGGACGTCTGGCTTGAGCGTTGGCAGCAGGCTCAGCGCGGCATGACCGCTGTCGGCTTCTCCCACGACTTCGATCTCGGGATGCGCCGCCAGCAGCCGGCGCATTTCGCGGCGGGCCATGCGTTCGTCGTCGATGAGGAGGGCTTTCATGGCTGCTGCTTGGTCAGTGCTTGCTGCGGGAGGGAGACGATGGCCTCCACGCCTTCGGCGTTTTGGCTGATGCTCATGGTGGCGGCGCTGCCGAACAATAGGGCCAGACGCTCACGCGTATGTGCGAGGCCGATGCCCCCTTTGCCCTGCCAGTTTTCCACAAGGGAGCCGGAGTTTTGCACGCGCAGGCACAGACCGGCGGGGCCGAGGGTGGCCTCGTAGCGCAGGAAGCCGGGGCCCAGCTTGGCGGCCACGCCGTGCTTCACGGCGTTCTCCACCAGTGTGACGAGCAGCAGCGGTGGAATGAGTGCTTTTTCACAACCGAAGCCGACGTGCCGCTCCACCTGCAGGCGGTCGCCATATCGTACCAGCTCCAGGTCCAGCAGGGCATTCACTGTGGAGAGTTCATCGCGCAGGGGGATAAACTTGCAGTCACTGGAGGTGAGGGAGGCACGGAGCACGAGGGAAAGCTGCGTCACGGCATCGCGCGCTTGCTGGGGATTTTCATCAATCAGCGCGCGAAGGGTGTTGAGTGAGTTAAACAGAAAGTGCGGATTGAGCTGCGTGGCGATGGTCTGCAGCCGCGCCTCCTTGATGGCTGCGGCATGGCGCAGAGAGCTGACTTCAATCTGGTGCAGCCGCGTGAAAGCCTGGCAGGCGTAGTATAGTGCGGCCCACGTGCCCAGCAGAAAGAGGGACACAGCGCCAGTAGAGATGAGCTCAATGACCAGCCCCCTGCCTGCGACCGCCTCGCCCACGCCCTGTCCGGCGAGGAACCAGCGGAGGGTGTTGATGAGCACAGAGATGCCGACCGCAAAGCCTGCGCAGGAGAGCACCACCATGGGCACCAGCCGCCTGAGGGGGCGAAGATCCCAGCGGTGCCTGAGGGAGAGCAAGTGCAGCCCGTGGGTGGCCAGAATGCCGCAGAGAATCATGGCTGCGTTTTGAATCCACATGACCGGCTGAAGCGCGGCGAAGGCCGTTCTGAGCGCTTCCGCAGTGGCAGAGGAGTCATCCTTAAAGGCGATGGAGGGCGGCCCGGAAAGTAGGGTGACGGCCACAGTCAGCGCAAACAGGGACCAGAAGCCGGTCTGCATCAGGCGGTAGCCGCGCCCGGCAAAGGGCGGTGTGCTGCTGAAGCTGATGTTATGTGGAACCTCGTTCATCTCCCTGCAAATTTGTGGTACCAACGGCGAAAAGCCAGCGTGCAATGACCATCTGCCTCTGTGGGTGATGAACGGCGGCAAAAGCCCATGAACGGCGGCCGCCGCTCATCCGCGCACGCTGCCGCTCATCCTGCTGATTCATCCGCCGGTCTGAATATCGGCGCGGGTGGCGTGGATGGCGTGATGATTGGAGTCATGACTTTCAGCAGGCAGCCCCCCTTTTTCCGCACGACGCGGCGCTGTGCCCTGGCCCTTTTCGGCTGCCAGATGCTGCTGGGCTGCAGTTTCATCCCGAAGCTGGACCGCCCGGCGGCACCGGTGAGCGCACTCTACCCGAACGGTGGAGACACCAGCGCTGCCAGCAGCGAGCTGGCATGGCGCACCGTGTTCAAGAATGACGCGCGGCTGGTACGGCTCATCGACATCGCCCTGGAAAACAACCGTGATCTGCGTGTGGCCATGCTGCGCGTGGAGGAAGCGCGGGCGCAGTACCGCATCGAGCGCGCGCCGCTGCTGCCCACCGTGTCCGCGGCGGGCGACATGTCGCAGAACCACCTGGCCGGACTGACCACGGAGCAGTGGTCGCTGAAGCTGGGCACCACCGCGTATGAGCTGGATCTGTTTGGCCGCATCCGCAGCCTGAGCGCGAAGGCCCTGGAGACCTACCTGGCCAAAACTGAAACCCGCCGTGCCGCGCAGGTGACGCTCGTCGGGGAGCTGGCCACTCAATACTACACCGTGAGGCGGTTGGATGAGCTCATCGCCAACACAAAGAAGACACTGGCGGTGGTGGAGGAAAGCTACCGCCTGAATGAGAGCATTTTCAAAGCAGGCGGACTGCTTGAGCTGGACCTGCGCCTGTCAGAGACGCAGGTGCTCACGGCCAAGTCCAATATCATTTCCTACCAGCGACAGCGCGCGCAGGCGGAGAACGGCCTGGTGCTCATGCTCGGCCAGCCGCTGCCTGCAGGACTGCCCCAGGGCAGAGCGCTGGCGGATGCGCCGGTGAAAGCGGTTTCCGCCGGTGTCCCCTCGGAACTGCTGCTGGGGCGGCCGGACATCCTCGCGGCAGAGCACACGCTGCGAGCGGCGAATGCTGACATCGGCGCGGCGCGCGCGGCCTTCTTCCCGACCGTGAAACTGACAGCCTCTGACGGCACGACCAGCGCGGAGCTGAACAGCCTGTTTGGCCCAAGCACGGCGGTGTGGAGCTTTGCGCCGCAGATCAGCCTGCCCATTTTCGCCGGCGGCCGGAACAAGGCAAACCTCGACGCAACAAAGGTGCGCACGCGCATCGAGGTGGCAAACTACGAGAAGGCCATCCAGAGCGCTTTCCGTGAGGTGGCGGATGCGCTGGTGGCACAACGTGCGGCACGGGAGCAGATCCGCACACTTGAGGCGCTGACCGCCGCCCAGCAGCGGCGCTATGACCTGGCTGCCGCGCGGGACCAGCGGGGCGTCGCGACCTACCTGAATGTGATGACTGCGCAGCAGGACCTCTTTACCGCGCAGCAGAATCTCATCGGCTCACGCTATGACGCGGTGGCCGCGCGCATCAAACTTTATCAAACCGTCGGAGGCGGCTGGAAATGAACCCACGCATCTTACTTTTGTTGTCACTGATTGCCCTTTCAGCCTGCAAACCGCCGGGCGCAAGCATGGCCCGCTTTGAAACTACCACCGTCGGCAAAGGCGACCTGCGTGCCGTGGTGATGGCCAGCGGCACGCTCAGCGCGGTGGTGAGCGTGGACGTCGGCTGTCAGGTGTCTGGCCGCGTCATGAAACTCAACGCTGACTTTAACTCCATCGTGAAACGCGGGGACCTCATCGCGGAGCTGGATACCTCCATCTATGCCGCCAAGGTGAAGGCTGCCGAAGGCGAGCTGGCAGGTGCCAAGGCCAGCGCCATGTGGAAACGACAGAACCTCGCCCGCAAGAAAGAGCTGCTCCCCCTGCGCGGAGTCATGGCGCTGGATGTAGAGCAGGCCGTAGCCGAGCTGGGACAGGCGGACGCCACCGTGACCATCAAGGAGGCGGCGCTCGACCAGGCCAAGACTGACCTGAGCTACTGCCGCATCTCCGCGCCGGTGGACGGGATCGTGGTCTCTCGGAAGGTGGACGCAGGCCAGACGGTCGTCGCGGCGATGAACACGCCGGTGCTCTTCACCCTCGCCCAGGAC
>NZ_JBIPNG010000233.1:0-9903 GCF_044373815.1 Prosthecobacter sp. | reverse complement strand
GTCCACGATGAGTTCCACGATCGGCTTGCCGGTCTCAGGATCCTTCTGCTCCAGCGCTTTGCCGGAGATCTGGATCAGGTAGCTCTGCATGTCGCCTTCGTTCCACTCGTTGAAGATGGCGGCCATCTCGTCGGTGGTGAATCCCGCGTGCTTGAAGATGTTGTAGGCTTCGCAGATGAGCTGCATGTCGCCGTATTCGATGCCGTTGTGAATCATCTTCACGTAGTGACCCGCACCGCCAGGGCCGATGTGGATCACGCAAGGCTCACCGTCCACTTTCGCGGCGATGCTTTCAAAGATCGGCTTCATCACTTCCCATGTGGAGGCAGGGCCGCCAGGCATGATGGAGGGGCCTTTGCGCGCACCTTCTTCACCACCGGAAACACCCGCGCCGATGAAGCGCAGTCCCTTGCCGGCGAGGTAGGCATCACGGCGCTCCGTGGTCTGGTAGAAGCTGTTGCCGCCGTCGATGATGATATCGTCCTTGTCGAGGAGGGGGATGAGCTGCTCGATCACCGCGTCCACGGCGTCACGGTCGGTGTCTTTCACGGCGGTGGATTTCACCATGATGTGAATCTTGCGCGGCAAGGCGAGGCTCTGCACGAAGTCTTCCAGCGTGTGGGCTGCGACGAGGGCCTTGCCAGGATGTTTGGCGACGAACTCATCCGTCACGCTGGTGGTGCGGTTAAAGACGCTCACCTGGAAGCCGCGGCTTTCCACGTTGAGAACGAGGTTTTGGCCCATCACAGCGAGGCCGATCAATCCGAAGTCACTTTTTTTGCTCATATTTAGGGGCCGCAGACATACCCGCCCCCTCCCGCTTGGCAAAGGGGATTTTCCTCATGCGCCCCATGAGCCGGATTGATGGAATCGGCACGATTTTGCAGTTGTGCCCTCCCTGCGCCTTCGTTTATCCCTGCACACCTCGCGTTTCACCCTGCATCCGCATGCACTGCCACGTTGCCCAAAATGGAGAGAAATCCGGCCCTATTGCCGGGGTGACTCGGCGGCATCCGGCTCATCAGGCACCCATTTCAGCAGCGCAGCACCCGCGATCCCTCTGACCCCATGAAAATCACCCTCGTTCTCCCCATTTTGCTCAGTCTGGCAGTCACCGCTCTTCTCGCCCGCGATCTGCAAAAAAAGCCTACCAGCCCCGCTCCCGCCCAGCCCCCCGCTTCGGTGCCTGTGGAGCCCGAGCCCGTGCGATACACCATGGCAGACTGCCACCTGCACCTGGTCGATTTCCTCCAGCGCACCGACGGAGCCGCCGCCGCGCTCCGGGCCATGAAAAAATCCGGCGTCACCGATGCCGTCGTCAGCGGCATGCCCCTGGTCAAACAGTGGTCCGAATCCGAGCCCCAGCAGCCCCAGTATTACCTCGAGGACGACGCACGCTGCTACTGGTACTCCGCCACCGACATGCTCGTCGCGCGCGAGATCCAGGCCCTCCCCGAAGCCGACCGCAAGCACTTCCACCCCATCATCTGCGGCTTCAACGGTGCCGACCGCAACGCCGTTGACCACGTGCGCCGAATGATCGAATGGAACCCCGGCTTCTGGCAGGGCATCGGCGAAGTCATGACCCGCCACGACGACCTCTCCGCCCTCACCTACGGCGAGACTCCCCAGGCCAACAACGCCTCCCTCCACCGCATCTACGACCTCGCCGCAGAGCTCGATCTCCCCGTGTTCGTCCACTCCAATGCCTCCTCCGTCTGGAAGCGCGAGCCCATCTACCTGCACGAGTTTGAGGAAGCCGTCATGACGCATCCCAAAACCAAATTCGTTTGGTGCCACGCCGGCATCAGCCGTCGTGTGGACGTCCCCACCCTCATGCAGGAAATCGACCGCCTGCTGGCCACCTACTCAAACCTCAGCATCGACATCTCCTGGGTCCTCTTCGACACCTACCTCGTCAAAGACGGCAAACCCGTCGCCGAGTGGCTCTCCCTCTTCGAAAAATACCCCGCACGCTTCATCATCGGCTCAGACAAAGTCGGCCGCTTCCACGACTACGCCCCCGTCATGCAGCGCTACTACCTCCTGCTCGACGCCATGAAACCCGAAACCGCCAAACGCATCGCCCATGATAACATCCTCGCCATCCTGCCCAAACAGGGTGCGGTGCTGAAAGCCGATGCCTTACCTGCCGAAGCGCGCCAGTCTGCCCCCGTGCTGACGCGCTGATCTTCGGAGCGCGGAATTTATTCCGCAGCACGCCGCAGCAATACAAGCTCCGGAGTTTGTCTGAAAACCTCGCGAGCAATCCAAAGCCAGGGTGAAGAGGTTTCGCTTCGCGGCTCCGCGAGCACGGCAGCCTCATTGCCTGCGGTGGCGAAGCCGCAGCTTCCGTACTGGGAGCGCCGGTTTTTAACCGGCTCTGGGCGAGCGTCCGTGGTGCTAGGACATGGAAAGGGCTGTGGTGGAAATGCGGTGTTTGCTCTGATGACGGAGCGCATTCCAGAGCCGGTTAAAAACCAGCGCTCCCAGCAATGACTTCCCGACCACACTCAAGGCACCGGCTGCCCCTTGGCCCCGATGCTATACAGCGAGTTCGCCGTGCGCACGTAGAGCCGCTTGTCACCGATCGCAGGCACGGAATTCACCGGGCCGTCCAGCTTGCTCGCCGCGATCTTCTCAAACTTCGGCCCCGCCTTGATCACAATGAGATCGCCCTGCTGGCTGGCGCAGAAAATCTTGCCGTCACCTGCCACCGGGCTGCTGAAGAACTTGGCGCTGCCCGCTGTTCCTTCCAAGCGTTCTTCATAGGTCACCTTGCCCGTCTTGAATTCCACGCAGCGCATGATGCCGCCGTCTCCCAGCAGGTACATGTGCTCGCCAATCACGAGAGGGGAGGGGACATAGGGCAGGCCCTTCGGAATGTCGAACGGCACAGACACCGGCTTGCCGCTTTTGAGGTCCAGCGCCGCGATCTCCTTCACACCGCCGCCGGTGCCGAAGGTGCAGAAGTAGAAGTCATCGCTGATCACCCCGGAGCCCAGGCTGCGCTGCTTGTAGCCCGGATTGTGCTGCCAGTTGATCTTGCCCGTCTTCAGCGCGATGCCCATCACCCCGCTGGCCGTGTCCGCGCAGATGAGTTCCTTTGCGCCGCCCTTCAGCTCATGCACCACCGGCGTGGAGAAAGTGTTCAGGCAGTTCGGGATGTCCAGCTTCCACACCTGCTTGCCCGTCTTGGTATCCAGCGCCACGATGCAGCTCTTCCACTTCTGCTGCTCAGGATCTTCGGTGTACGTCTTGCCATCGCGCTGCCAGTCGAATTCGCTGCGCACAATCATGAGGCCGTCCACCACGACCGGCGAGATCCCCGTGCCGTGCTCATGGATGTAATCCGCCACATGGTCATTGCGCCACACCAGCTTGCCCGTGTGATCCAGCGCCAGCGCCTGGATGTTCGTGCCGCTGCTCCAGTTGATGTAAATGCGCTCCGCATCCACAAAGGCGGAGCTGCTCGCATAGGTGTTGTAGGTCTTGTGGATCGGGTGCGGGACAAACTCCTCCTCATGCTTCCACAGCTCCTTGCCGTCCTTCGCGGAAATCGCGATCACCGCGCGCTTCGTCGCGCCCGTTTCAGCCGTCACGATCACCATGTCCTGCCACAGCACCGGCGAAGACCACCCTTTGCCCAGAGCAACCTTCCACACCGTCGTGCTGTCATCCACCACCGCTGGCAGGCCGGTCGTGTTGGCAACTCCGGTGCCGTTCGGGCCGCGAAAGCGTGACCAGTCTGCGGCTGAGAGCGCAGTGACAGAAAACAGGGTGAGGAATGCGAGAGTGAATTTCATGCGAGCGGATAGAACGTGGCTGGTTGGGAAAAAATTGCCCAAAGAGTCCCCACAAAATGGGGGAAGTGCGAATTAAACAGGTGTCTCCGTCGCAGCGGGCGGCGGGACTTCCGGAGCATGGGCATCCGCCACAGGGGCCTCTGCCATCAAGATGCCTGTTTCAGGAGCTGCGGTCATCGGTATGCCTGCCTCGTGGGACACAGCCATCGGTAAGTCTTCAAGGGAAGCCTCAACTGCGGGAGCTTCCACCACCGGCACCTCAGCCACGGGAGCCTCAACAGCGGGAGCCTCATCCTTGACCACCTCGCTGCTCACGGGCTCCACTTTCGGAATCTCATTCACCACCACTGCGGGCGGCGGCGTTGGCTCCACCAACGGCGATGCTGACTCGACCGCTGGCACTACTGGCTCCGCCACAGCCTTGGACTTGGCCTCCACCAGCGCATTCTTCACCGCCTCCAGCGCCTCGCTCAGGCGATACTCCAGTTCCGCGATTTTATACCCATCTTCCCGCGCACGCTTGCGCGATTCAGCCTCCAGTTGGGCCAGCTTCTCCTCTTGCTCGCGCAGTTTTTTGTCGCTGGCACTCGCAGACGCATTCGGACTCGGGGCGGTCGAAAGGCCCACCGCATTCATGAATTCCTTCTGCACCATCTCCACCCGCGCCTCCGCCGCCTTCAGCGCGCGCTGCAGGTTGGTGATCTTCCCCTCGGCCACTAGGGTGGCCTCGCGGGCCTTGGTCAGCTCCGCCTCGGCGCCACCAGCGGCAGAGTAGGCCGCCTGCTCATCACGGACTTTCTTCAATTCCACCAGGCTCGCCTGCATCTCCGCCTTATGCTTGATCACCAGTTCCTGAGCCTCGATCATCCGTTTTTCAAAGTCAGCCGCACGCGCATTCGTCGCCGCGATGGCCTGCTCCTGCGCCTTCATCCGGCCCTGCTCCGCCGCCAGCGCCGTCTCAAGATCCTTGATGCGGCTCTGCGTGGGCACCAGCTGCGCCGCCACCTCGCGCGTCGCCGCCAGATCCGCCTCCAGGCGCGTGATCTGCTGGGAGGCATCGTTCGCACGGCGCTCCGCCACCTCCCGGTGCGTGCTAAAGCGCTGCTGCAGATCCGCAAAGCTTGCCGCAGCCGCAGCGCTGTTTTGGGCATATTCCGCAGCCTCGGCGGCTGCTTTGGCCTGCGCAGCCTGCAGCGCCGCTCCAGATTCCGTGCGCAGCTGCTCCAGCGCCGCGCCCGATTCGCGCTGCACGCGCTTGAGTTTGCCCCCCATCACCAGCCACGTGATCAGCATCGGCAGCAGGACGGCCACCGCAGCAGCGGCCATTTCTTCCAAAGAGAGAGGGCCGATCAAAGCGAGCATGGCTTTTTCTAACGTAGTTCCTGCAAACATAGCACTATATGAACGCTCCCCCTCTATTCTGTCCAGCACGCATTGCTCCTTGAGCGGCGGATAAAGGCAGCTAGTTTGCGCGCCCTTTCCCCCCAACCCCAACATGTCCAAGTTCAACATCCTCATCGCCGGCAACAACGACCCCATTTCGAGCAAAGGCATCGACCTGCTCAAAGCGGAGCCGTCCTTCTCTGTCGAGGTGAACATGAATCTCAAAGCCGAGGACGCCATGATCGAGGCCTCCCGCAACGCCCACGCCATCATCGTCCGCAGCGGCGCCAAGGTCACCGCCAAGGTCCTCGAAGCCGCCCCCCACCTCAAAGTCATCGGTCGCGCCGGCGTCGGCGTGGACAACATCGACGTCCCCGTCGCCTCCAAGCGCGGCGTCGTCGTCATGAACACCCCCGGCGGCAACACCATTTCCACCGCTGAGCAGGCCTTCACCCTCATGATGGCCCTCTCCCGCAAGACCCCCCAGGCCCACGCCACCATCGTCAGCGGCAAGTGGGACCGCGCCAAGTTCAAGGGCACCGAAGTGTTTGAAAAAACCCTCGTCGTCCTCGGCATGGGCCGCATTGGTGCGGAGTTCGCCAAGCGCGCCAAAGCCTTCGGCATGACCGTCGTCGCCTACGACCCCTACCTCTCCAAAAACCGCGCCGAAAGCCTCGGAGTCACCCTCTGCGAGGACCTCGACGCCGCCATCGTGCAGGCTGATTACATCACCATGCACATGCCGCTCACGCCTGAGACGAAGCACATGATCAATGCCAAGCGTCTCGCCACCTTGAAGAAGACCTGCCGCATCATCAACTGCGCACGCGGCGGCCTCATCGACGACGCCGCACTCGCCCAGGCCCTCACCGACGGCACCATCGCCGGCGCCGCCCTCGACGTCTTCGAAGTCGAGCCCCCACCGGCCGATTACCCCCTCCTCAGCGCCCCGAACACCGTTTTCACCCCCCACCTCGGTGCCTCCACCGAAGAAGCCCAAGAAAACGTCGGCATCGAAATCGCCGAAGTCATCAAGGCCCACCTCCTCCAGGGCACCGTCGTCAACGCGGTGAACATGCCCAACGTCGATCCCAAGGTGCTCGCCGAAATCGGCCCCTTCCTCAAGTTCGGTGAGCTCCTCGGCCGCCTCGTCTCCCAGTTTGCCCCCGCCCGCGCCAACGTCGTCCGCATCAATTACAGCGGCAAAGTCGGCGGTGGCGACACCACCCTCATCTCCCGCGCCGTCCTCAAAGGCTTCCTTGAGCGCGCCGTCGGTGCCGAGCAGGTGAACTACATCAACGCCAACGGCGTTGCCGACAACCTCGGCCTCCGCTTCACCGAAAGCCGCCTGCCCGAAGCCAGCGAATTCGCCGACCTCATCGAAGTCATCGCCAAAAACGACACCGAAACCGCCAGCATCTCCGGTACCTTCTTCGGCAACGAGCCCCGCATCGTGAAGGTGAACACCCACCGCATCGAAGCCCGCCCTGAAGGCACCCTCCTCTTCATCGAGAACATCGACCGCCCCGGCATGATCGCCGCCTACAGCACCACGCTTGGCAAAAACAACGTCAACATCGCCGACATGAGCCTCAGCCGCGACAAGGAGTCCGGCAAAGCCTTCACCCTTCTCACCCTCGACACCACCCCCAGCGCCGAAGTCCTCGCCGAACTGGAAAAAATCCAGGGCATCAGCAAGGTCCACTGCGTGGCCGTGTAAGCGCCTTCCAGATCGTCCTCGATGCTGCAACTCCGCATCGAGGAATGATGGGGGGAGGGGAGGACATGAGATAAGACCACGCGCAGTTGAAAAGAGCCCAGGCCGTGTGAAGCCATCGAGCCTGATGCTTCACCAGGTGCTCCGCCAACGCGTCAGCGCTCCGAAGGAGAGGGATCGTTCCGATCCCTCTCGCCCACGCAACATCCAGCGGCTGCGAGCAACCCTCAAACACGCCCCATATGGGCCGCCGCATATGGCGTGATTCGTTCCACCGGGGCAAAGAGTTCGGTGTCTTCATGCATGCAGCTTTCAATCAATCACGTAGCTGTACAGATCCCCATTCTCCAGATGGAACCGGATGCGGATGGGAAATCCCGCAGGCAGGGCCTCACCACGTTTCCATCGGATCTGCAGCTTCACACCATCCTGCTTCTCGATCACGCTCGATTCCTTGTCATACCCTTCGATGACGTTCCCTGCGGCGTCCAAAACCTCGACGCTGAGCCTGCCGCCTTTGACATCAGCATTCGCAAAAAGGATCTTTCCTGCAGGGACAAACGCATGCGTTTCCACCGTCCCTTCCTTCTCCTTCGCCTGCAAGGAAGCCAGCCCATCCAGCCGCCATGCAGCCCGCGCGATCGACTGCGATTTCTCCGGTGCAAGTCCACCGTGAGGCGTGGTCACAGCCGTGTAGTACATCCACATCTCATCGCCGACGATGACGGGGGAATTGCACAGTCCAAAGATGCTCCCGGCATCATACGCATGCGGCCCCAGAGCGATCACCGGACTGCGGTCCGAGCACCGGTGCCAGTGGCGGCCATCACGGCTGTGCACCAGCTGCACATCAATGATGCCCGTGGCGGATCGCTTGTGTCCGTTCATCTCGTCGTTGCCAAACAAAGCCGAAGGTGGCTCCACTCGGCGGAACGGCGTGGCGAATCCCAGCCACTGACCTCCATAGGCAAACGCAGACAGATTGTAGAACTCGGAATAGGTGCCGCCCTTGAGCTTCCTGGCGGCCTTGTTGTCCATCTCATCCGCCACCATGACAGGCTGCGGCTCCGACCAGTGTTGCATGTCCTTGCTCACCGACAAAAATACCTGCCGTATCCCGACCACCCGCGGATCGCCCTGGCGTTTGTGAAAGGCCAGATACTCACCCGTCACCGGATCCTGCGACAGAGTGATGGTGTCGCAACCGAGCAAAATCGGCTCGGGGTCCACCGTCCACCGTAGGCCGTCCGGTGAATGCGCCGCATAATACAGACGATGCGTCTTGTCCCGGTACCAGTCCACCAGTTCAAACTTGTCTTTGAGCCTCTGCAGTTTGGCCGCATCCACCCCTTTGCTGGCATTGCCGACCGCCTTGTATCTCTTTTGCGGATCTGCCTCAAACTTGTCTTCAATGATGCTCGGACTGTGCAGATTCAGGTTCGTGACATTCGTCTTGCCTGCGATCTTGAGAATCGGCCGCTCCCAGTGAACGCCGTCCTTGGAAGTCGCATAGAGCACACTGCCCGGATCCGCATACCACATCCTGAACCCGCCCGTGGCCTCATCGCGCAGCACCGTGCCATAGATGTTCACGCGCTTGTCCAGAATGCCGCCCTCCTCAATCACCTCCCAGGGCATCTCTGCTTCCAGCACCGGATGTTCAAGTTTCTTCGCCGGGTGCACCACCCGCGTGAGCCCGCGCTTGGCCAGGATCATGCCATCATCCACAAACAGCTGCTTCTCCCCCTTCTTCAGCGCAGGCGCGGCCGGGCGTTCCAGCGGAGCCTTTTGCGCCAGCAGCAGCGCCGGAAACGCGATCACGAAGCCAAGGCACGGCAGCAAGCTTTTGGCCTGTGAAAGCCGTCGCATGGACATGGGTGATTTTCGCGAATTGAGCCAGCTGGGATGCTTCATCTCCCTATACACGTCGCACTCAGACATAGATTGCATGTAAAAGCAGATGGCCATCGCTCCTGCTTTCCGCCACCCGTGGTGGCAGCACGCTCATCTTCTCCAAGGTGCAGGTCCCCAAAGTGCAGGTCCCACCTCCAGCAGTCACCGCGCTCCTGCCTTCACTTCTTCCCAGCCTGCCCCTGCTCCACCTTCGGCACCCCGGACTGACCCGGCAGAACCTGCGGCCCCGAAAGCTTCGGTGGCGTCGGCAGCACCGTGCCATCCGGCGCACGATCCAGCACAAAACCGCTGAAGTCCGCAGGCAGCGGCAGCAGACGGCCATCCGCCGCCAGCACCTTTCCCTCCGGCACCACTGCGGCACTCACCCGCGTCATGCGGCCATCGCGAATCAAATACGCCTGACCACGAATCGCAAACAGCCCCTCTCTTACCGTGGGGCTGATATCCTCCACGAAGTCCGTTGGCAAAACCACCAGCCGCCCTTCTGGCGTCAGCACCTGCCCCTCAGGCACCAGGATCGCATCCACCAAAGCCGCCCGCCCATTGCGAATCAGGTACGTATGGCCGAGATAAAACACAACGCCATCAGGCACCACGTTGATCCCCAGAGCTGTCGTAGTAACCTCCTTGGCCGGCGGGCTGCCCGTTTGAGCTGACACAGAACAAACACAAGCCAGCGTTGCCGCAAAAAGGAAGTAGGGTAGGGGTTTCATGGTGACCAGAATCTAAAAGACGCCCTCTCCATCCGCCATGGGGTGTCCACCCCAAGTCGATAGACATGGGCCAGCAAATCCAGGACACCCGCTACACACCCCGTGCACCAGCAGGTCGGTCACCAAGCATGCATGGCTCGGAGCTTGTTCCCCAATCCACGGATGTTCCCATGTGCCTTCTTGGCAAACACCCTAGTTCCAATGATTTGTTCATTGTCGCGTGGTGAATCCACGTTAAGCATAAATGAGGTGCAACGCAATATTGGACCAGGGACGCTTAATTAGTTGAGGTTGATGTGCTGAGTTTCGAACTGGTTGGGTGTGAGGTAGCCGATGGCCGAGTGCTTGCGCTTGTTGTTGTAGTAGGCGT
>NZ_JBIPNG010000232.1:0-9942 GCF_044373815.1 Prosthecobacter sp. | reverse complement strand
CATCGTCCTCACGGACATAAAACATCATGGTTTGATTTCCGGACGCCATGCTCTGGACGTCCACTTTGAAAATTCTCTCCTGACCTGCCACCACACGCTTCACGAGCACCTTCTTGAGGTTGGCGATGCGTGTCGGACCGCCGGCCAAGCCCAGCACCTGAAGGATGGTCAGGTTTTTTTCCGCCTGCAGTTCATGCGAGCCTGGCCGCTGCACCTGACCCAGAATGGTGATGCGCTGCACGGAGAACTGGGAAATGAACAGATTCACCTCCGGATGCACCAGATAGTCCTTCCGGTATTCCGCCTCGATCAGTCTCGCGGCAGACATCTGGCTCAGTCCCTGGATCTTCACGGCACCGATCAACGGACATTGAATCGTCCCATCATTCCGCACCCTGCCGCCTGCTGCCAGCTCAGGTTCATCAAACACGGAAACCTGAACCATGTCGCCTTCACGAATCTGGTAGTCGGGTGGTACGATGCTCTTTTGGGAGGATTGATTTGATGGGGCGCTGGATGGAAATGCGCCCTGTTGTTGTGCGTTCAGTGCGGGGCTTGCGGCAGCACAGCACAGAGCCAGGCAGAGGCCACGCAGGCGGCCGTTGCCGAGAATGAATGAGAGATGCTTGTGTGTGATCATAAAAAGGTGAGGTGGTTGCGCTTACCATGAGCCCGTGATGCCGGCTCCCACGAGATCACGCGCAAACGGCTGTGATCCGACCCCGGTGGAATCGTTCGTGGTGTGCTGATAGAAAACCTCCAGCGACAGATGGCGCTGCAGTGCGTACTTCAGCCAGGGCCGTGCGAATCGGACATTATCTTTGCGTGTGCCCGACACTCCGGCGAGATAGGAATGATAGGCGGAGAAATCGAAGCCGAAATCAGCTCCGACAGTGACTTTGCTGCCCAGCTGCTGCTGGATGCCCATCATCACACCTTCAGACTGAAAGTATTGTCCGCCAAGTGAGGGGGAGTTTTGCGCCCTTGCATACAGGTTGGCATACAGGGTCGTTTTGGGGCTCGCTGCATACTTGAACCCCAGCGTGCCCAGCGGCAGCGTGGCATCACCCGCAGAAGTCGTGTGGAGCATGTGTACTCCGCCGGAACCCGTGAGCGAAAGCTTTTTGGAGGCCTCATACTCCAGGCGCACGAGGTAATCCTGGCCGCTCTGATCGCCGCTCTGGTCCACCTCTTGAAGCATTTCATTGAACTGCAGGCCCAGCCTAAACCTGGGTGAGAAAGAGTAGTCCGCAAACACGCCGAACCGGTAGGTGGTGGATGAAATCAGTGCATCATAATGCGTCCGCTGAAGCTGTCCGTTCAGACCCACGCGTACCTTTTCAGAAACTTCATACATGACCTGCAATTGTGGGGAGAACTGCACCCGTGATGCCTGCCCGCCCACATCGAGATCACCGCCGGTCACTTGATGAAAAAGCCCCGAAAGCTTGATCGAGGTTTTCTTCATGCGGTAGGCCAGTGACAGCCGCAGGAAATGATTCAGCGAGTTTTGCTGGCTGTACTTGTCATAGAAGTTGAACTGCGCGTTGTAGTCCGCGAGCACCTGCAACTTGGCCTGCTCATCTCCATAGGAGTATTGAAAGCCCGGGCTGACACTGTACATCATGTCGCTCTGAACATTGGTGTTTCTCAAAAACACATTCGAATCATAGCGCCACGTGCCGGAAGTGAACACCCGCAGCTTCCAGTTCTTCAGAAGCTTCATCTGGTAGTTCATGAACTCATCCAGAAAGACATCCTCGGAGTCATTCTCATCAAGTGTGTCGAGCACCTTTTCAGAGGCTGGTGAAGCGAGCGACGCCTGAGTGCCGGCGGCTGCATCACGCATTGTCTCCTGGCCTTCCGCGTTCACGGCATGCAACATCAAGCTGCACACAAGCAGTGCGGCTGAAACTCGAAGGCGTGTTGGTTTTTTGATTTTCATCGGCTAAGTTAGGGGGTGTCGGCTGAAACAACTGGGAGTGGTTTCTGCGGGGTGGACAAATCGGGGTTCGATGAAGGGTTGGTGGGGGTAGTGCCGGGCGTGTTTGTCGGAGTGCCGCCTATTGTCGTTGTCGTGCCGCTTGATGACGGCGTGACGAGCTGTTGCTTTGATTGTGCCAGAAGATCGCTGCCACCTGAGGGTGAGCCGCCGGTGAGATTGGTGACCTTGCCAGTCTGTGTATCCACCAGATCGGCCTCGATTTTACCACCACGGTTGAACAGCCAGATCACTGAACCCTGCGGCACCTTGACCTGTCCACCCACATCGCCACCGCTGGCCGCTGCACCTTTGCCAATGCTGACCTGGCTCAAGCCTTCGCCCACGGCCACCACGGTTCTGCCTTCATCATGCTGCACTGTCCAGGTAGCACCAGTAATCTGCTGGGTCGTCTTGTCCGTCGGTTGTGTGCCGTCGTTAGCCTCGGGCGGCCCGCCCATCTTATTGACGATCACACCTTCATCAGTCACCACAGTCACTTTGATCGCTGGCTGCGTTTCTTTCGGTGTCCCTTCTGGACCTTGCGGGGCTTGATCCATGTGAAACAAGGCTTTCCCCGCGAGGATGGTGCACATCACGCTGCCCCCGCCTTCGGAATTCGTGTCCGCTCCGTCAAACCGCACTTTCGTGTCGGGATAGATCACCACATGCAGTGTCGGCAGCGGCTTCAGCGAAGCCCCGGATTCAGCACCACAGGTGATGACCGTGCCAGATCGGACACTGTCACCCTTATGTACCTGCTTTTCACCCAGGCCGCCGGTGGACACCATCACCACACCTTTAACCGCCGCAAACCGCGCCGAGACATGCGTGCCTTGCTGAGCATTCAGTGCTCCAGCGGTAAGAAATACCATCAGCCAGCACAAAGAAATAGGATGACGTAGCATTGTCAGGCTGTTGCCCAACTCCGTTTTGTCATTTGCCATGAAAACACGATTGTTTAGAATCATCATCAACTATAAAGCACAGGAATCTCCATAGAGATGCTTGCGTGGCTTAAATCTGGTTAAGGCTATGCTTATTGACAGCCCCACTTCTGAGAAGTCCCAGCCGAAATAAATCCAAAGTAATGGACTGAGTCTCTAGGAAGTACAGCATGGCTCCGCCATCAATGAAGCTCGATTCCCCAGTTCTGGCAGCGCCGCCACCAGAGGCGAGTCCCTCTCCGTTCCGTTTAGAATGACAGTAATTGCTGCATTCTCTATCCTTGGGACTCCTTGTCGATTTTCTCCCTCGATGGCATGGCTCCGCCATCAGTCATGCCGTGCGCAGCAAACGTTAGCCGTTTGCCCACACAGCGCATTCCCCTTCGTTCCGCTCAGGCAGGCAGCAGCTGCTGCATCCTCACTCCCTGGGGCACTTCGTCGAACATCTCTTCCTGCGGCATGTTTTTCCGCCAGTCCCGATGCCCTTCGGCCTCGGAATCCACCGCAGTGGAAACCGCCGCAAACCGTTCCCATTCGCCTTCGACAAACTGTTGGAAACGATCACGAAAAATCTGGGTGCTGAAGCGCTCCGCATTGCTCCTGCAGGTCAGTGCGTTCCACTCGCGCGTTTCAAATTCAGCAATCGCGCCTTGCAACGACTTAACACTCTGCTCACCAAAAAAAAGCCCCGTCTTATTCTCCAAGACAGTCTCCAGCGCACCACCGCGTCCATAAGCAATGACGGGCGTGCCGCAAGCCTGCGCCTCCAGCAGGATGATGCCAAAATCTTCCTCGCCGCCGAACACAAATCCACGTGCCTGCTCCAGATGCTGCTTCAGCACCGCCTGCGGCTGCCATCCCAGCACCTTCACATTCGGTCCCGCAAGACGGCGAAGTTTAGGAAGTTCCGGCCCGTCACCAATCACCACAAGTTCGCGGTCAGGCATCCCATTGAAAGCCTCAATGATCAGGTCCATCCGCTTGTAGGGCACCAGGCGCGATGCCGTCACATAATAGTTTTTCTTCTCATGGCAGGTGTCAAACCGCTCAATGTTGACCGGCGGATAAACCACCGTCGCATCTCTGCGGTAAACCTTTTCAATGCGGCGCGCGATGAAGCGCGAATTCGCCATGAAAGCATCCACACCCGCCGCCGTACGGCTGTCCCACATGCGGATAAAATGCAGCATGCTGCGCACGAACCACGTGAGCGGGCCGCGGTCCATCTTCGATTCCTTCAGATACTGGTTCTGCAAATCCCACGCATAACGAATCGGCGAGTGGCAGTAGCACAGATGCAGCTGCCGCGGCCCAGTGATGATGCCCTTCGCAAACGCATAGCTGCTGGTGATCACCATGTCATACCCGCTGAAATCAAACTGCTCGATCGCCAGCGGCATCAGCGGGAAGCAATGACGGTAGTACTTTTTGCCGCCTGGAAGCTTTTGCACAAACGATGTCTTGACCGGCTTGCCGTTCAGAAACTTCCGGCTCTCATCGTCCAGCGCATCAATAAGACTGAAAACATCGGCCTCCGGGTACACCTTGAGCATCTGCTCCAGCACTCGTTCAGCTCCTCCATAGACAGGGAGCCAGTCGTGGACGATGGCGATACGACGCTTGGATTGGGTGCTGTTCATGACGGTCTTTGTTGGGGTAGGGGAGTTTGGGGCAGTTTTCATGCCGCCTGTTGAATGGGGTGGGTTGCAGCCGTCTCGGATTCCTCTCGGGACTCACGGCTTGCTCTCTGCTGAATCACGGATTCGATTTTTTCCTGCACTGCATTCAGTGCGTAAGTGTCCTGCGCTGTCTGCTGCGCCTGCCGGGCGATGCCTTGCGCAAAGATGGGATCTTTCAGCAAACGCATCAAAGCGTCGGCGAGTTCGATCGCACTACCAGGATCCACCAGCAGTCCGGTCTGCTCATGCTGCACAATTTCCGCCGCACCACCGGCGCGCGATGCGATCACCGGCTTGCCGGCCAGCATGCCTTCCACAATCACGCGCCCAAAAGGCTCCGCATGCACCGAGGCATGCACCACCACATCAGCCAGGTCGAAATACGCCATCGTCTCCTTTTGAAATCCTGCAAAGTGAATTCTACCAGCAAGCTCCGGCGCATCCGCCTGCGTGTGCAACTGCAGCGCATACTGGCGGTCCTCATCCGTGAAGAGCGCATCTCCCAGCAGCACCGCATGCGCCTTAGGCACCGCTTTCAGCGCCTCCAGCAGCACATGCTGTCCCTTCCAGTGCGCCAGCCGTCCCGCCATTAACACCGTCCATGCGCCAGCCGGAATGCCAAGGCTGCCGCGTAAGTCGTCCACCTTGGCTTTTGCCGATCGTTCTGCCGGAATGTGGAACCCGTTGGGAATGACCACACACAGCTCAGCGCGACCACCGCACGCAATGAATGCCGCCTTCGTCGCCTCTGAATTCGCGATCACACTTTGCGCACATAAGTTCGCGCAATGAACCAGCGCCTGCTGGTTCAGTACGCTGAAATGGCCGTCCGCAATGATGTCATGCAGATGAAAAATCAGCGGGCGTCCCGCAAGCCGTGCCGCAGGACCACCGATGATCAAAGCCTTCGCCGTGTTCGCATACACCACATCAAATGACCGCGCCGCCTGCACAAGCTGCAACATCAGTTCCAGGATGCCCGGTATGGATCGCAGCACACGTTTCAATCCCGCCTGCTTGTCCACTGTGGATGCCTCACCACCCAGCTCAAGTACGCTCGTTTTCACGCCCACGTTTTCCAGGGCCGTGCGAAATTCACCGTCTTGAAACAAAATCACCTCGCTGTCCGCCGCGCGTGCAGCGGCGATGTCCAGCAGCATCAGTTCAGCGCCGCCCAGACGTCCCGTCTGATCAAGAAACAGCACCTGCGGCTCCTTGCTGCCCGTCTTTTTTCGGATGCCCACCAGCTGCAGCACCAAGCCCGCAACGATCCCGCCCACACAGCCAAACAAACCCGCCCACACATCCGCCATGTCCATCGCACGGCCCGGGATCGAAGATTGAATCAGCTCCAGCAGGATGTTCAGCAGCGTGATGAATCCTGTCATCAACCACACGCTTCTGAAAGCTTTCTCCAGCGTGCCAAATGCCAGCCACACCGTCATGCCCAGAATGCCGAACGCACCCAGGTTGAGCCAGAAATCCATGCGGTCGATGTACTCAGACCACCTGAAAGGCAGGAAGGTAAAACGCCGGTTTCCCATCGTTGGCTTCAGGGCCAGCCACAGTCCAGCGGCAAGCAGCAGCAGTAGTGTAATGCGTGCGATTCGTTTCATGATGTTTGGGGACGCCATCCTGCTTCGCGGTATACTTCACACACTTGTTTGGCGATCCTGTCCCAGGTGAAGCTCTTCATCACATGCTCGCGGCAGGCCTCACGCGTTGGCAGGCGCAGCGTGCCATCCAGCCACCGGCCCAGTCCATCAGCGATGTGCTCTGTGCTCGTTCCCTTTAAGACCAGGTCTTCACCCAGCCCCTCCACCGTGTCCGGCAGTCCACCCACCGGAGTCACCAGCACCGGTGTGCCGCACGCGAGTGATTCCAGCGAGATCAATCCAAAGCCTTCCAAAGCCGAGCTTGGCACGATCGAAAGATCCGCCGCCGCATACACCGTCGGCAAAGTGGCTTCCGGGATGAAGCCGAGAAATTCCACGCTCTTGGACAATCCAGCGCGCAGCACCTGCTGTTCCAGTTCTTCACGCAGGGGGCCCTGGCCGCCGATCATGAGCTTCACATCAGGATGCTGCACCGTCACCTGTCCGAAAGCCTCGATCAAAGTTTCCAGACCCATGCGCCGCGCCAGTCTGCGCACGCAGACAATGATTTTCTGCTTCTGCGGCCACAGCATGCGCTGCCGCGCTTCCACCACATCCAGCGGCTGAAACGCATCCGTTTCCACACCGCCAGGAATGACGTGCACACGCTCAGCCGGCACACCATAGCCCTGGCAGAGCTGATCACGAAACGCCTTGGATAGCACTATGAACCGATCTGCCCGGTTGTACACCGCACGCTCCAGCATGCGCTTGCACATCACCGTGTGCATCTTGCCGCCTTCACGCAGTGATTCACTGGCCCATGGCCCATGGAAATGCACCACATGCCCGTCCCAGCGACGGCCTAGCAGCGCAGGCAGCGCATAGAGCGCAAAGTGAGACGCCAGCAGCCTGCCACGCCGTGGCACCACCGCCTCGCGCACCGCCTTCCAGCGTTGCATCAGCGGTTTGTTCGCAGGGCCCAGACAGGCTGCTTTTTCAGAATCACCAAAGCCATACGCGGTCACACGCACCCCCTGGCGCACCAGCGCGTTGTTCAGCCCGCTGAAGTAGCGGTCCACTCCGCCTGCGGAGGCCTTCAAATTCATCCCAAGTTGTGCAATCATGATGGTTGGGCGACGTCGCCGATTTTGCGTGCCGGATTGCCGGCCCAGATTTCAAAGGGAGGAATGGTCTTCGTCAGCACCGATCCCGCGCCAAGCACCGATTTTTGGCCGATCGTCAGAGGCGTGTTGGGCCGTGCCACCACGATGCTGTGCGCACCGATCGTCACATCATCCTCCAGCGTGATATAGTGCGGGGAGCCGATCCAAGTTTCCGCCGCCAGTGTCACATGGTGGTAGATGCGGCACCGTTTGCCGATCCGTACCTGCGGGTGCATCACAATGCCCATCGCATAATGCTCCAAAATCACGCCATCGCCCACCTCCGCCTCAGCAGGCAGCAGGCACTTGTGCAGCGTGAAGTTCAACGTCTTCACGATGCGCGCAGGAAGTTTCCATCCTCCACGCAGCAGGTCGCGGCTCCACTTCCAGAGCAATTCAGGACTGTGCAAACGCATGGATCGAGTTAAGCGGCTGTAGTGTTTCCACCTGCCCGGCTTGCGGGTTCTTTGCTGCGGCGGTGAATGCTTCGATCATCTTCTGCGCCACCGCTGGGATCGAAATGTCACGCTCCACCCAGTGGCGGCCATTCTCCGCCAGCTGGCGTCGCAGCTTCGGTCCGCTGATCAGTTGGCGCAGCAGCACCGCCATGGCCGCCGGATCACGCTGGGTGAAAATCAGTCCGCCTTCACTCTGGCGGATGAGGTGCGGGATCTCGCCCGAGTCAGAGCCGATCACCGCCGCACCGCAGGCCATCGCCTCGGGGATCACTCGTCCAAATTGCTCTTCCCAGTTCGGCTGTGTTTCAGACGGCAGCACCAGCATGTCCATGGAGGCCAGCCATCGTGGTGTTTCATCATGCGGCACATAGCCGGCGAAGAAGATGCGGTCACGCACACCCTCATCCGTCAGCAATTTTTCAAACTCCGCCTGAAACTCACCCGTGCCCACCAGCACCATGCGCCAGTCAAGATCACGCACACGGCCCAGCGCCGCCGCCAGCGTGCGCAGGCCCTTCGGCTCGATCAGCCGCCCAACATAGCCGATCACCGGCATTTTCGTTTGCGGAAAGCGCTCCGGCGGAGTCGCTCTCAGGCGCGGATGGTAGCGCTCAGGATCCAGCGGCAGCGCGCACACCGTCTGCCTCCCACGGTAGCCCTTCGCCTGCAGCACCTCCGCCACACGGTCGGTGATCGGCAGCGCAAAGCTCGATGAATTGTACACCATCCTCTCCAGCCATGAGAACGGCACCGGATACTTCTTGTTGATGTTCTGGCATGAGTAGAAGCCAAACGGCACCCGGATCGATCGGTTGTTGGCATGGCAGACCTGGGCCGTGGCCAGCGCATACGGCTCGTGGTTCATGTAGATCACGTCCGGTTTCAGCTCGCGCAGAAAGCGCTGCCAGCGCATGCGATACACGTGAAAGATGATGCTGCCGTTTTTCCACACCGCGCAGCGGATGACCGAGTCTTCCAGTCCCTTGCAGGGCTCTTGCCGCAGCGCGTTGCCAAATTCGTCGTGCCAGCGATCCGGCACCACGAGGGTGATCTTCCAGCCCGTCTCACGTTGAACGCGGGCATACACCTCCTGGTTCAGGGCCGTGGCGGAGGAATGACTGACGATGAGAATATGCATGGCTTTGAAATCAGTTGGAGCTGTTGAGGTGGGCGCGGTAGGCGTCTTCCGTCATCTGGGCGATGCGGTCCCACGTGTAGTTCATCTCCACACGCTCACGGGCGTTCGCGCCCATGATCTTGAGATGATGAGGATATTCGCAAAGACGGCGCAGGACCGTGGCCACCTGCACCGCATCATGCTCGATGAAGTCTCCGTTTTCTCCGGGGGAGATGAAGTCCTCCGTGCCATTGATCCGTGTGGCCACCACCGGCAGTCCGCACGCCGCCGCTTCGATGGTCGCAAGGCTGAAGGCTTCATACCAGCTTGGAAACAAAAAGAAGTCCGCTGCTCCCAAGGCCTCAGGCATATCACTGCGGAATCCTCCGAAGACAATGTGATCGGCGGCACCCGAATCACGTGCCATCTGGGTGAATCTCGCACGGTCAGGGTCATCACCGGCTACAAACAACGTCAGCGGCACATCCTTAAGATGACCCATCGCCTGAATGGCAAAGTCCAGTCCCTTGCGCGCCCACTCGCCACCCGCAAAAATCGCCATGATCCTGTCCTGCGGCACGTTGTGCTTCGCACGCCATGCGCTTCGTGCCTCGGCGCTCAGTGGTTTGAAACGCACCGTGTCCGCCGCATTGGGGACGATTCGCACCTGCGCCGGGCCGATGTTGTAATGCCTCTGCAGTTCAGCAGCCACACCACGTGACACTGGCAGGAACATCGGAGCCTTGTGCCCCTCACGGTGCTGATACAGACGCTTCTCCGCCGCACACGTCGCGTTCAGATACATCCAGCGTGTGAGACGGCGTGCGGGCGATACTTTCTCAGAGCGCCCCAGCCGGTCGAGGATCAGCTTCTTCGCAGGCTGGATGTTTTGAATCGTCACCACATTGCCCCGCTGCGTGTTGCAGCCGATCGTGTGGACGATTTCAAACTGCCCCGGACGCACGCGCCGGTTCACTTCCAGGTAGTAGCTGCCAAAAT
>NZ_JBIPNG010000668.1:0-2837 GCF_044373815.1 Prosthecobacter sp. | reverse complement strand
GCCATCTACACCGTGCGCCAGCTCAAGAGCGAGGGCAAAGGCATGCTGGGCGCTGCGGCCAAGGCGGAGATCGAGGAACGCGCCCAGGAACTCGCGCGCTACATCACCTTTACCGACGAAGCCAAGGTCCCCGCCAAAGGCATCGTCGGAGATCCCGCCTACGTGCAGGATTTCCTGCGCGACCGCAAAGTGTCGAAGACCGGCCTGTCGCTCAAGGATCTCGATCTGAAGACGCGCATGTTCAAACACCGCTGCAGCTACATGCTTTACACAGACACCTGGAAAGCCGCGCCCAAGGAACTCAAGGAGCGCGTCTACTACCACATGGCCCTCTACCTGCGCGAGCAGCCCGATGCCCAGCACGCCCACCTCCCACCTGCCGAACGCGTGGCGATCCGCAGCATCCTCAAGGACACGATGACGGATCTGCCGAGTTGGTGGCGGTGAAAAGTACGATGGGCACTCCTGCCCGTCGATCAGCGCTCCCGCACACACAAATCAGCCTCAGTGCGCCCCACCACAGCCATCGTCCATCACTGCAGGTATGCATCCGCTCCCATCAGCGCGTGAAGACATCGTCTGGCTTTTCTGCTGCTGCTGCAGGATCACTCGTCAGTCGGGGGGATCATCACACGCTGATCGACGGGCAGGAGTGCCCATCGTACTTACCCGCAACCAAACGCTGGAGGCAGCAAGTGCAGGCAGGCGTGCCCGCATCACCTCATCT
The DNA here is from genome assembly GCF_044373815.1 of Prosthecobacter sp. GTDB lineage: Bacteria > Verrucomicrobiota > Verrucomicrobiia > Verrucomicrobiales > Verrucomicrobiaceae > Prosthecobacter. The sequence continues at coordinate 2,110 of NZ_JBIPNG010000668.1, read as the reverse complement.
GCTCAGCTCCAGCATCCGCAAAATCGGCTTCTCCGCACGCTGGCGCAGGTCTTCCGGCATCTCCACCTGTGGCGAGAGATCGCGCAGGCAGTCGTGCAGCTTTTGCAGCGTGTTCAGCTTCATGTAGCGGCAGTCGGCGCAGGCGCAGTGACCCGTGGGGCCGGGGATGAATTTCTTGCCCGGCACTTCGCGCTCCAGGCGGTGCAGCATGCCGCTTTCGGTCACGATGATGAAAGCACTCGCGGGGCTGTTGCGGCAGTAACCCACCATCTTCTCCGTGCTGCACACTTCATCCGCCAGAATGCGGACGGCGTAGGTGCATTCAGGGTGAGCCACGACCTTGGCATCCGGGTATTCGTCTTTGATCTGCTGGATGCTGTCGCGGGTGAACTCCACATGCACGTAGCAGGCGCCCTTCCAAAGGTCCATCTTGCGGCCCGTGCGCTCCATGACCCATGAGCCGAGATTCTGATCCGGCACAAAGAGGATCGGGCGATCTTTCGGTGCAGCCTCGACGATCTTGTCAGCGTTGCCGCTGGTGCAGATGCAGTCGCTCAGCGCCTTCACATGGCCGCTGCAGTTGATGTAGGCGATCACGTAGTAATTCTTGGCGGCGTTCGCTTTCAGGAAGGCCTCAAGTTGCGGTCCAGGGCAGCTCTGCTCCAGCGAGCAGCCGGCATTGGCATCTGGCAGCACCACGATCTTGCCGGGGTTCACGATCTTGGCCGTTTCCGCCATGAAATGCACGCCGCAGAAGACGATCACGTCTGCTTCGGTCTCCTTGGCCTTGTAAGCCAGACCGAGGGAATCCCCCACAAAGTCGGCGATCTCCTGGATGGCCTTGTCCTGGTAATTGTGCGCCAGGATCACGGCATTGCGTTCTTTTTTGAGGCGGAGAATTTCTTCGGTAAGGCTGGGGGCAGTGGTGGCGACCATGGAAATGAGATGAAGAAGAGCGTAAAACGGAGTGGAAAGTAAGCAAGAGGGAGGTCTATCGGATACGACCTAGGTTCCAGAACTGCCGCACTGCATTGTTCCGCTTCTGTCAAGACTGACAGCACATCGCATTGATTCGCTGCGCTCACCCTAAAGGCTCCCTTTGGTCGTCTGTCTCGATTCTCTCGGCTCGACATTCCGCCTTCATCATTCCACAGTTCCCCGTGACCCAAAAACAGCCGCACCCCCTTCTCGATCTCGCACTCACCGTCATTCTGCCGTCCATCGCTTTGGAAAAACTCAGCGCGCCGGACCGGCTGGGGCCGCTGTGGGCGCTGATCGTGGCGCTGCTCCTGCCGCTGGGCTTTGGCATCTGGTGCTTCATGCAGAAACGCGGGCTGAACTTCTTCTCCGTGCTCGGCCTGATCGCCGTCATCATCACCGGAGTGCTCGGATTGTGGAATCTGAACGCCGTGTGGTTTGCCGCCAAGGAGGCCATGTTCCCCATCTTCCTCGGCATCGCCTTCCCGCTGAGCCATCGCTGGGGCAAGCCGCTGATCAACGAGATGCTGCTCAACCCGCAGGTCATCAACCAGCACGCCCTGCACCAGGCGCTCGACACTCCGGAGAAGCACCACAGCTTCGCGCAACTGCTCAAAAAAGCCTCCTGGGGCATGGCGGGCACGATGGTGCTCTCGTCCATCTCCAATTTTGCCCTCGCCATCTACCTGCTGGGAGACAAAGCCCCCGGCAGCGAGGAGTACACCAAGGCCATCGGCCGCCTGAACTGGAGCGGCTTCCTCGTCATCGGCATCCCCCTCATGGGCGTGACCTTCGGCCTGCTGCTCTGGCTGCTGCGTTCCATCACCCGACTCACCGGTTTGGAGCGGGACGATTTGATGAATCAGGGCACCACGGTGCGCAAGCAGGTGAACAATGGCTGATTTCCTGTCTAAAAACCGTTTGCCCAATCCTCCGAGGCCGTTTATAGACTTCGCCCCCGGACTCGCGCGATTAGCTCAGTGGTAGAGCATTACCTTGACATGGTAGGGGTCACAGGTTCGAACCCTGTATCGCGCACCATCTTCGATTGAAGATTTAAGTCCAAAATCCCTCGGCCTCCCGTGCTGATAACTTCACGCCGCAGAGCGCGAGGTTCGAACGCCAGCGGGCT
>NZ_JBIPNG010000231.1:0-9957 GCF_044373815.1 Prosthecobacter sp. | reverse complement strand
CCATACGCATCATGCAGCGCGCCAATCGTCACCCGCACGCCACTGCGATGCGTCAGGTGCATCACATCACCTCCCGCATCGCTCAGCGCCTGCACGGTCAGGAAACCCGGCCCCAGCAGCGGCTCCACCGCCTCCAGCGCATGGATGCCATAGCGCTCCCACGTCTTGCAGGTGAAGCTCGTGATCCAGCGCAGATCTCCAAGTTGAGCGCGCTGCTCATTACTCAGCCTCATCTCAGGCGCATAGCGCATGCCGCTCGTGGAAAGAATAACGGCACCCGCCTTGTGCCACTGCACAAATTGCCGCAGGTCCGCGATGTTCGTCGCCATCGGCTTGTCCACAAACACCGGCAGCCCCGCTTCGATGAAAGGCTTCACGCGGCGGATGTGATCATCCCCATCATCCGTCGAAATGATCGCCGCATCCACATGCCCGCTCACATCCTCCGGCTTCGAAACCACGTTCGGGATCAAGCTCGCCGCAGCGACCTTCGGCGCATCCGCCGGATCATCCGTCCACACATGCGTCACCCGCGCCCCGGGAATGCGCACCTCCTCCACGCGTTGCTTGCCAAGATAGTTCAGAATCGCAGGGTAGGGACACTGCGCCATCGCAGCCGGATCAAATCCATTCACGATCGCGCTCCACGAATACGGGTGCCCGTTCCCTTCAATCATGCCCAGCATCGCCAGGCGGAGTTCTTTGCGTCCGTCGTTCATGAAATCGTGATGGGCAGGCCGGTGGCGGCAGAATCAAGCGCGGCACGGTTAAAGCGCAGCGTCTGCACCGCTTCTTCAAAGGTGCTCAGCGCACAGGCCTTGCCCTCCATGCCATTAAGAAAAGCGTTCGCCTGCGCAATGAAAAGATCATCCCGTTCCAGAGGCGCGGTGGTGTTCCATGTCCACGCAGTCTCACCGCGCTTCATGCTGCCCCAGCGCTGCGCATGAGATTCAATTTTGAGGCTGCCGTCTTCGCAGTGGACTTCAAACACCGTCTCATTCGCCGCCTGAAACTGCGTCATCGCATAGCTGGCCAGCACATCGCCATGACGCGCCGTCACGTTCACCGTGTCCTCGACGCTCACGCCTTCCAGATTCTGATGCGCCGCATCACAAAAGACCCGCGTCATCGGCCCGATCATCCACTCCATGGCATTCACGATGTGCGTCAGCGCATCCTGAATGGCACCACCACCCGTCTCATGCCGTGCATAATAGATGTCGCGATACGCCGGCCGAAACGTGGGAAAATGCTGCCCCGCCACCACGCTCGCATGCAACGGCTTCCCCAGCACACCACTCTGCAAAAACTCACGCGCCGCCACGACCCACGGGAAGCAGTGGTACACATACGCCACCGCAACAAACCGCCCGCTTTGGGCAATGGCCACACGCGTTTCCTCCAGCCCGTCCAGCGTCACAGACAGCGGCTTCTCAATCAGCAGTGCCGCACCCTGCGCCGCTCCTTCACGCGCTATCGCCAGATGCGTGTGCGCAGGCGTGCAGATCACCCACGCATCAAAGCGCCGCGCCTGCACTGCTTCCGCCAGGCTGCCATACGGTTGCACCTCATAGCGCTGGCTCACCTCTCCCAGCAGCTTCGCATTCGCATCACACACGCTGACCTCACAGCGGCCGGTCTTTTGAAAGCAGCGCAGGTGGCGTTCGCCGATGCTGCCGCAGCCGATGATGAGGATGGAATGCATACTTCGAAATAACCGTGGAGTGCATGCCGGTCCAAGGCGTTTTATCTGGTCTGGTCCTTGAACCAGTTGGTCATTCAGAGGCCTGCGGCTGGGTCGCCCGCATCTTCTGAAACGGCACGCTCTCACACACCGCCAGAATCAGGTCCTGCATCTTGTTGCCTGACGCCTTGGCCTTGCGCAGGATCTCCTCCGTCGTGGGCTTGTCGGAGTATTCCAGCCCGCGCCCCAGCGCGTAGATGAGAAGATTGTCCGCCACATTTTTCACAAACTGATCGCTCATGTCCCGCACCAGGATGCTGCGCAGTTCGGCCAGATTCGCAAAAGTCTGCCCACGCACGAGCGACCCGGAGGCATCGATCGGCTGCTTCTTCTCCTCGTCGCGCCAGCGACCGATGGCATCGTAGTTTTCAAACGCAAATCCCATGGGGTCCAGGAAGGCGTGGCATCCGGCGCAGGCGGCATTGCTGCGGTGCTCGGAGAACTGCTGCCGCAGGGTCAGCTTGCCAAACTGCTGCTTCCTCTCATCAAGCGGGGCCACACCACCAGGCGCAGGCGGCGGCGGAGTTCCTAGAATGTTTTCCAGCAGATACTTGCCACGCTTCACCGGTGATGTCCGCGTCGGTGTGGAAGTCAGCGTCAGGATGCTCCCCTGCGTCAGGATGCCCCCACGCGGCGTGCCTTGCAGCGACACCTTCTGGAATTTGTCACCCTTCACGCCTTGGATGCCGTAGTAGCGGGCCAGCTTCTCGTTCACAAAAGTGTAGTCAGCGTTCAGGAATTCGATCACGCTGAGGTTGTTTCGCAGGATGTTGTCGAAGAACGTCTGCGATTCCTTCTTCATCGCGTAGCCCATTCCACCCTTCCAGTCAGGAAAGCGTCTCTCGTCCACATCCACGATGTCCATGTCACGCAGTTGCAGCCACTGGCCGGCAAAGTCCTCGGTCAGGCTCCACGCACGGTAGTCACCAATCATCCGCTTCACTTCCGCAGCCAAGTTTTTGCGCAGTTCACCTTTCGCCGCCAGTTGCAGCAGCTTGTCATCCGGCGGCGCGGACCACAGGAAATACGAAAGCCGCGAGGCAAGGCTGTACTCGTCGATCAACGCCACGCCGTTTTGCACCGTTCCGGTCGGCGTGGGAGATCCACGATACAAAAAACCCGGAGACATCAGCATGCCGCGCAGCACATAGCCCATCGCCTCCAGCGGCGGCAGGTTTTCCTTCAGCCCCAGGTCCGCGATGCCGTGCCACTTGGCCTTTTCAGCATCACGCAGCGGGCGGCGGAACAGGCGCTGCCCTAGCTTGTCCACAAGGCCATGCACGTCCGCGACAGCAATGCCTTCCGGCTGACCGAGCGGTCCTTCCACCTTGAGTTCATGCAGCCAGAAGTTGCGGTCCTCGTGCGTTTTCTCGTCGTAGTAGTCATTGAGGAACCACACCTGGATCTCATGCTTGCCCGCCGGCAGTTCGACTTCCGTTTTGAACCACTGCGGCGTCTGATCCTTGGCCGTGATGGAGAAGGACCCCGCATTTTTTCCACCGATGCGCACATCAAATTTTGCCGGCTCGCCACCCGCCTGCTGCGCGCCCGCTTTGATGATGAGTCGGTACTTTCCAGCCATGGCCAGATCCAGATGGTGCTTCACATAACCATTCGAAGGCAGTTGGATGGTGCCCGTGTCCCGGGACGCATTGCCCTGGCCGTTTTCAAAATCCTCACCACTCAGGTTGATGGCAGGCAGACCCGCAGGCTTGCCATCCAGCAGCCATTGCACAAGCCGGGTGCCTCGCGGCGGCAGCAGTCCGTCAGGCCCTTCCACCTCGATCTTGTCCAGCGCCAGATTCCGGTCGCGTTTGTCAGGATCAGGATTCTGCGGGTCCGCGAAATCATTCAAAAACCTCACCACGATCTTGTGCTCGCCGCTTTTCAGCGGGACCATCTGCTGGATCATCTGCCACGGGCCTTTGTCGCCATGATAAGGAGCCGTCACATCAAAGGTGCCCAGTTCCTTGTCATCCACACGCAGCGCCACCTTTGCCGCATCCGGTCCGGCCTGCGTCGCAGAGAGGTGGAATTTCAGCCGGTAGTTGCCATACGCAGGCGCGGTGAATTTCGTGGCCGCATCCGCGTTGCTGTGAAACCAGCGCACCCCCTCCCACTCCTTCGTTTCGCCCTTCTGATTCCAGAATTTCTTCGCCCCCAGTTCCATGTCCAGCCTTGGCACGTCGGTGGTGTCCAGCGCCTTGTCCGCCACCGCATTGGCGGCACGAATGTACTTTTCCATCAGCAAGGGCGAGATGCTCAGCACGTCACCAATGTTGTCAAAGCCGTAGCCCGTGTCGTCCGGCGGAAAGTCGTTCGCCGGCTTCATGTCCACCAGCACGAGATCACGGATCGTATTGTTATACTCCGTGCGGTTCAGTCGGCGGTAGGTGACGTGGCCGGGATCAATCTTTTGCGGGTCAAACCAGAACACCGTGTTGTCGATCCACGCCACGATCTCATCCCGCTCCGGCAGCGAAGGCTTGTCCTTCTTTTCCGGCGGCATAACATGCGTGACCAGCTGCTGCCTCGCATGATCCCACAGCACCTTGTCGCCGATGAGCTTGGAATAATCCGGGTACTCATCCAGCGCGAAATCGCCTTTGTCTGTGCCGTCGCCATGGCAGTCATAGCAGAATTTTTGCAGCAGAGGCAGGATGCGCTGGTTGTAGGCATCCTGGCCGCGTTCAGCGGCGGACAGCAGGGAGGGAATCGCGATGGCGGCAAAGATGAGGCGACGAAGCATGAAAGAGGAAAATTGGGGGTATCAAAGATACGCACGCAAAGTGGCAGGGATTTCGCCAAAACCAACGCCACATTGCGCATCATTTACGGTTGCATGCGCCCTGGCTTGCGGTGATGAAGCCCGCCCCTTTCACCCAATTTCCCATGTCCCAATCTGTTCTCGAATCCGGCCGGGCCTTCCTCGCCGCCAACGCCACCAAAGAAGGCATCACCACCACCGCCAGCGGTCTGCAGTATGAAGTGATCACCCCCGGCACCGGCAAGAGCCCCAAGGCCAAGGACACCGTCGTGGTCAACTACCGCGGCACCCTGCTCAATGGCGTGGAGTTCGACAGCTCCTACCTCGCCGGACGCGAACCCGCCGAGTTTCCCCTCAAGCGCGTCATCAAAGGCTGGACCGAAGGCCTCCAGCTCATGCAGGAAGGTGCCAAGTTTCGCTTCTTCATCCCGTCAGAGCTCGCTTACGGCAAGCGCGGTGCCGGAATCGACATCGGACCGAATGAAACCCTCATCTTTGAAGTGGAACTGCTGAAAGTCTGGGAAGACTAGGCACGATTTCTCTGTCCATGAATCAAATCGACCTCAAGGACAGAGTTGCCATCGTCACCGGTGGCGCACGCGGAATCGGCTACGCCATCGCAGAGCGCCTGCTCAGCTCAGGTGCGGGCGTTTGCCTCTGGGATATTGACGCTGCGGCGCTCGATGCGGCCAAAGCCGAACTCTCCGCCCTCGGCAAAGTGCACACCGCCACCGTGGATCTCACCAGCATCACCTCCGTGGAAGCTGCCGCCGCATCCACCATCGGCGCCTTCGGCAAGATCGACATCCTCGTGAACAACGCAGGCATCGCCGGCACCAACGCCAAGACCTGGGAAACCGACCCCGCTGAGTGGCAGCGCGTCATGGCCATCAATCTGAACGGCCCCTTCCACTGCTGCCACGCCGTCGTTCCTCACATGCTCAAAAACGGCTACGGTCGCATCGTCAACATCGCCTCCATCGCCGGCAAGGAGGGAAATCCCAACGCCGCTCACTACAGCGCCTCCAAGGCCGGTGTCGTCGCATTAACAAAGTCTCTCGGCAAGGAGCTCGCCACCAGCAACATCATCGTCAATGCCATCACCCCGGCCGTGATCGAGACCGACATCCTCAAGCAGCTCACCCAGCAGCACATCGACTACATGCTGTCCAAAATCCCCATGAACCGCTTCGGCAAAAAAGAAGAAGCCGCCGCCCTCGTCGCCTGGCTCTCCTCCGAAGACTGCTCCTTCACCACCGGCGCCGTCTTCGATCTCTCCGGCGGCCGCGCGACCTACTGATCTCTGCTCCAAAAGCTCGTCAAACAATCCACAGCCAAGGTGTCGGGGCCTCCTGACCCCGACACAATACGGCTCGTGCCTGGTGATCCTGAAAGGATCAGAGAAATTAGCCGGTGGTGAAGCGAAACCGCGAAGCGGTGCAGCGTGAACCACCGGATCCTGCGCGTCATGTTCCCCATCTTCGGGGTGCATGCCGGAGGTATGCGACAAGCCTTCTGCCGCCAGGCGTCCACGCCTCTCTTTCAGCACTTCGTTCCACAACACTCACCAGCCCCAAAGGGGCTGCACACCACAGCGAAGGGTTGCCGAGCCTTAGCGAGCCTACCCTGGTACCCACCAACAAATCCGGGAAGCAAACCCACCACCCCGCCACACCCCCAGCCCACCAGCAGCGTCTGCCATACACTGCGCCACGCACCCGCTCCGCGATTTTTACACGCCTCCTGTCATCGGAAATCCTCTCCCCTGATCGTTTTCGCCTTCCACCCGCGTATTCTGCAAATGTCCCTGATCACCGCAGAAAACTCCAAGCCCGGCTCACACGACTGGCAGCTCACCCGCATGCGCCTCGACAAGAACGAGGGCTTCCGCACCCCCTTCATCGAAGGCTACTGCTCACGCCAATCCGTCAAAGCAGGCGACACCCTGGACATCTTCGTCAGCACCAAACCCACCGCTCGCTTCAAGCTCGAAATCTTCCGCACCGGTTACTACGGCGGCTGCGGCGCGCGCCTGATGACGGAACTCGGCCCCTTTGAAGGCAAAGAACAGCCCGTGCCCGAGATCGGCGAAAAACGCCTCCGCGAATGCCGCTGGGAAAAGACCACCTCCATCACCATTCCCCAGGACTGGCTCAGCGGCGTCTATCTCGGCAGGCTCACCACGCTGCCAGCCTCGAAGGACGAACCCTACTGGCAAAGCTACATCGTGTTCATCGTCACCGACGACCGCAAGGCGGACATTCTCTTTCAGTGCAGTGACAACACCTGGCAGGCCTACAACCGCTGGCCGGACAATTACTCGCTCTACACCGATCCCAAGGGCAACCAGGGGTCGTGGTCGGATGTGAGCTTTGATCGTCCGTATGCAAAGTATGCGCAGATCTACGAGAATCCGCAGTCCGTCGGCAGCGGTGAGTGGCTGTGCTTTGAGTTTCCCGCCGCCTACTGGCTGGAGAAGGAGGGCTACGATGTGACCTACTGCTCGAATGCCGACATGATCACCCCGGATCACGGCTTGAAGTGCAAGGCATTCATCAGCATCGGACACGACGAGTACTGGGACATCCGCCAGCACGACAGCGTGGCGAAGATGCGCGACGCAGGCGTCAATCTGCTCTTCCTTTCCGGCAATTCCGTCTGCTGGGTCACGCCTTTCTCACCGAATGCCGATGGCCTTCCCAATCGCCGGATCTTCCGCGGCGGACCCTACGGTGGCGACTACAAGTACGCCGTGGATCGCGAGAAAGATTACGGTCCCTATCCGCATCGCGGGCCGGACGAAGGCTACCTCATGGGCGTGCGCAACATCGACCCCGTGAACGGAGGTGGCGACTGGATCTGCACCAAGCCTGCGCACTGGGTCTTTAAAGGCACGGGCATGAAGCAGGGGGACACCATTCCCGGCATGATCGGCTGGGAGTATCATGGCGATGCCCCGAAGGACCTGCCCGGCCTCGAAATCGTCGCCGCAGGCACCGCCTTCCAGGGCGGCAGCAATCCGCAGCAGTGGCAGGCCGTGATCTTCGACGGCCCGAAAGGAAACTTCATCTTCAATGCCTCCACCATCTGGTGGGCCCAGGGCTTGAGCAAGCCCCCCGGCCACATGCCCGTCTGGAGCCACTACTCCCGCCCCCACGGCACCGACCCCCGCGTCCAACGCATCACCGCGAATCTGCTGAAACGGGCGATAGGTGCGTAGCAGCGGAGCGCGGAATTTATTCCGCAGCAATCCGCAGCAAGCGATACTCCGATCTTCCCATCAACCCCGCCACATCGACAGCGCATCACTGCGAATCTGCTGAAGCGGGCGATTGGAATATAGCAGCGGCGCGCGCCTCCTAACGTAGGTTGGGCGTGTTTGGCACGCCCTGCTTTCCCATCTTCCAACGCGCTCTTCGCCAAACCACCCGATTCTCAGGGGCACCAATCCAGCATGGCGTCATCACGCGCTCACAGACGAGCGCGCTGTCGCCACCCCCATCATATTGAATCCGCCCAGTACGGTGTTCCTCCCTCACGCCAAAATCCCCTTCGCCACCTCCCCGCTCACATCCGTCAGCCGGAAATTCCTTCCCGCATAGCGATACGTCAGCCGCTCATGGTTGATCCCAAGCAGATGCAGCACCGTCGCATGCAGATCATGCGTGCCGAGGATCCCCGTCTCCGCCTTGTCCCCCATCTCATTCGTGCTGCCATAGGCAAATCCACCCTTCACCCCACCACCCGCCATCCACATGGTGTAGCCGCCACCATTGTGACCACGGCCATTGTACGGCTCATTATCATAGCCACTGCCACGCCCAAACTCACCACCCCACACAATCAGCGTATCCTTCAGCATGTCCCGCTGCTTCAGATCCGCGATCAATCCCGCAATCGGCTTGTCAATCGAAGTACACTGCCGCGCAAGATTGTCACGCAATCCATTGTGATGATCCCACCCGGGTGAAGTCAGCTGGATAAACCGCACACCCTTCTCCGCCATTCGCCGCGCCATCAGACACTGCGTGCCAAAGCGCTCCGTAGCGCCGTCATCCAGGCCATAAAGCTCCCGAATATTCTGCGGCTCCTTGTCCAGATCCAGCACCTCCGGCACACTCGTCTGCATCTTGTAAGCCAGTTCATAACTCTGAATAATCCCCTCAATCTCCGGGTTCCCCGGATCACCACTGAGCAGCTTGCGATTCGCCTTCTGGATAAATTCGATCTGCTTCCGTTGCTGCGCATCACTCAGCCGCCCATTGCTCAGATCCGGCACGCCCCCACCGCCCGTGCTCAGCCGCGTACCTTGAAACGTCGCAGGCAAAAACGCCGATCCATAGTTCATCGCCCCGCCATTGTCCGCCGCCGGATTGATCGTGACAAACCCCGGCAGATCCTCCGCCACCGTGCCGAGTCCATAAACAACCCAGGCCCCCATCGAAGGCCGCACAAACGTCTCACTCCCGATGTGCAGCGCCACCGTCGCCATCTGATGCGCATTCGTTCGCGTCTGCATCCCGTTCAGCAGACAAAGCTCATCCGCATGCTTCGCCAGCTCCGGAAACGCCTCCGAAATCATGATCCCGCTCTTCCCCCTCGGCTTGAACTCAAACACGCTCCCCATGTACTTCTGTACCTTGTTCGCTTCCGCCTTCGCCAGCTCCGGCTTGAAATCAAACGTATCAAGGTGACTCGGCCCGCCCTGCATGAACATAAAGATCACCCGCTTCGCCCTAGCCGCAAAATGCGGCTCCTTCGGCGCCAGTGGATTGATCGTCTTCGGCGGTGCCGCCGCACTCGCCCACTGCTGATGCAGCGCATTAAACGCCAGCCAGCCAAAGCCGGTGCTGGTTGATTGGAGAATGGAGCGACGTGTGGTCATGGTAGAAAATGAAAGGTTAAAACACATATCGAAATTCCGCAGTCCCCAGCAACGCCTGCACCAGCGTCTGCAGATCCAGCTCACCCGCATCACGCACCTCCTCACTCGACGGCCCTCGCCCCAGCACAGCACGATAGACCGCCTTCACATCCTTCCCAGCTTTCTCCGAGATCTCACCCGCCAGCTCCTCCACCATCGGGTTGTTCATAAAAAACAAAGCCTGCGGAGCCACCGTCGTGACATCTCGCTGCCCCTTGATCTGCGTCGGCCCAGGAAAATCAAACGTGCTGAAAAGCTCCGGCACATTGTCCCGCACCACCGGCAGATAAATCGTGCGATACCCATCTTCAACACTGAGCAGCCCACGCGTCAAACCATGCCGCCCTTTGCCACCCGTGCCCGCCACCTGGATGCCTTCAGGTCGGTCAAACGTAAGCTTCCCCGCAAGCTGCAGCAGCGTGTCCCGCAGCGGCTCCAGTTCCAGTCGCTTCGCATTCATGCGCCACCGCAGCTTGTTCCCAGCATCCGGATGTTCAGGATTGCCCGTGCTCGCCAGCCGAT
>NZ_JBIPNG010000230.1:0-9968 GCF_044373815.1 Prosthecobacter sp. | reverse complement strand
CAGGAATCGGAGCGAAGCGGGTCGAAGACCGCCGAAGGCAAATAGACAGCCGCAGGCTGCCCGGAGGGTGAGCGCAGCGAATCAATGCGCCGGTCCTCCGGCGCTTTCGAACGTCTCTATGCCTGCGCAAAGCTCCAGAGGACTGGAGCACTCCAAAACGCTCGTGCGTTCTCGATGCTCCAGGCCACGCGTGGGAGCGTGATTCAGCTCTCGCGGATTTTCCCAGCGAGTGAATCCAGCGTGCGCTTGAAGTCGTTGGAACCGTTGACGAGGTTCGTGACGACTTTGCAGGCGTGGATGACGGTGCCGTGGTCACGGCCGCCGAATTCATCACCAATCTGCACGAGCGGCAGCTTGGTAAGGGTGCGCGTGAGATACATGGCCACCTGACGGGCTTCGGCGATGTTTTTCGGACGCCGTGGGCCGGTGAGGTCGCTGACGCGCAGATCGTAATGCGTGGCGATGATGCGCTGAATGCGGTCCACGGTGACGGTCTTTGAAGGATCTTCATCGATCACATCATGAAGCATCGTCGCGAGCGCAGACTCCGTGGGGACGGTGCCTTCGAGGGAGACGTGGGCAGCCACGCGCATGAGCGCGCCTTCCAGCTTGCGCACGTTGATGCGGATGCGCTGTGCCATGAAGTCGAGGATCCATGGGTCGAGAGAGACATTGAAGTCGCTCTGTTTGCGGCGCAGGATGGCGATGCGGGTTTCAAAGTCCGGCACCTGGATCTGCGTGGCAAGGCCCCACTCAAAGCGTGAGACGAGACGGCTTTCGAGATTTTTGATTTCGCTCGGCGGGCGGTCGCTGGCGAGGACGATCTGCTTCGCGTTGTTGAAGAGCTCGTTGAAGGTGTGGAAGAACTCCTCCTGCGTGCTGTCCTTGCCTTCGAAGAATTGCACATCGTCGATGAGCAGCACATCCACCTTGCGGTATTTTTGGCGGAACTGGCTGAAGGTCTGGCGCTTGATGGCGTCCACAAACTCGTTGGTGAACTGCTCGGAGGTGACGTAGCGCACGTTGGCACGTGGTTTGCGCGCCAGCACTTCCTGGCCGATGGCCTGCAGGAGATGCGTCTTGCCAAGGCCGGTGGCACCGTAGAAAAACAGCGGATTGTAGATGCGGCCCGGCTTTTCAGCCACAGCCTTGGCAACAGCCACGGAATAGCTGCTGTTTGGACCGATGACGTAGCTGTCGAAGTTGAACTTGGCATTCAATCCCGCTTCACTGAAGAAACGGATCGGAGCCTGGTCACCGGCGTTGACACGCGCCGCCTTGAGTTCAGGCATTGGCGCGTAGGAAACGGGGGTCGGCTCCGTTGCCACATGAAACTCAATGACTGCAGGGACTCCTGTGACTTCAGCCACGGCATCGGCAACGGCCACCGTGTGATTGCTCTCGATCCAGAGCTGGTGGATCGGATTCGGCACGGTGATGATGAACCTGCCATCATCCGCCAGACGACCGGAGGTGCCGCTGAAGCAGCGCTGAAAGTTGTCGCCCCCCAGGCGCTTCACCAAAACTTCGCAGACCTGATCCCAGACCGTGGGAACAGGCGTGAACAGTTCGGTGTTTGCATGGTGAGCCGAGCCATTGAGGGAAGTGTGATTCGAGTTTTCATCGTTGCGCGCCATGATGATTGTTTCTGGAAGAATGAGGTCGGGATTAGGTTGGTAAGATGCGTCGGTAGGATTCAAATGGGAGCAATCAGGAGGCCATCGAATATCTTTTTAAACGACACTTCTTTGTATGTCGAAACCGACACATGAAACAAGCTCTTCTTCGATATATTTTTTGAATTTTCCATCCGTGAGAACAAAACATTCAAAATTAATTTGCATTAAAATGTGAAGATCTGTTCAAACACAGCGAACAAGCTGTGAACAGCTTGCGAATAGATGTGTGCAACGAGAATAGGCACGCAAAATGCGCGCACCATCTCATGCGGGAAAACCATCATTCCCGCATGGAGCAGCCAGGATCAATGAGCCTTCTTCACATGCTCACCGAGCAGATCACGGCCAAAGTCACCGTCAAAGCTGCGCCAGACGCTGTGCACATGGTTGGCATCGTTCTGGGTGTTGTCATACTCGAGCAGGAAGGTCTTGCCCTGCACACGGTAGTAGTGCGGTTCGCCGCGCTCCTTGCCACCAGCCCAGGCGAAATAAATCGGACCGCTCTCTTTAAACTCAGCGCGGGCGGCTTCAGCGATTTCGGGACGCATCCGGTCAATGTACTCGGCGATGATGCGCGTGAGCATGTCCTTCTGTTTCGGGTTGAGTTCGGAATCGACAAGACCGGCAGGTGCCAGCGGACTCACTTTGTGCTCCGCAGCGGTGATCATTTCCTTGGGAGCTTCCGTTGCGACGAACGCCGTCTTGAACTGCTCGGGCGTGAGAGACTTGACCAGTTCACGGCCCAGCTCCTCCTCAATCCCCAGCACGCGCAGTCCGGTGAGCGGCCCTTGGCGGATTTCACCCGGATTGGTGCCCATGAAAGCTGGAGTGGCACGGAGCATCTGGCCGTCTTTGATGGTGAAATTCAAGGACAGGTGATGTCCTTCCACACGCCAGCCCCAAGCTCCCTTGTCGGCGGGTTCGCCGAAAATCGAGACAAAGTATTTTTCTGGATCACGCTTTTCACGGACGGCGGCGCGCTTGGATACATCTGCGCCTTCCATTTGATAAAGCACTTCTTCAAGACTCATGATCGTCACCGCCTTGGCGGAGCCACGGAAACTGAGACCGGTATTCAGGAGAGCGTGGGCGAGCAGACGCTGCTGCGGCGTCATTTCCTTGAGGGGCAGCCCCTTGCGCTCACGCGGGATGAAGTGCCAGTTTTCACGCTCCTCGGCGGCAAATTCGAAACAAGCCTTCGCTTTTTGTTCCGGGGTCAGCGCAGCCAGAAAAACCTTGGCAATGGCGGACATCTGCGTGCCCGCATCGTGTGCCCCGACCTTGCTCGGAGTGAAACTGGAAAAAGCAAGGCAGATGCCGAGAAACGGGACGGAAAGGCGCTGAGCGATGTGCATGATGGTGGTGGTGAGTCGTCGTGATTGGTGGGCAGGGCAAGTCGAACGCTCATTCCGGGAGCGGTTTGTCATTCATTGTCATCAATTTTCATGTTGCGCGCGCCGAGACGTTGACACTTTCCTGCGTGAGGTTGTAGTCTGATGATTATCGTAAAATACCGTTTTCACGCACCACCCGCCAAGCAGATCCGAATTCATGTACTCCAATGAAGCATACCTCCTCGAACAGCTCCTGGAAACCGGCCAGCTGTCCGAGCGTGACATCCAGCATGCAAAAACAGGTCTGAAACCTGGAGAGAGCGCCGTTGCCATTCTGGTTAAAACAGGCACGATCACCGACGAGCAGATCGCACGCACGGTTGCCGTCAGCTCCGGCATGGAATACGTCGATCTGAATGGCTTCGAAGCACATCCTGGCCTGAAGGGACTCGTTCCTGTGGATGTGGCCAAGAAATATAAAATCGCGCCGCTGGGGATGAACGGGAGCACCTTGCAGATTGCAGTGTCCGACCCGTTTGACTTCGAAACGCTGGATGCTCTGCCGCATGTGCTGCAGCCGGACATTGAGTACTACTGCTCCACCCCGGGTCTGATCAAGACGGTGCAGTCCAATATCTATGGCAATGAAGCCATTCTTGGCATTGAAACGAAGGGCGCAGACGCTGGCACTTCCTCAGACGCTGACGCTCCGGTCATCAGGCTGGTGCAGAACATGCTGATGGAGGCCTTCAAGCAAAAGGCTTCAGACATTCACGTGGAGCCGCTGGAGAAGGACATCCGCATCCGCTACCGCATGGACGGCGTCCTCGTGGACGTGGAGCATCACCCCAAACGCCTCCATTCCGCGATCATCGGGCGTCTCAAAATCATGACCGGCTCCATGCAGCTGGATGAAAAGCGCATCCCGCAGGACGGCCGCATCCAGATGCACTTCAATGACAAGGAGATCGACATGCGTGTGTCGATCATCCCCACCAACAACGGCGAAAGCGTCGTCATGCGTGTGCTCGACAAAAGCAGCCTGAAGCTCGGCCTCGTGGACCTGGGATTCCTGAGTGATGACCAGGCCTCCTTTGAGCAGCTCATCACACTGCCTGACGGCATCATTCTGGTGACCGGCCCCACGGGCTCCGGCAAAACGACCACGCTGTACGCCTGCCTCAATTTCATCAACCGTCCTGACCGCAAGATCATCACGGTGGAAGACCCTGTCGAATACGAACTCGCGGGGATCAATCAGGTCATGGTGAAGGAAGACGTCGGCATGACCTTCGCCGCTGCGCTGCGCGCCATGCTGCGTCAGGCGCCGAACATCATCATGCTGGGGGAAATTCGAGATTTGGAGACGGCTTCCATCGCCATCCAGGCATCGCTCACGGGTCACTTGGTCTTCAGTACGCTGCACACGAACGATGCGCCGAGCGCCGTGGCACGTCTCACGGACATCGGGGTCAAGCCTTTCCTCACCGCCTCCGCCGTCCGCGCGATCGAAGCACAGCGACTCGTCCGCAAGCTCTGCCCAGACTGCAAACAGCCCGGCAAACTCTCCACCCATGAGCTGCGTTCCCTCGGTCTCGAAGCTGCCCAGATGGCTGAGTCCACCATCATGAGCGCCGTCGGCTGCTCCAAATGCCGCCAGCGCGGTTTCCGCGGTCGTATGTCCCTCGTGGAGATTTTCAAAATCAACGACGAAGTGCGCGGCATGATCAACCAGCAGCTCACCACTCCCCAGTTGCGCAAACGAGCACGCGAACTGGGCATGCGCACACTGCGTGAGGACGGCATCCGCAAGGTGCTTTCCGGCATGACCACCGCCGACGAAGTGATCGAAGCGACCATGTCTGACGCCGATTGATCCTCACTCCCAGACTTCCCCAACGAACTTCATTTCTTACAGACGACTATGACTCCCCATAATGTGGTAGAGATGCTCAAAAGCCGGGGCGTGATCGACAAAGGTCTCGCCTACGACATCGAGCAGGATTCCGTGCAAAACGGCAAAGACATTGTCCAGGTGCTGCTGGCCTACGGCATCTACACCAATGAGGATGAATTCTGGGCGCAGGTCGCCGATGAACTCGGTGCCGACCACTTCGACCTCGACAATTTCGAACCACCGCCCTCCGTCATCGCGTTGATTCCAGCGGGCATGGCACGCCTCTACGGAGCGTTTCCGATCACTCTGGATGCGCAGGGCCTGCACGTTGCCTTCACTGATCCGCTCAATCCCCAGCTGGTGGAAGACCTGCGCTTTGGTCTCGAAAAAACGATTGTGCCGGTGGTCGCCCGTCGCAGCCAGGTGCTGACCTTGATCGAAAAGTTTTATGGCGCTGGCGCACCCAGCATTGAGGAAATCTTCGGCCAGCTCGGCAAGAGCGGCAAAGACGGGATCACCGCCGAAGCCGAAGCGAATTCCGCGCCCATCGTCAAGTTCGTCGATCTGGTGATGCAGCAGGCCATCAAGGAGCGCGCGAGCGACATTCACTTTGAGCCCTTTGAGCGTGAGTTTAAAATCCGCTATCGTGTGGATGGTGCGCTGTATGAAATGGCGCCGCCGCCCATTCATCTGGCCACCTCGATCATTTCTCGTATCAAGGTCATGTCGAACATGAACATCGCCGAGCGCCGCATCCCGCAGGACGGACGCATCATGACCAACGTCGGCGGCAAGCCGGTGGACATGCGCGTCAATTCCCTGCCCACGCAGCACGGTGAGTCCGTGGTGCTTCGTGTTCTTGACCGCTCCTCGATCAACATCGAGCTCGATGCGCTGGGCATGCAGCCCTTCCTTCAAGACTACATCGTCGAGACCATCCACAAGCCCAACGGCATCTTCATTGTCACCGGTCCGACCGGAGCCGGCAAGACCACTACTCTCTACGCCTGCCTGCGGAAGATCAACACCATCGACTGCAAGCTGATCACCGCCGAAGACCCGGTGGAATACGAACTCGATGGCGTCATGCAGGTGCCGATCAATGACGCGGTGGGGCTGACCTTTGCCAAGGCCCTGCGCTCCTTCCTGCGTCAGGACCCTGACCGCATCATGGTGGGAGAAATGCGTGACCTTGAAACCGCCCAGATCGCGATCCAGGCGTCACTTACCGGCCACTTGGTGCTCAGCACCCTGCACACCAACGACTCCGCCGGGGCCGTCACCCGTCTGGTTGACATGGGGGTGGAACCCTTCCTCGTCTCCGCCACTCTGGAGGGTGTGCTCGCCCAGCGCCTTCTGCGCACCATCTGCAAAAGCTGCCGTTCGCCGTATGAACCGAGCCTGAGCATTCTCAATCAGCTTGGTCTAACGCCGGAGGATCTCGGTGGGAAGCAGTTCTACACCGGCTCGGGCTGCTCCGCCTGCGGCAACAGCGGCTACAAAGGCCGAAAGGGCCTCTACGAGCTGCTGGACGTCACCGACCCCATCCGCGAGCTCATCACCAGCCGCGCTCCCTCCATCGTCTTGAAGCAGAAAGCCATCGAACTTGGCATGGTCACCCTGCGTGAAGACGGCCTGCGCGGAATTTACGATGGATCAACGACCATCGAGGAAGTCCTGAAATACACCTGATCCCGCAACGCCAGACGGCGCCCCTTCCGAGTGCAACCCTGTACATTATTTGATGGACAGAACACCCGCCGTCCCGGTATTCTAAAATTACCCTGAACTAACGCCGCCACGATACGCCCCTATGCCCACGTTTCATTACATCGCCCTGGATCAGAACGGACAGGAAACCGCCGGAGATCTTGACGCTGCCTCCGAGGCAGATGCCATCAATCAACTGCGCCAGACCGGTCTCTATCCGACCAGCGTCGCCGCCGAAGGCCAGGGCCAGGCGGCAGCCATCAAGAAGCGCGTCAAATCCACCTCCAAGGGCAAAACGAAGACCGTCAAAGTCGGCGCAAACGCCAAGGTAAAGAGCAAGAGCCTGATGATTTTCACGCGCCAGCTCGCCACGCTCATCGATTCTGGCCTGCCTTTGCTGCGCGGTCTCACCGTGCTGGGCCGTCAGGAGCCCAATCTGGTGATGAAAGGCACGATCACCACCCTGGCGGACAATGTTCAGACTGGCAGCACCTTTTCAGAAAGCCTCCAGCAGTACCCGCGCATCTTCAACAAGCTCTACATCAACATGGTGAAAGCCGGTGAACTTGGCGGTGTGCTTGAGCTCGTGCTCAACCGTCTTGCCGAATACCAGGAAAAGGCCCAGAAGCTCAAGAACAAGATTGTCGCGGCGATGGTTTACCCGATCATCGTCATGTTCATCGCCGCAGCCATCATGGTCTTCCTCATGCTGGTCATCGTTCCCCGCTTTGAGTCCATCTTTGATGACATGATCCCGGGCGGCAAAGACAAGCTGCCGGCCTTGACGAAATTCGTCATCGGCTTCAGCCGCACCATGTACGACTACATCTGGTATCAGGTGGCCGGTCTGGTAGCGATCATCGCCGGCTGGCGCATGATGGCCGCCACCAAAGGCGGACGCCGTTGGATCGACCGCTCCAAGCTCAAACTCCCGCTCTTCGGCGATGTGCAGAGCAAAACTGCCATCTCGCGCTTCACCCGCACCTTGGGAACGCTGGTGACCTCCGGCGTGCCCATTTTGCAGGCCTTGAACATCACCCGTGACACCGCCGGCAACACAATCATTTCCGACGCCATCACCAAGGTGCATGACGCAGTGAAAGAAGGTGAGTCCATGGTGGCGCCTCTGGAGTCCAGCGGAGTCTTCCCCCCGATGGTGATCTCCATGGTCGACGTGGGCGAGGAAACCGGCCAGCTTCCTGAAATGCTTCTGAAAATCGCTGACGTCTATGAAGACGAAGTGGACAATTCCGTCTCCGCCCTCACCTCCATGCTGGAGCCCCTGATGATCGTCGTGCTCGCCCTCGTCGTGGGTGTCATCGTCATGGCCCTCTTCCTCCCGCTCATCGACGTGATTAAAAACCTCAGCGGCGCTGGCGGCTAAGACTGGACACCACCCCCAACCAACCTTGGAGTCATGAAATCAACCCGCCTGTCATTCCATTCACGTACGCGCGCCTTCACACTGGTGGAGATGCTCATCGTGGTCACCATCATCTCGTTGCTTGCCGCCCTGACCATGGGCGGATACACCTATGCCATGCGCTCCTCAAAACGGCGCCTTACCACAGGAACGTTTGAGGCGATCAAACTCGCCCTTGAACGCTACAACACGGAATTCGGTGAATACCCACAGCCGGCAAACAGCAATCAAATGGTGCAGTTTCCTCCCGGCTTGGCCACGTATGACACCTCCGGGGCTTCTTGCCTCTATCAGGCGCTGACTGGTGACGGTTACGACCAGATCAAGGGGGTCACCGGCGATGCTTCAGGAAGCGGATCAGGCGGCACGTCGGATGGCAAAGTGGAAGGCGTTGCCGAGCTCAAAAACAAGATGTTCGTCGAAATCCCCCAGACCATCTTCACCCGAAAAGGCAACACTTTCATGCTGATCGACGGCTTTGGTCACCCCTTTCAGTACCTGAAAGCAGCAATCCCCACCACGACGACCGGCTCTGGAAGCGGGGGCAGTTCCCCCACTCCCACCACCATCAACACCACGTATGATCTCTGGTCATACTCAGAAGATGAGGTCAACACCACCAAGCAAAGCATCAGCACTTTGACGGACCCAACCGTGTCCGTGAAATGGATCAAAAACTGGTGAATTGCGACTGCAGCTTCATCTGAAAACGACATCCGTTGCGTGCGTGTTTCCGGGCAAAGTTTGATATAGTATGCCCATCGGCCTCGCCATCGCCTCCATTCTAGCGCTGTTCGTCAGTTTCTGGGCATTGAACATCGCACGTGACCCGAGTGTCTGGAGACTCTGGTGGATGGACTTGCTCGGAGTGCTCGATGTGGATTCCAATCGGGATCAGCGGCGCAGCCAGGAACGCCAGATGTCCTTCATCTGCTTCACACTGTTCCTGCTCCTGCTCTCCACCGGCCTCAGCGGAGCCTTCTGGACGGTTGACCTGGTGCGCGATCACAAACGTGACAAAACACGCTTTGAGCGCGCGGAGGAAAGTTCCAACCGAGAAATCGAAAAGGTCAAAAGTCAGCCCCAGAGAATTGCCCGCTGAGAATGCGGCAGGCCGGAAGGGGTGGATTTTGGTTTGCACGCGGCGTACATCGCTGCGAAGAAACGTCTCATTCCCAATCCCGCCCCCATGAATCGCCAGGAAAATCTCGAATCCCTCTTTCGCAACGGCAAGACCGTCATCCTTCCCATTGACCACGGTTGCGCCATTCCTGTGCCTGGTTTGGAAAATCCCTTTCAGCTCATCGATCAGGTCAATGAGTTCGTCGATGGCTACGTCATGAATCTCGGCGTCGCCCTGCGTGCGGCCGACAGCCTCGCCGGCAAGGGCATCATCCTCCGCACGGACGTCTACAACACCCGCACCACGGGTGAAGGCGCTGGCAGCATCGGCGTCTTCGGCGTAGAAGAAGCAGAAATGGTCGGTGCCAATGCCGTCATGAACATGCTCTACCCCTTCTCCGCCTATGAGAAGGCCAATTTCCAGGAGTGCGCCGATCTCATTCGCCTCAGCCTCGACACCGACATTCCCGTCATCCTTGAGTCCCTGCCCTACGCGCTGGGTGCTCCGGAAAAATACACCGTGGAAAATGTCAGCTTCGCCGTCCGCCTCGCAGCTGAACTTGGCTCGGACGTCGTGAAGACCCCCTACCCCACCAATGGTACTGTGGACGACTTCCGCCGCATCATCGGCCAGAGCTTCGTCCCTGTCATCATCCTCGGTGGCGCCGCCATGGGAGACGACGCAGGCCTCCTGAAGATGGTCGAAGACGCCATGGACGCCGGTGCCGCCGGTGTGGCTATCGGCCGCAATGTCTGGCAGCACAAAAACCCTGCCGCCATCGCCCGCAGCATCGCGGCCGTCG
>NZ_JBIPNG010000667.1:0-2859 GCF_044373815.1 Prosthecobacter sp. | reverse complement strand
TTCGACTTCTTGCGCGGCTTTGTCGCTTTCGAGGGTAAATATGGGATCTCCTTCTTTGATGAAGTCGCCATCCTGCTTCAGCCATGCGAGGAACTTGCCTTCCTCCATGGACCAGCCGAGCCGGGGTAATGTGATGTTAATGGGCATGGCGTTGACTATTCAGCGCAAAGTTCGCGAATTGCTTGGGCGATGGATTCGACATTCGGAACTACCGCTGCCTCAAGTGTGGGACTGTAGGGCGTGGGCGAGGGTTTGCCGTTGAGGCGGCGAATAGGGGCGTCGAGATCGTCGAACCCACGGTCGGCGAGTTGCGCGGCGATCTCGGCTCCGATGCCGCAATGGGCGAAGTCTTCGTCCACGATGATGAGGCGGCCAGTCTTTGCTACGGACTGAATGATGGTGTCCACATCGAGCGGTGCAACGGTGCGCGGGTCGATGAGTTCGACAGAGATGCCTTCCTTCGCGAGGGTCTCACAAGCGGCGAGTGTCTTGTGAACCATCAGAGCAAGCGCGACGACGGTGACATCGCTGCCTTCGCGCACGATGGCGGCTTTGCCGAAGTCGATGAAGTACTCTTCCTCCGGCACGGGGCCTTTCACGGTCATCAGCTCGCGATGTTCGAGGAAGAGCACGGGGTCATCACAAGTGAGGGCGGTTTTGAGCAGGCCTTTCGCATCGCGCGGTGATGAAGGAACCACGACACGCAGGCCTGGGAAGTGCGCATACATCGAGTAGTAGCTGCCGCTGTGATGCGTGGCCGCTGCGTGACCGATGCCGATGCAGCCGCGCATAAGAACGGGCATCTTCAGTCGCCCGCTGCTCATGTATTGCATCTTGGCGATCTGATTGACGATCTCGCCCACGGAATCGAGCACAAAGTCGGCGAACATGAAGTCAATCACTGGTCGAGTTCCAGTCATGGCGGCGCCTCCAGCGAGCCCCACGAAGCCGCGCTCGCAGATCGGCGTATCGCGCAGTCGTTCGGGGCCATGAATCACAAACAAGCCGCTGGTGGTGGCGAAGTTGCCGCCACGGACGCCGATGCCTTCGCCCATGACGAAGATCTTCGGATTGTGTGCCATCTCCTCGGTCAGCGCTTCAAGCGTGGCCTTCATGAAGGTCAGCTCGCGTGTAGCTGAAGATGACGATGGCACCTCACGATGAGGCGCAGTTGCTGATGAAGCATAGATGTGAGTGGTGGCGCTCTCGGCAGTTGGATAGGCGCTCTTTTCGGCAAACTCATGCGCCGTTTCAGTGAGTGTGGCGACCTCCTGCTCGATGGTGTTGAGTTCGGCATCGGTCGCCAGGTTGTGGTCTAGCAAATGCTTCTTCAATCGAGCGATGGGGCACTGTGCTTTCCACTGCTCCACCTCTTCGCGCGTGCGGTAAGTGAAATCGCCCATGCCTTCGGCATGCGCACGTGTGCGGTAGGTTTTGCATTCGATGAGCGTCGGGCCTTCACCGTTGCGAGCGCGCTTCACGGCCTCGCGGGCCACGGCTTCCACGGCGAGCACATCGTTACCATCCACTTCGATGCTGGCGATGCCGTACGCCGCGCCTCGGGCTGCCACGCTAGGATTGCCAGCGACACTGGAAAACGGAACCTCGGTGGCGAACTGGTTGTTCTCGCACACGAACAACACCGGCAGCTTCCAGATGCTCGCCATATTCAGGCCTTCGTGAAACGCGCCGTTGTTCGCCGCGCCATCGCCGAAGAAGGCGACACCGACGTTGCCTGTCTTCATGATCAATGAGCTGTAGCCAGCGCCGGTGGCTTGCAGGATGCAGGGGCCGACGATGCCACTGGTGCCCATCATACCGATCTCCGGTGCAAACAGATGCATGGAGCCTCCGCGACCACGCGAGCAGCCGGTCTCACGGCCATAAAGTTCCGCCATGAGCTGGCGCGGTTCCATGCCTTTGGCGAGCGCATGTCCATGACCGCGATGCGTGCTGAAGACGGCATCCGCATCATGCAAGTGTGCGCACACGCCTGTGGCGATGGCTTCCTCGCCAACATAGGTGTGGCAGGCACCGTGAATGAGCCCGCGCTGATGCGATTTTGCCAGGCGTTCTTCCACCATGCGGATCGTGAGCATGGTGCGGTAGAGTTGAAGGGGGGATGATTGGTTCGTGAGGGAACTCATGCTGTTTTAGGTTTGAGACGTAGAAAGCTGATAATGACGCCGCCGACGATGAAGCAGGCGGCGAGGAAGTGGAGGCACTGCATTTCGCCGTAGCCATGCGTGCGCAACCAGCCGGTGACGTGGTTGCCTGCGTAGCCGGCGAGGTTCGCACCCATGTTGATCAGACCGGTGGCCACTGCAGCGGCGGAGGCGGTGAGCGTGAGCGATGGCAGTGTCCAAAACGGTGCGATCCAGAAGAATGCGCCCAGCGCGGTGAGGCAGAGCCAGATCATCTGCGTGCCGAAGGATTGTCCTGGAATCGTGCTGCACAGGAGGAAGATACCGGTGGCGATCATGCCGCCCGCCGCGTGCCATTTGCGATCTCCCGTGCGATCCGCCGTCTGGCCGGAGACTAGCACGCTGAGGATGCCGCAACTGTAGTAGAGGCCACTGCAGAGCAGCGTCATTTGATCAGAGCCACCGGAAAGATTCTTCACTGTGGTCGGCAACCAAAAGCTGAGCGCGTAGCCGCCGCTGTTGCCCACCAGCACACCGACTACCAGCAGCCACACCGCAGGCAATCGCAGCGCCTGCCAGACGGTGATTTTTCCCGTCGCCTCCTTTGCCGCCGCTTCAGCAGCGAGCACGCCTTCGAGATGATCGCGCTCGGCTTGAGTGAGCCACGTTGCATTTCGAGGTCGATCTGTGAGAAAGGCAAGAACGACAAAGCCCA
>NZ_JBIPNG010000666.1:0-2862 GCF_044373815.1 Prosthecobacter sp. | reverse complement strand
GACCCCAGACTGATGATGAGCCACAATGTTTTGACTGCATTGAAAGGGAGTTTGGCCATCAGCAGAACTGGCAGCAGCGTGGATGGAAAGTAATCTGCGCCTACGAGCTGGCCCGCGCCAAGCAAGGTCGCGGCGCGCAGATTAAGGTCTTTGAGTGGGTCGAGTTGATAAATATTCTCCCCCATCAGGAGCATGCGCACCTCATTGTGACGCAGCAGGAGATCCTGCGAACCGGACAACGCGTTTCGCACATTTCCATCAAAGCCCCGGGGTTCACTCAGAGCAAAGAATGCTCCCACACCCAAAAAAGCGGCGGCAAACAAAACGGCACCCACTCGAATGATCCGCATCAGCCAGGGTTGGAACAAAGAACTTTTCATGGTGAATTGGCAGAGGTGCGCCTGCGCATCACGCTCAAATAGGCCCATGCCGAAAGCAAAGTCACGTAAACAGAGTCCAGCAGATGTTCAAAATGGTGCGCTGCAGCAAGCTGCCACAGACCTGTCTGCCGCTGCGCCAGGGAGCCGATGTTCACCTCTTTCAGCCGCCAGACAATCCAAAGCGGGATCAGCGTGGCCAGGACAACCCAAGCCACCCCCAGCCAGATCATCCTCCAATTGACCACAGACAGCCTGGAGGAAACAGCAAGGCGCTGATCAAGCAACAACAAGCAGGCCAGAGCCGGACAGAGCGTCAATAACCGGTGAGTTTCGATTTCGCGTGCCTGATGCGCGAGGTAGAGCGGATCTGTCAGCGCTCTGAGCGGCGATCCAAATCCCAGAGTGATCACGACAAAAGCCACCCCCAAGACCGCCAGCCAGCCGAGCGCTCTTCGATTCAAACCACCCGCATTTGTCAGACCTCGGCTCACCAGCAGCATGCCCATGCAAAACAGGAAGCTGTCAACGATGTGCAGGAGATGGTAGCGCCAGTGGGAACCAAAATCGGCCAGTTCATCCCGTGTGCGATACTGGGCGAATTCGGTCCAGGCCTCGTTCCGGTCATATTGCACCCAAGTGATGGTGATCGCGGTTGCTGCCATCAGGAGAGCGGCCAGACCAGCATGGCGGCATGCTTTTCCCGACTGTGCGGAGCTGCCCTGCTCCAGCGGCGAATGCAGCCCCGCCAGCATCCCCAGCGCCATGGCGATCAAGGTGTTCACTGGCAGTTCGCGCACGAAATGCCTGAAATAGAAAATCGTTTGAGTGAGCGTGTAACGACCATTCTCATGCACCACGACTGGAAATACATTCCAAACCCCATGATGCAGTGCCAGCAGTACATACGACCCCAGCAAAACGGCAGCAGGACACCCCAGCAGGATCATCCAAATCCAGCGAACCCGCCGGGTCGTCCGAGTTTCAGGAGCGCTGGCCTTCATGTCTGCTTCTGCGTCTGTACCAATGCAGCCACCACATCATGCCCGGCACGCAGCATGTCATGCGTGTGAGTGTAGCGGAATTCTCCGTTGCGACCCAGAATGGTGAGATTTTCAAACCGGGAAAGCGCATCCATAATCCGTTGCACCCGCCCCCGGATGCCTTCTTCGAGAACCGGGTAGGCGGCGGGAAGGCGCTTCACACAGCCCCCCAGCACCTCATCCTCGTGAAACCAGCCACAGACTTTGAGCTTGTCCGCCACAAGGCGGACCAGTTCGGCGTCATCCTGCCGCCACACCTCATCGGCAGCATTGCACGGAATTTCAACCGCCAGCATAGTCTGACCAGCAGGTGCCATGGCAGCACTGCGGTTCCGAGGTTCATAGACGCGCGTCATGGGAAAATCCGGATCGGAGAAATACACTGATCCCACCTTTGTGACGGAAGGTCTGTTCAAATACAAGGCCACCAGTACGACATTGCGAAATTTGAGTCCTGCGACGTCATCTCGGATTGAGTCTGGCAGCCCAGAAGCAAGCAGACTGGCCATCAGCGGCAGCGGCAGGGTGCTGATGATTTGCTCCACCGGGACGGCTTCTTCGCCGTTGATTTGCAGCGAGAGAATGCGCTGGCCATCATGCTGCATGCCAGTGACGCGCGCGTTGGCCCGCAGGCGCTCCCGCCCGCAGGAGGCGGCCAGTCCATCCGTGATCATGCCGAAGCCATGACGAGGATAATAAAAATGGCCGTCGAGGTGCGCAGATTTGGCGCTCCTGCCACGAAACGCCTCCAGCAGAAATGTGCGCAAATCCAAGCCCTGCAGACGCTTGCCTGAAACGGAAGGACAAAGCTGCGAACAGGGCAACCCCCAAAGTTTGGCAGAGTAACGCAACAAAAAACGATTCGCGATGTCACGGCCATAAGCCCGGATCGCCTGCATCTCAAATGACTGCGATGCGCTGCGTCGCGACATCCTCGCGGAAATAAAAGCGCCCAATGCCCGCACGCTGGCAGGCACGCCCAGCGCACGTACCAGATTCAACGGCGACAGCGGAAAATCGACAAAATTCCCATGGTGATAAATCTGGCTCGGAATGTTGCATTCAAGCAAATCATCTCCGAGCAGAGCTTTAACTTCCTGAGTCATGGCCTTGTCCCGGTCATGCAGCCGGTGCGCCCCTGAATCAAAACGAAATCCGTTTTCAACAAAGGTCGTCGCATTGCCGCCAAAACGGGAAGAAGCCTCCAAGAGTTGAAATTCGAGTCCTGCTTTGCGCGCAAAGTGCCCCACTGCAAGCCCCGCCGGGCCGCCACCAAGGATCATCAGTCCGGAGTGCTGACCGGAAACGCTGTTGGCAATGTGATGTTCAGAGCCAGAGATTGATTCGGCCATTTTTTAGGTATGCCGCCACCCCGCGCAAGTTCAAGAAAAGACTCCTCCGCTGTCGCGAATAGCGGCTAGACCCACATCACCTCCCACAGC
>NZ_JBIPNG010000665.1:0-2864 GCF_044373815.1 Prosthecobacter sp. | reverse complement strand
GAGTTGCCGAAGCTGCCACCCAGGCCGGTGTTGGCTCCATAGGCGGAGTTGCTGCTGCTGCCGAAACCGTTGGAGTTGTTGCTGTTGCTGTCATCGGAGGAAGAGTCGGAGGAGGCACCGGATTTGCGGCGGGGGCTTCCACCGTCACCTGGAGAGCCTGCGATGGCACCGTCGTTGTTGCCTTGAATGTCGGTGTCTTTGGCCAGCGCATTATAGGCCACCATGAGAAAATCGAGCACGTCGAGGTACTTCAGGCGGCGCTTCAGGAAATTGGAGCCGTCGCTCTGCTTGTCGAGTTTCTCGACCAGTCCCCTGATATAGGTGATGTCCACCGGACGGCCAATGACGAGCAGTTCATTCGTGCGGCGGTACGGGAAAACTTTGACGCGTGCAGCGGCGGGATTCGTCGCGGTGGTGCCGGCGTTTCCTGCAGGGCTGGCGGGCACGGCAGGCACTCCGGGACGTGCGGCGGCATTCGGCACGGCGGCCGTTGGATTGGCTGTGGAGCTCTTCGCCTTTTCCTCCTGCTCAAAGATTTCATTGATGATCTCAGCCACCAGCTCCACATCGGAGCGCTCCAGCTTGATCATTTCATTGGAGGTCTCCGTCGGCGGTACGTCGATGATCTGGGCGATCTCGCAGATGCTGCGGATGGTGGTGCTGTTTTCCGTGATGATGAGGGCGGTGTCATTCGAAACGCCGGTTATGGCTCCATAGGCATGAAGTTTGATGACCTGCTGGAATGCCTTGGAGGCTTCATCCGCCGAGACGAACTGCAGGGGCAGCACGTAGTGGCAGATCTCCTCGTTCAGCGGCAGGTCACGCAGGGAATTGTACACCTTCAAGCCATCGGCAGTGGGGCTTTTGCCTCCGGCCTGGTTGATGAGTTTCGCCGTGGTCGCATCCACATTGATGATGGCATAGCCATTCAGCAGGAGAGTGGACTCAATGAAGAGGATGGCATCCTTCTTGGTGAGCATCTGCGGGGAAATGATGCGGAGCATCTCTCCCTGGAGGGCGGAGTCGAGGATGAGCTTTTTACCCGTGAGCTGGGTGTAAAAGGGGATGATCGCCTGGATGGGCGCGCTGGGAAAGTTGACCTTGATGCTGGCGCCTTCTCCCACAGGGACGTAAGTTCCTGCCGCAGGCAGCGGCGCAGCAGGAGCCTGAGCCTTCGATGCTTGGCGCATGCCAAGAATCAAAAGCACCAACAACACGGCGAAGCGCAGGCGTGTCGGGAGCTGGGAAGGGAAATGCGACATATTATTGAAATTACAGTCAGTATATTGAATTTAGCCTTAGCGGCAAGGGTTTTAGTTAATATCTATTAAAATTCATGCTTCTCACGCTGTCCTGATTGCTGTCTTGCAAGCGCCCGCAGCCCATGGATGATCGGCTCCCATGATCTCCATTCAGGGTCTCACCAAGCGCTTCGGCGCTCAAACTGCCGTCGATCATCTGACTTGGGAGGTGCCACCGGGCATGATCGTGGGTCTGCTGGGGCCCAACGGGGCAGGGAAGACCACCACCCTGAAAATGGTCACCGGCATGCTGCAGCCCGACGAAGGCACGGCGCTGATCTGCGGCGTGAACGTCTCCACCCATCCCGTGGAGGCCAAGCGCCTGCTCGGCTTCGTGCCGGACTCCGGCGCGGTCTATGAATCCCTCACCGGCCTGGAATTTCTCCTGATGATCGGGGCGCTCTACGGCATCTATGAGGACGAGGCCCGGCCGCGCATCCGGCAGTTCCTGGATTTCTTCGAGCTCGATGAGCAGACGCTCACCACCAAGCTGCTGGGCGCATACTCCAAAGGCATGCGGCGCAAGGTCGTCATCACCGCCGCGCTGCTGCACAATCCCAAGGTCGTCCTGCTGGACGAGCCGCTGGACGGCCTGGATGCCAATGCCGCCGTCGGATTCAAGGCACTGCTGGAAACCCTGGCGCGCGAAGGCAAGACAATCGTCTACAGCTCCCATGTGCTGGATGTCGTGGAGCGCGTGTGCAATCGCGTGGCCATCATGGCGCAGGGAAAACTGCTCGTGGAAGGCTCGCCGCACGATCTTCAGCACCAGCACGGGGCGGACACCCTAGAGCAGCTCTTCACCCAGCTTACCGGCCTCAGTGGTCTGGAGGCACGTGCCGAGACCTTTGCCAAAAGCATGTTGTCATGAGCACCGCCGCTGAAAACATGCCGCACACTCATGGCCGCCGGCCCCCCTCGCCCGCGAAGGTGCTGCGCAGCCTGTTCTGGAAGCTGCTCTTCCGTGGGCGTGCGGCGCAGCAGGCGGGTGCGCAGAAAACGCGTCGGCAGATGGGACTCGGCCTGACCCTTTTCATTTACGCACTGGTCGGCCTCATGCCCGCGATGCTCTCAAAGTTCACGGACACCTTTTTCTTTGCGTGCACGCTGCATGGCTTCACGCTGATGTTTGCCTCGCTCACGCTGGCCTCCAGCGCGGGCACCATGCTCTTCATGAAAGAGGAGGCGGAGATCCTGCTGCATCGCCCCGTGACTCCGCAGCAGATGCTGCGTGCCAAGTGCGCCGTGCTGGCTGGCTTTGCTTTCGTGCTCGCCCTGGCGCTGAATCTCGCCGGACTCGTCGCCGGCCCATGGAGCAAAGGCGGCACCTGGCGCTTCATCCCTGCTCATCTGTTTTCCACCGCGCTGCTCATGCTCTTCTCCGCCGCCAGCATCGTACTGGTGTACAACGCCTGCCTCAAATGGTTCGGGCGCGAGCGTCTGGACAATTTGCTCGCCACCGTCCAATCACTCCTCACGGTGGTCATGATCATGGGCGGGCAGATCATGCCCCGGGTGATGCAGCTGGAGGCATTCAAGCATTTCGACCACATCACCGGCTGG
>NZ_JBIPNG010000664.1:0-2867 GCF_044373815.1 Prosthecobacter sp. | reverse complement strand
TTCATACCGGTGTTGTTATGACTGTGGATGGATAAGATGTCAGGCGTTTTGTGCATTCAGCGGGGTTCTGCGGCGGGGAGGGCGGAAGACAGCAGCAGCGCGGCGGCGAGGAGTGTGAGGAAGGGGCGCATGAGGGGGACCATTATAAATGATGAAGGATGCTGCAGACGGGGCCTTTGATAAATGAATCAATGGAATTTGCACACTGGTTTCACGGAGGGGAGCGGTGAAATCGTTTGCTCTTCATGCCGTGCCGCCAAATGACATGCACTAGATCTCTTCCCCTATGAAAAATCCTAACAGCGCGAAACTGGCGGTGCTTATTGATGCCGACAATGCGAGCTACGCCATCATCTCTGAACTGCTGGCGGAGGTCTCGCGCTACGGTATTGCCACGGTGAAACGCGCCTACGGAGACTGGACCACGCAGAATCTCAAGGGCTGGAAGGAGGTGCTGCACAAGCTGGCCATCCAGCCGATTCAGCAGTTTGGCTATACCACGGGGAAGAATGCGACGGACTCGGCCTTGATCATTGAGGCGATGGATCTGCTGCACACGGGCCACCTGGATGGCTTTTGCATCGTGTCTTCAGACAGCGACTTCACCCGCCTGGCCGTGCGCATCCGGGAGTCTGGTCTGGTGGTGTATGGCTTTGGAGCGGAGAAGACTCCGGAGGCCTTTGTGGCGGCGTGCGACAAGTTTGTTTACACCGAAATTTTGCGGCAGACGCCAGCGGCTTCCGCAGGAGATGCACCTGCTGCAGCGGCAAGCGCGCCGGAGCTGGCGGGCTCCGCGATCCCGAATCAAACCAAACTGAAAACCTTGCTGCTGGCAGCGATCGAGGCATCGGAGGGAGAGGATGACTGGCGTCCTTTGTCAGCCGTGGGCAGCATGCTCGTCAAAATGAGCCCCTCGTTTGATCCGCGCAATTATGGAGTCCCCAAATTGAGCGAGCTCATTCGAAAGCAGCCCTACCTGGAACTCAAGAAGGTGACGGACGGAGGGAACCCACCGATGATGCATCTACACGTGCGCCCCAAGCCGGTGAATTCCGCGCCGTGATTCCGACCTGAGTCTGCGCCCGCTCAAGGATGAGCACAGGAAGCAGGAGGTGCCAGACTCTGGTGCTTTGTGGCCTGCGGGTGCGTTTGGCCTGCTGAACTGTGGCCTGGGCTGCGGTCAGAGCAGGCGCAGCGGCCACGCCATGGAAGACTGAAAGCCCTCGGCTGCTTTCTCCAAGGTTCGCACCCTGGAAGAATGAAAGCAGCCGGGGACTCCGACAGGCTCAGGCGGCGGATCTCAGGACGAAGGATTCGACCAGCTGCCAGTCTTTCGGACCGGCATAGACGACGGTTCCTTCGACGTCGGCGCTGTCCATGAGGCGCACCTGGACCGCACGCCACAGGGGCGCCAGGGGGTGGGGTTCCCCCACGTGTGGGTGGGACTTCAAGACGAGGGGTTCGGAGGAGGGTTTCATGGGTGCTTCTTTTTGCATGCCTTATCTAATCCGGGACACCCGGTTTATCCATGAGGCATTCCCTTATTGCGGCCTAAGCCTTGTCAGAGGTACGGAGGGGGTTGCCCTCCCGCTAAAGCGCCTTCAAAACAAGCGGTGTGCGCTTTTTCTGACATGGATCATTCG
This sequence comes from Prosthecobacter sp., assembly GCF_044373815.1. Taxonomy (GTDB): domain Bacteria; phylum Verrucomicrobiota; class Verrucomicrobiia; order Verrucomicrobiales; family Verrucomicrobiaceae; genus Prosthecobacter. The sequence goes on along the minus strand of NZ_JBIPNG010000664.1, from coordinate 1,224 downwards.
CAGCAGGCGAAGGAACCCAGTTGTCCCGTTGCGCTGCAACTGGTGAGGGACTCCGCTGCGGCGCAGCGCGTCCCCTTCACGCGTCTTCAAAATAATCCGAGTCCACCCGCTTGAGCGCGATGGTGCGCACGGTGGACACGCCGACGCCATACTCGATCATGAGCTCGGCGAGCCGCTGGCCGTTGATGAGGATGATCTTGTGCGTGACACCCTTGGCGTAATCGAGCGCGTTTTTGTGGAAGTCGCTGGTGGTGATGAAGACGCCCTTCGTGGCATGCTTCCCCGCCAGCGCGCCGACGAAACTCTGGATCGGCTCCCGCCCCACCGTGCTCTGCCAGCGCTTGGCCTGGACGTAGATGACATCCAGCCCGAGGCGGTCCTCGCTGATGATGCCGTCGATGCCGCCGTCGTTGGATTTTTGCGTCACCTGCGCCGCCTCCGCCCGCGAGCCGCCGTAGCCCATGGCAAAGAGGAGATCGACCACGAGCTGCTCAAAGCGGTAAGGGTCCATGCGCGACATGAGGTCCAGCAGATCGGAAGCGAGCTGCGCGCGCAGCTTGAGTTCCGCTTGCTCGATTTGCTCGGTGGGGGTTTGAGTGCCGGGAGGAACGATTTCGGGACCGGGCGATGTCCCGCCACTGGGGGCTTTGGTCATCTTTTCCACAAAGCTCGGATACGCGGACAGCACCTTGTTGTCGATGACCGCTGGATTCGTGGCGAGGAGCTTTCTTCCCTCCTCGGTGATGCGCAGATGCCCCTTCTTCGGCTTCTCCACCAGCCCCGCCTGCTGCATGTACCACCCCGCCCAACCCGCACGATTGAAGACATACGTCTGCAACCCGCTGGGCAACCGCTCCTCTCGCTGCTCCTCCGAAAGCCCCAGCGCATCCGCCGTGAGCGAGCTGTATTCTTTCTGATGCAGCTCTTTGCCTGCGGCGTCGAGCACGCGCAGGAGGGGGAGCATCATTTCTTGGTAGGTGGGGATGGGCATGGGGGAGACATGGATGCACGAACGCACCGAGTAAAGTGACACGTGGAGTGAGCGAGCCCCATTTACTTAAGAAAACGGTTTTAGACGCCTACAAAATGGATTTGACGCTCATACTCCACAGCCGAACATCGGCCCCTACTCCCGCCGCATGCCCGTCGCCAACCTCGCCCAGCGCCAAGAAAACCTAGCTCGTCTGTGCGGCGCGCACTCCTTCCATTGTGAGTGTGACGCAG
>NZ_JBIPNG010000294.1:0-8305 GCF_044373815.1 Prosthecobacter sp. | reverse complement strand
GATGCGCTTCAGGGTCTCGGTCACGCTGGTGTCATAGTTGGCCTCGACGTGGATCGTGATGTTCTGCGCTCCGGCCTTGATGAAACGCTCCAAATAATGATCCGGGCGGTGGATCATGAGGTGCACGTCCAGATACATGTCCGTGCATTTGCGCACCACCTGCACCATTTGCGGGCCGAAGGAAATGTTGTCAACGAAGTTTCCGTCCATCACATCCAGGTGCAGCCATTGCGCCCCGGCACTGGCGGCACGTTTGACTTCGACGTCGATCTTTGACCAGTCGGAAGCCAGCAGGGAAGGGAGGATGAGGTTCGTCGTGTGATCCATGCCTTGAGATAAGGTTCAGGGTTTAAAGTTCAAGGTTTGAGTTGATGCGGACTGCGTTTATAAAACGCCGTGGACGAGCCCCTGATCATCAATCCCTTCGACGACGAGTACTACATGCGCGATGCGCTGCGCCAGGCGCGCAAGGCTGCCAAGCAGGACGAAGTGCCCATTGGCGCTGTCATCGTGCATCAGGGCAGCGTCATTGGCCGTGCCTGGAATCAGGTGGAGACGCTCAAGGATGCCACAGCCCACGCCGAAATGCTTGCTCTCACCCAGGCGGAGAGTGCTCTGGGCGACTGGCGGCTCACGGATTGCGATCTGTACGTCACCAAAGAGCCCTGTCCCATGTGCGCCGGGGCCATCATGCACTGCCGTGTGCGCCGCGTGATCTTCGGCTGTCCCGATGTCAAAGGCGGTGCAGCAGGTGGCTTTTGGAATCTCCTGCAGGCCCCGAACCTCAATCACCGCACCGAGATCACGCCGGGTGTTCTCAACGACGATTGCGTGCGCATCCTCAAGGAATTCTTCGCGGAAGCCCGTCGCCGGCGTGCGGAAGGGCTGGAGCACAAAAAAGGAGCGGCCAAAGAGGCGGCTGACGATGGTGTGGTGTTTGACGGACCGTGAAGGCTTGGATTGCACTCACCTCAAGGGAATGAGCATTGTCTGCACTCAGGGGGATACGGAATCAATGGCTGGATACGCTGACGCGTTGGATGAAGTGGCTAGGGCACCTCTCCTGTGAAAGTAGCGATTACTTTCGGGTCTGCACCGGCCTTGATTGCGAAGATTTCGCTGCTCGCGGCGAAGGGGTCGCTGGTGTAGCGCTCGGCGAGGTCGGCGGCAAACTCATCGAGCAGTTCCACCTTGGCCGGGAAGATATAAAGAGAGTGGCGGTCCGGCGTGACCACCCAGATCTCCTGGCCAAACAGTTCCGCAAAAATCTTAGGCAGTGAAGGTGCGATGAGCAGTGTGGCGTAGAGCGGGGAATCACCGCGATAGACGGCGTAGGCGATCCTGCCGTCCTCGCCTTTGATGAGTTCGGGCTTGAGTTGAAGCAGCCGCTTGTCTGCGGCGATCTTGGCGCGGGCCGTAAAAGATTCGACGCTGAGACCGATTTTTGTGAAGGTATCCACGGAGTGTGGCTCGACCCCGCTGACCGCGCTGGTGCTTTCACGGTAGCAGGTAAACACGGTCTGCTGCGAATTCGGCAGGGTGATGGAATAGGCGCCACGCATGGCCTTTGGCTCGGGCATAAGAAGAAGAGATTCGAGCTTTCGCTCCGGGGCCTCGGGCTGCTGGGCGGGCAGGGAATTGGCCGTAAGTAGCAGGAGGCAGATAAGCGTGCGCATGGCACTCAGTGTGGCGTAAAGTGGCGGTGACGCAAATGCACGGATTGCGGTGAATTGAGCCTTTTGAGGAGCAATAATGAGCGCGCAGTTTTGTGAACAACTGAGAGGCAATGTGAATAATTATTTCAAAAAGTGTGAAATAGAGCTTGCGGGATGCTGGGGACTCGCCAGAATGCGCGCTCCCCAAGGCCCGGCCTCTTCAACGAGACCGGCAAATCAAGATCCTCCACGGAGGCTCTTCATTATCGGAACCAGAACCGGAAAAGTCTGCGTATGCTCATTGTGAGCATGGCGCGCTGTCCCCCGGAACTGGCTACGAATAAAGCCAAAGGTTCACAGCTCTTTCACACCATGCCCACCATCAATCAACTCGTCAGACACGGCCGCAAAGATAAAGCGGTAAAGTCGAAGTCTCCTGCGCTTGCAAAGTGCCCGCAGCGTCGTGGCGTCTGCCTCCAGGTGATGACCCGCACACCTAAAAAGCCCAACTCCGCTTTGCGTAAGGTGGCCAAGGTGCGTCTGACCAACGGCTACGAAGTCATCGCCTATATCGGTGGTGAAGGTCACAATCTTCAGGAACACAGCATTGTGCTGGTTCGCGGTGGTCGTGTGAAGGATTTGCCCGGTGTGCGTTATCACATCGTCCGCGGCACCCTTGACTGCCTTGGTGTTGATGCCCGTCGTCGTGGCCGTTCCAAGTACGGTGCAAAGCGTCCAAAGCCAGGTGCTGCCGCCGCTGCCGCGAAGAAAAAATAATTTCCGCTGATTTCACTCCTAATTTCCACACGCCATGGCCCGCAGAAAACGCGTTTATAACAAAGAGGTTCGCAAGGACAGCCGCTACGACAGCGAACTCGTCGCAACTCTCATCAGCAACATCATGCTTGATGGGAAGAAGTCGCTCGCTGAGCGCATCGTTTATTCCGCCATCGAGGCGCTTAACGACAAGACCGACAGCGTCGATCCTCTTGAGCTCTTCAATCGCGCCATTGAGAACACCAAGCCACGCGTGGAAGTCAAAGCCCGCCGTGTCGGTGGTGCCACCTACCAGGTGCCCCTCGAAGTTTCTCCTCGTCGTCAGGAATCCTTGGCCATGCGCTGGATCGTTGGTTTTGCCCGTGGCCGTAAAGGTCAGGCAATGCACCGCGCTCTTGCTAATGAGCTGAAGGACGCCGCACAAGGGCAGGGGAATGCCGTCCGCAAGCGCGACGACGTTCACAAGCAGGCTCAGGCCAACCGCGCCTTCGCCCACTTCCGCTTCTAATCGTTTCACTTTACTGTTTCCGTCCACTTTTCGTTTTTCCGACCCATGTCGAACCCCAATTCCCCCAACCGCGAATACCCACTTGAGCGCACCCGTAACATCGGAATTTGCGCCCACATTGACGCGGGCAAGACGACCCTGACTGAGCGTATTCTGTTCTACACTGGCATGATCCACAAGATCGGCGAAGTGCATGACGGCGCTGCGACCACAGACTGGATGGAGCAGGAAAAAGAGCGTGGTATCACCATCACCTCCGCTGCTGTGACGGCACGCTGGAAGCAGCTCAAGGAAGAAGGCATCTTCAAGCTGCGTGAGATGGAAGACATTCGCGTTAACATCATCGACACCCCCGGACACGTGGACTTCACCGCTGAAGTGGAACGTTCCCTCCGTGTGCTCGATGGCGCCATCTTCGTGCTTTGCGGTGTGGCCGGTGTGCAGCCTCAGTCTGAAACCGTTTATCGCCAGGCCGAAAAGTATCGCGTTCCTCGTATCGCTTTCGTGAACAAGATGGACCGCACCGGTGCCAACTTCGACAACGTGGTTAACGACGTTCGCAAGAAGCTCGGAGCCAATGCCTGGCCGATCCTCATCCCAATCGGTGCTGAAGAAGACCTCATAGGCCAGATCGACGTGGTGAACCAGAAGGCTATCATCTACAACGACGACGAAAAGTTCGGTTCCTCCTACAAGGTGCGTGACCTTGAAGGCGCTGAAATCGCCAAGGCCAAGGAAGCTTACGACGGTCTCGTGGCAGAAATTTGCAACCAGGACGAAGAATTGGGCATGAAGTTCCTCGAGGAACTGCCAATCACGATCAAGGAAGTCAAGGAAGCACTTCGCCGCACGGTGATCGCCAACAAGATCATCCCAATGGCCGGTGGTTCCGCCTTCAAGAACAAAGGCGTGCAGTATCTGATCGACGCCGTGATCGACTATCTCCCAGGTCCTCTCGACATTGAGCCGCAGACCGGCCAGCTCGTTGACGATCCTGACACCAAGGTCGAAGCCAATCCTGATGACGCCGGCAAGTTCTGCGCCCTCGGCTTCAAACTCTGGTCCGACAAGTTCGGCCGTCTCGTGTTCTTCCGTGTGTATTCCGGCAAGGTTTCCAAGGGCGACACGATCTACAATCCCCGCACCCGCAAGTCTGAGCGCGTGGGCCGTCTGATTCAGATTCAGGCCAGCGTTCATAAGGACATCGACACCTGCTACTCGGGTGACATCGCCGCCCTCGTGGGTGTGAAGGACGTTCGCACTGGCGACACCTTCTGTGATGAAGATCTCGACATCCTGCTCGAGCCACCAACATTCCCAGAACCCGTGATCTCGATGGCTGTCGAGCCAAAGACCAAGGGCGACCAGGAAAAGATGGGCAACGCCCTCCAGCGCCTTTCCGAAGAAGATCCAACGTTCTTCGTCAAGACCGACGAAGAAACCGGCCAGGTCATCATCGCCGGCATGGGCGAGCTTCACCTCGAAATTCTCTGCGACCGCCTCAAGCGCGAGCACAAAGTGGAAACCACAACTGGCAAGCCGCAGATCGCTTACCGCGAAACTCTCACCATGCCAGCCGATGGTGAAGGCAAACTGGTCAAGCAGTCCGGTGGTCGTGGTCAATACGGACACGTTGTCATCAAGGTGCGTCCTGGTGAGAAGGGCTCGGGCATCGTCGTCGAAAACAAAGTGGTTGGCGGAACGATTCCAAAGGAATTCATCAACCCAGCCAAGGCGGGTTGCGTGGAAGCTGCTCTCAACGGCATCATCGCTGGTTATCCAGTGATCGACATGCACATCGAACTCGTTGATGGCTCCAGCCACGAAGTGGACTCCAACGAAAACGCGTTCAAGATGGCCGGTATCTTCGCCGTCAAAGACGCTCTCAAGAAAGCCAAGTGCATTCTCCTTGAGCCGATCATGGCTGTGGAAGCTTCCACGCCAGAAGATTACCAGGGCGACATCATGGGTGACTTGAACCGCCGCCGTGGCAAGATTCAGGGCATGGACAGCCGCGGTACCACCGCCATCCTGCGCGCTGAAGTTCCCCTTGCTGAAATGTTTGGTTATTCCACCGCCATCCGCACTCTTTCTTCCGGACGCGCCAGCTACTCGATGCAGCCTTCTCACTTCGAGCAGGTCCCACATAATATCGTTGAGCAGATCGTCGAGCAGCGTGGAGGCTCCAAGTAACAGCCAGCGCGCACTGAACCCCGTATCCCAAGGACCATCGTCATGACTAATCAACGCATCAGAATCCGCCTCCGCGCCTATGACTACCGCGTGCTCGACAAAAGCACCGCCGACATCGTCGAAACCGCGAAGCGCACCGGCGCACGTGTTGCAGGCCCCATCCCGCTGCCAACCCGCATCGAGAAGTTCACCGTGAACCGCTCACCGCACGTCGATAAGAAGTCGATGGACCAGTTCGAAATCCGCACACACAAGCGTCTGCTGGACATCGTTGACCCAACCTCCCGCACCGTGGACGAGCTCAAGAAGCTCAATCTCCCATCCGGCGTGGACATCACCATCAAGATCTAACTCGATCTCATCACTTTAATAACAGGAGGACACACTCATGAGTCTCGGATTGATCGGTAAAAAACTCGGTATGACCAAAGTTTACGACGCCAAGGGCGACGCAATCTCGGTCACAGTGGTTGACGTCAGCGGCAACACCATTCTTCAGGTGAAGCGCAGCGATGGCAAAGACAAGTACAGCGCAGTGCAGGTCGGCTATGGCGACCAGTTGAAGGATTCCCGCGTGACCAAACCACTGCTGGGCCACTTCAAGAAGCACGGTTGCACGACTGCCAAGCGCATCGTCAAAGAATTCCGCCTCACTGGCGACGACCAACTGCCAGCAGCTGATGCCAAGCTCGACGCTAGCATCTTCAGCAACGGCCAGGTGGTTGACGTCATCGGCAACACCAAGGGCAAAGGCTTCCAAGGCGTTGTGAAGCGCTGGAACTTCGCCGGTCAGCCAGCCACTCATGGTCACATGATGCATCGTCGTCCTGGTTCCATCGGTTGCCGCCTTACTCCCGGCCTCGTCTGGAAAAACCAGAAGATGCCTGGCCATGACGGCACCACCCGCTGCACCACCCAGAATCTGGTCGTCGTGCAAAGCCGTCCTGAAGAAGGCATCCTGCTCATCAAAGGCGCACTCCCCGGCAACAAAGGCAGCATCGTTGTGGTGCGCCCCGGCAAAAAAGCCGTCGCCAAGAAGTAATAACGAGGAACTGAACCATGTCCGCTACCATTCTCTCAGCCGACGCCGCCAAGGCGGCTAACATTCAACTGACCGAGGGCTATAAAGGCTCTCAGGCTCTCAACGACACGCTGGTGGCTTATCGCGCCAACCGCCGTCAGGGCAACGCCCACACCAAAAACCGTTCTGAAGTTTCCGGCTCCGGCAAGAAACTCTGGAACCAGAAGGGAACAGGCAATGCTCGTATGGGCAGCAAGCGTTCCCCGATCTGGAGTGGTGGTGGTGTCGTTTTCGGCCCACGTAACACAACGATTTGGGCCAAGAAAACCACCAAGGGAACCAAGAAGCTCGCTCTGCGCGCCGCTTTGACCGCCCGGATCCTTGATGGTGAAGTGCTCACCACCGGCAGCTTTTCCGTGGCTGATGGCAAGACGAAGAGCTTCATCTCTGCCGTCAATGGCCTGACCACCGCGAAAAATGTGCTGCTCATCGGCAAAGGCTTTGATGAACTCACCTTCCGCGCCGGCCGCAATGTCCAGAACGTTCAGCTTATTTCCGCTGACGAAGTGAATGCCGAACACCTCCTTCGCTATCGCAGCGTTGTGGTGACCGGTGACGCCCTTGAAACCCTTGCCAAGAGGACCGCCTGATCATGAAAGACCTTCATAAAGTCATCAAAAACATCCGTCTCAGCGAAAAAGCCACGCTGCTGGGCGAACAGAACAACGAGTACGTGTTCTCCGTGGACGTCGAAGCCACCAAGATCGACATCAAACAGGCCATCGAAAAACTGTTTGGCAAAAAAGTCACCGGTGTCCGCACTGCGAACTATGACGGCAAGGCCCGTCGTGAGCGCCGCGCCGATTACGGCCGCACCAATCACTGGAAGAAAGCGATCGTCCGCCTCAAGGCTGGCGAAAAGTTCGACCTCGCGTAACCCCAGGCCCGCAACCCTTTAACTTATCCTACCGTCATGGCGCTGAAAACATTCAAGCCAACCACGCCCACCAATCGCTATAAAGAGTGGAACTCCTTCGAGGAGATCACCAAGCATTCTCCGGAGAAAAGCCTTACCGTGGCTCTCCGTAAATCCGGTGGCCGTAACAACACTGGCCGTATCACCTGCCGTCACATCGGTGGTGGTCACGACAAGCGTTACCGTCTCATCGACTTCAAGCGGTCCCGCCGTGATGAAGCAGCCAAAGTGGTCGGCATCGAATACGATCCGAATCGCTCCGCTCGCATCGCCCTCGTCGAATACAAGGACGGCCAGCGTGCCTACATCCTCGCTCCAAACGCTCTTAGCGTCGGTGCTTCGGTGATGGCCGGCGAAAAAGCCGCTCCAGAAGTGGGCAACGCTCTTCCCCTGAGCAAGATCCCTCTTGGTACTTCGATCCACAACATCGAACTCTCCCCAGGCAAAGGCGGCGTCGTCGCCCGTGCTGCAGGTCAGGCCGCAGTGCTTTCCAACCGTGAAGGTGACTTCGCTCTGGTGCGCATGCCTTCTGGAGAAATCCGCAAGATCCTCTCTGTCTGCTACGCCACGATTGGCCAGGTCGGCAACGTCGAACACATGAACGTGGTCAGTGCCAAGGCGGGCCGCACCCGCTGGCAGGGTACACGTCCAACCGTCCGCGGTATGTGTATGAACCCGATCGACCATCCTAACGGTGGTGGTGAAGGTCGTTCCAAGTCCGGTGGTGGTCGTCAGCATCTCCTCAGCCCATGGGGCCACGCGAAGGGTGAGAAGACCCGCAACAAGAAGAAGGCGACCAACAAGCTCATCATCCAGAGCCGTCACGCCAAGAAGTAATCCATTCCTTAATCACGCACTCACATGGCACGCTCCCTCAAAAAAGGTCCTTTCGTTCAGCAAGCCCTCCTCGACAAGGTGGACAAGCTTAACGACGCCAAGCAGAAACGCCCCATCAAGACTTGGGCCCGTTCCTCCATGGTCACTCCTGACCTCGTCGGCCACACCTTCTTGGTTCACAACGGCAAGGACTTCGTCTCTGTCTATGTGACTGAAAACATGGTCGGTCACCGCCTCGGCGAGTTCTCCCTGACCCGTCTGTTCAAGTCTCACGGTGCCGTCACCGTCAAGGCCGCCAAGTAATTCCTGAGCATCGAGCATTTTCATGTCACTCCGCA
>NZ_JBIPNG010000663.1:0-2869 GCF_044373815.1 Prosthecobacter sp. | reverse complement strand
CTTCCGCTTCCCACTGGTGGACGAGTAAAGCAACGCAACGAGAATAAAGCTCAGCCCGGCGGTCTGAAAGACTACTAGTCCTATTCAGCAGGGCCATCATCGTTAGAAGAAGCGGATTACCCGCCAGTTCCCTCATTCTCGGCTGCTTTGAAATTTTGTCTCGTAGTCAAATATAAAGATCGGCCTTGTTGGCGTCAGTGATTTGAGAATGCCAACGCTCAAGAAAGTTGGCGATTTGTTCATTATCAAATGGTTGAATATGTCCATGTAAAAATCCGGCTTGCTGCAGGGATTCGGGCCGGTATCCAAAAGACCTTGTTGTAACAACAATTCGAATGTTATTCCAGGCAATCGTAGCATGAGTTATTCTAGAAATGATTTCGTCCCGCATAGACTGGTCAAAGACTTCATCAAATCCATCCAGTAGCAACCATGCCTTGCCGGAAGCTAATGCTGACTCTACTTGCGGGGCTTCAAGCTGCCAAGTTTGATCAGTACCATGCTGTAGAAAACTTGGAAAGTCGGTGACCGCCGGATTTTTCTCACGTTGTTCGGCATAGCGCCGCAGTTCTATTAGCAGTGGAACAGGTGCCATGCTAAAGGCAGCAGGGTCCGGGATTTCCGCCCATTCAAGCGAGAGGTATTGTAGTAAAGTCGATTTACCAGAACCTGGGTCGCCCGTAAGCACAATTAATGGTTGGGATGCAGCAGTCGCAAAAGTTAACCCCATTTGGGGCGTTGCATTTTTCAACATTTCAGTGAATTGCTCGATTTTTTTGCCATCAAGCACATGATGCTCTTTCAATTTCCCGGAACGAAGGAGAGCCTGATCCTCAATTGGCAGACAGTAAAAGTCTGAAGGAAGTGCCCCTTGTTCTATCACATTTGGATTTACGAAGACTTTTTTCATGCCGATAGGCGTGCTATGCTGGGCCTCCACAGCAAGTTGTTGTAGCTTTAAATAACCATGGCTTGCAATGATCGCTTTTTTATATCCGCTGAGATTGAATCCTGGCGTTCGAGGGAGTGATGCTTCGGTATTTTTGGCGATGCGGGCAAGGTTTAGTGTATCTAGAGCTTTTTTTAAAATCTCAGTTTGCCCTACTGATGCCGTCAGTATCTTTTGGTATTGTCTCAATACAGGGTTCCAGTCGAAATTATTGGGTAGGGGTCTTAGCTCCATTCGCATCCAGATCTCAGCAATGGGTGCGCTCGAAGGAGTTTCCCCCACAAACGCACGGGCCAGTTCTTTTTGAACTGCACTACTCGCTATCAAATCGTTAAAAGCTGCTGCATAAGAACCTACATCCGCCTCCGCATCATCCAACGCGACTTCGGCACGCTCGATAAACTTCGCGAGTGACTTGGCAAGTGCCTCCTCAGCAGCTTTTTGCCATGCCTGCGCAGCTCGACTGTCTACTGGAACTAGGCTTTTTACAGCTTCCTTGAATTTCTCTTTAATGAAATCAGATCCAGCATCCTTTATTTTTTCCTTAATGATGGGCCAGAGCGTGCCTGTAGCACTAGTTGCAGCGATGTATTCGAGAAAAGCCATATTTGAGCTTAGAATGTGGCAATTATTCTGTCCAGTTGTGCAACAAACATTCCGCTTAGACGCGCCAGTAATGATGCAAGTTCGATTCCTCCGCCCAAAACTCCCCAGCGAATCCCGCCCCTCATTCTCGTACCCATCTCCCTGCATCTCCCAGTCCCCATGCCCCTCCGCCTCCTCGCCGCGCTCCTGCTCCTCACCTTCCTCACAGCCACCGCCCCCGCCGCAGAGCCCACCTTCAGCTTCACCGTCCTCGAAATCCCGGACATCCAGCGCGGTGCTGGCCTCGCCATCGTCATGCGCACGCCCTCCGGCAAGACCTGGCTCTACGACACCGGCACCGCGCACCCTGAAAAACTCTCCTCCGACGGCTGGCTCGCCAACTTCAATGCCGGGCGCGATCTCATCGCCCCGCACCTCGCCCAAGCAGGCATCACCACCATCGAGGGCATTTTCATCAGCCACGCCCACTACGATCACTTCGGCGGCCTCCTCTGGCTCAAGGACCATTTCCAAATCAATCGACTCATCGACTGCGGCTACCTCTTCCACAGCGACGCCGAAGCCGACTACCTCGGCACCAACAAAGCCGAGCTCGATCACTACACCCGCGTCCGCGAAGAATTCCGCGCACGCCACGCCTACCTCAGCGCCACCGCCGGCGAGACCCTCGCGCTCGACCCCGACTTGAAGATCGAAGTCATCGCCCCGCCCAAAACCTATTTCACCGATCCCAAGATCACCACCCGTCCCAAGAACGACACACCCTCCCACTTCCTCGTCAACGCCAACTCCCTCGCCCTCCGCATCCAGTTCGGGGAAGTCGTCTTCCTCCTCCCCGGCGACATCCAGACCGAAGACATCGAAGCCAGCCTCATGCCCTTCGTTGATAAATCAAAGCTCAAATGCCACATTCTGGTAGCCCCCGGCCACGGCATCCATCCCATCCCCAAGGAATTCGGCGCAGCCACCCACCCCGAAGTCTCCATCGCCAGCGTCTTCCCCCGCTACGCACGTGGCATCCGCAGCACCAAAGACCTCCAGGCCCTCGGCACCAAAACCTACGTCACCGGCCTCCACGGCAACGTCCAGATCACCACCAACGGCAAAACCTACCAAGTCACCACCCAGCGCGACGACACCACAAAGAAACCCGACGCCATCACCAAACCCACACCCGCTGCTGCGAAGTAAGCGGCTTCCCACAAACTGAATTCACTCACTGAAGTGCACGAATCGCAGCATTAAGCACCGTGGCCAAAAAGAGTCCCAGGAGCGCGGACCTCCGAGTCCGCAGCACTCCGCAAACACAATTGG
>NZ_JBIPNG010000662.1:0-2874 GCF_044373815.1 Prosthecobacter sp. | reverse complement strand
TCACGTGGCGTGGCCTTGGCTTTGAGCGGGGTGGCTTTCTTGATGAAGGCTTTGGCGCGTTTCTCATTGTTCACGTTGGCCATGCTCATGCCCCAGTAGGCCATGGCACATTCGGGGTCGATGGCGGCCACCTGACGGAAGGAGCGCTCGGCCTCGTAATACCAGAAGCCATGAAGCTGGCCGACGCCCTGGGTGAAGAATTTCTGCGCCTCCGGTTTCTTGGAGCTGATGGGAAAGTTTACCGCATCACCGCAGCCGGGAATGAACACCGCCGCCTGACGCGGGCCTTCGTTGAAGGCTTCGCCATTGGCGGAGTGGCCGGGGTCTCCATAGGCGTGAAACGCGATGGCGAGAGTGAGGGCGGGAACGATGAAGTGGCGCATGGGGGGACTGCTAAAACGCTGCTCGGGATGATAAACTGTGTCTAGTTGGAAAATAAAAATGCCCGGAGGGAGCCTCCGGGCATTCGCGAAGTTGAGTGAGAGAGGGCTTATTTGCCGTATCCAGGCGCCGCCTTGCCGTTCTCGTTGATGTGGCCGGTGGTCCAGAGAATGCCGCGGGTGATCAGGTCGAGGTAGCGGGCATCACCGACGGTGGCGGTGTTGTGGCCGATGGTGGTGGAGAAGATCTTGGTCTTGTTCGGGCCGTACTCGTTCGTCCAGGCGACGACGCTGGTAGCTTCCGTGGCTTTGGCGTCAGGGGGCAGGGTTTCGCCCTTCTTGGCCTTTGGTGGCACGATCTGCACGCCAGAGGCGAGAGGCTTGCCGGTGAGGACCTGGATGTTGTTGTAGAGCTCTTCGTTGATGGTGGTCCAATTTTCGAGGCCCTGAGTGATCGGGTGGGTTTTGTCGGTGAAGGTGATGGCGATGGGCTGCTGCGGGCCGTGGCCGGTCGATTGCAGGCCGATCATTTCATACCAGCCGGCATTGTCGGCACCGGCTTTCACAGGCTCGCGGAAATTGCCCCAGCGGTAGCTGTGCATGGCGCAGTGGAGATTGATGGCGGGCTTGCCGGCCTTGTGCGCATCGAGAATGGCGGCCACGTAGGCGGGATCCGTCACATCGGCGCTGCATTCGTCGTGGATGATGACGTCGAAATCCTTGGCCCAATCCTTGGCCTTGTAGATTTCAAAGGTGGCCTTGGTGGTCTTGTCGGGGTTGTAGGCGACATCCACGATGGCGTTGATGCGGGACTCGATGCCTTCTTTGAGCACGAGGTGCTGCTTGTCATACTCATGGCAGCAGCCTCCGGCGACGATGAGGACACGCAGCGGCTTGACGGCGGTGTCGGCGGCCTGGGCGAGGAAGAGGGCCGCAGAAACGGCGAGGGTGAGCAGGGGAAAGAAGAGTCGCATGGGTTGGAGGCTTGGTTTGGAACGAAGGTGCTGATTGCAGCGCGGATGGAACGGGATGTCGAGCGGGAAAATTGCGGGCAGCTTTGACAGTCCTTGGTTCTGCGGCATGTCTGGGGCGTGGGAGATTTTTTATCATTCGAAGATTTAATGGGCTGGAATGCGGTGGCCGGGCGCTTCACGCCGCCTGGCCGGCTGGCGGTGATCGGTGATCCGATCGGGCACTCGCGCAGTCCGCAGATGCACAATCCGGCGCTGCAGGCCTGTGGTATCGACGCGCAGTACATTCGTGTGCAGGTGCCGGTGGGCCATGTGGCCGAGGCGTTTCGGCAGTTTGCCAAATGCGGCTTTCTCGGCGTGAACATCACCATCCCGCACAAATTTGAAGCGCTGGATGCCGTGGATGAGCTAGATCCACTGGCGCGTCAGCTCGGTGCTGTGAACACGCTGGCGATCCGCGATGGGAAACTGCATGGCTACAACAGCGATGGCCCCGGCTTTTTGCGCAGCGTGAAGGAGGCGTTTGGCGCGGAGGTGAAAGATCTGCGAGTGCTCATCCTCGGTGCAGGCGGTGGCGCAGGGCGAGCGGTGGCGGTTCAAAGTGCCCTCAGCGGATGTCAGAAGCTTCAGCTCGTGAATCGTTCCCAGGCCAAGGCTGAAACCGTGGCCAGTGAGATTCAGGCGCTGGGCGGATGTCCTGATGTGAAGGTGGTGCCTTGGAATGATGATGCTCTTAGAGAATCGCTGGCAAACACCGATCTGATCGTGAATGCCACCTCACTAGGCATGAAGCCTAACGACTCCAAGCTGCTGCCAGCGGATGCGCTGCATGCTCGGCACCTCGTCTTTGACATGGTTTATCGTGCAGGGGGCGAGACCCCGCTGCTGGCAGATGCCAGGCAGGCTGGGGCCCGGACCGTGGACGGGCTCACTCTGCTGCTGCACCAAGGGGGAATCTCTTTTGAGCACTGGTTTGACCGCCCGGCACCGTTGGAAGTCATGCGTGCAGGCTTGCAGAAAGCCGTGATGGAGTGACATAGTACGTGGCCGCATGAGTTCCTCGCGCCATTTTGTTCTCAGCTTTTTTGGGCCAGTCGTCGCTGGCGGAGTCTTTTGCGGATTCATTTTGCTCCTCTGGAACTGGCTGGAGCGCCATCACATCTCCCCGCTGGTCACGATGCTGGTGGGAGGGCTGGTGGTGGGTTTGGTCACGCGCTGGTTTGTGAGGAATTGCGTGGCGGTGAGCTGCCCGTTCTGCGGAGGGAAAAGCTACGAAATTCCTCACCGGGGAAACCGCTTCGCATGCCGGGTCTGTGGGAAAGACCACTGATTTGAGAACGAAACCACCGGGTTGGTAGCTCACAGGGCTCCCATCTCAGACTGCCGCAGAGGCACCGCGTCGGTGATCTCCTGCTGCTGTCCCCACAATGCAGAGGGGGAGGCGGGCTGGAGTTGGGGAAAGAGCTTTTTTCCAAGCCTTGCTTTTATCAGTGTTTCCCTGAGATTTGACGTAGGAAAATAAA
>NZ_JBIPNG010000228.1:0-10124 GCF_044373815.1 Prosthecobacter sp. | reverse complement strand
GAAGCGGTTTTGTCGTAAACCCGCTGATCTATCGCCAAGATTAACAAGAATCAGCTGGCCGAATCACCCATGCCAATGCCTGCACACTCCGGAGAAACTGCTGGCAAGTGGCTAGGTGACGGACCTTGAGCCAGGGGAAAGCCGCGCCTTCAGGGCTGGCGCCCCGTATCGGACTTCAATGCCGCAACCTTGGTCACGCTGCTTGGTGTCGCACTCGCCACACCGACAAAGATGCAGACATGCTGGCATTCAGGTGCCAAGAGATTCATGATTACACCGCAGGCCCGCCATAAAGGACTCGCCCAGACTCTTTAACATTGACTCCGCCCATGCCCGAAGCCCATCGCTGCCGTTCCTGCGGCTCCACCCACTCCCTTCCCGTCATCGATCTCGGCCTCCAGCCGCTGGCCAACAACCTCCTGCACCCCGAGGACCTCTGCCAACTGGAGCCTCGTTTCCCAGTGGGCGTATTCGTCTGTGGTGACTGCTGGCTGATGCAGATCACCAACACCGTGCCGCCGATCGATCTGTTCGGCGAGTACCTCTACTTTTCCTCCTTTTCCGACGCCATGCTGCGCCACGCCCGCGCCGCCGTGGAAAAACACATCGCCGAAAAAAACCTTGGAAAGGAGAGCTTCGTCGTCGAAATCGCCAGCAATGACGGGTACATGCTGAAGAACTTCGTCGAAGCCAGCGTCCCCTGCCTTGGCATCGAACCCGCGGCCAACATCGCCAAGGTGGCCCGGAAGATAGGCGTCGAGACGCACTGCGCATTCTTTGGCAAGGAGACCGCACGGGAACTGCGTGAACAGAGAGGCCTCGCGGATCTCATTCTGGGCAACAACGTCTTCGCCCACGCGCCTGACACCAACGACTTCGTCGCCGGCGTCGCCGAGTTGCTCAAGCCAGAT
Organism: Prosthecobacter sp.; assembly: GCF_044373815.1. GTDB lineage: Bacteria > Verrucomicrobiota > Verrucomicrobiia > Verrucomicrobiales > Verrucomicrobiaceae > Prosthecobacter. The sequence continues at coordinate 9,213 of NZ_JBIPNG010000228.1, read as the reverse complement.
GGCTGGGTGGTGTTCGAGTTTCCCTACGGCGTCGAAATGATCGGCAAGGTGGAGTTCGACACGATCTACCACGAACACGTCTATTACTTCACTCTCACACCTCTTATCCCGCTGTTTGCGCGGCACGGCATGGATGTTTTCCATGTCGAGCGCGTGCCCATTCATGGCGGCTCCCTGCGGCTGTACGCGTGCAGAAAGGGCGGCGAGACCATCCGTGCGACGGTTCGGGAAACGCTGGATGCGGAGGCCCAGCAGGGGGTGAGCAGCGCTGCCTACTACCAGCGTTTTAGCGATGAAGCCGCCCGCGTTAGGGCTGATCTGATCGCCTTTTTTGATGAGCAAAAGAAGGCTGGCAAACGAGTCGCGGCTTACGGAGCGTCTGCCAAGGGCAGCACGCTGCTCAACTACGTGGGCGACGCGGCGAAGACACTGGAATTCATCGCCGACCGCAGCACCTACAAGCATGGCCTCCTCAGCCCCGGCCTGCATGTGCCCATTGTGACCGCAGAGGAGCTCGCTGATCGCCGCCCCGACTACGCCGTGCTGCTGGTGTGGAATTTTGCGGAGGAAGTCATGGCGCAGCAGCGCGAGTTTCGGGCAAAAGGTGGCCAGTTCGTCATTCCCCTGCCTCAACTAACCGTGGCATGAAGTTTCACCCGACCGCACTCGAAGGCGTTGTGAGCGTGGAACCCGAACCGCGGCACGATGAACGTGGATTCTTGGCAAGGACCTACTGCGAGCACGCATTTGCCGCGCGCGGACTCAACACCCGGTGGGTGCAGCAGAATCACACTTCGACGCGCCAGAAAGGCAGCGTTCGCGGCATGCACTGGCAGGCGGAACCGCTGCCGGAGATCAAACTTGTGCGTTGCCTCGTTGGCCGGGTGCTGGATGTGATCGTCGATGTGCGCCCAAACTCCCCCACCTTCGGGAAATGGCATGCCGAGGAACTTTCTGACGAAAACATGCGGGCTCTTTACATCCCGGCGGGTTTCGCGCACGGCTTTCAGTGCCTGGAAGAAAGCTGCGAATTGTTGTACCTGATGTCAGAGTTCTTCCATCCGGACATGGCGCGTGGTCTGCGCTGCGATGATCCCCAGATCGGCATTGCCTGGCCACTGCCAGTGATCAACCTATCCCTGCGGGATGCCGCACTGCCGGGACTTGACGAACTGGCATGAGGATCCTCGTTTCAGGTGCTACGGGCTTCATCGGCCGCGCTTTTTGCCAGGAGGCTGTCCGGCGAGGTCATCAAATCCTCGCGATTACCCGTGATCCCGCCGCGCAAATCGCCCCAGACGTCGAGATCGCAGTCGGCAGCCTCGCAGAGACGCCTTGGAAACAGGTGGCCCGCTTCGCGCCGGATGTGGCACTGCACCTCGCCTGGTTCACTGGACCGGGCGAGTATCTTCGATCGTCGGAGAATGAGCTGTGGCTCGAACTAAGCAAAACCTGGTTCCGCAGGCTCATCGAACTCGGCGTGCTATACGTCGCAGGGACCGGCACCTGCATTGAATACGCGGCTTCCAAGGAACCGCTAAACGAAGACAAGTCACCTCTCGCTCCGCTGTTTTCCTATTCAAAAGCGAAAGTGGCGCTGTTTGAGTGGCTACGGGAGTTTTCAGATGTGGATTGGTCATGGTTCCGTGTCTTTTACCCCTATGGGAGCGGCGAACATCCTGAACGCTACACCAGCATGATGGTGAGCGAACTGCGGGCTGGAAAGACTTTGTCAATAAACACGCCTGGCAGCATTCGCGATTACATCGAGATTCGCGACACTGCCGCTGCTTTTTGCCACGCTATAGAATCACGATTGTGTGGAGCGGTGAACGTCGGCACTGGATCGGGAATCTGCATCGCATCGCTCGCGCTCCGCCTTGCAGGCCTTTTGCGCGCCGACGTGAATCTGATTGGGAGAAACCCGAACGCAGCCTATGATCCAACGCCGGTAATTGTCGCGGACACCGGAAGACTCCGACGGTCTGGCTGGAAGCCGCTCGTCGGCATCGACGAGGGCCTGCAACGGCTGATTGACAGCATGCCGCTGAGAACATAAGGACGATACTTCGACTTAACCTAAAGCCCCCTCCTCAGGCGTCTAATTTCATGCAGCTGACAATAGACTCAGACAACAATACGCTGCTCTGCAAGGATGCAGAGGGAGAACGCAGCATGCCGCTTTACTGCGATGAGGCGTTCAAGATCATTTCCGATCTTTGGGTTAAAGCCGGCTGGAATGCCAAGTATCTCTACACCTTTTCCTGGATGGGCCGCCCAATCATCCAACTCCCTGAGGATCTGATCCGCGTCCAGGAAATGATTTTCCAATTGAAGCCCGACGTGATTCTCGAAACCGGTGTTGCTCACGGCGGCTCTCTTATTTTTTACGCATCGCTCTTTGAAGCCATGCGCTGCAAGGGGTGCGTTATAGGCATTGATATCGAGATCCGTCCTCACAACCGCGCGGAGATCGAGGCGCACCCCCTGTTTGATCGAATTACTCTCATCGAGGGTTCGTCCGTGGCTCCTGAGACAGTTAAGAAAGCTAAGGCTCTGGTTGCTTCTGGGCAGAAAGTGCTCGTCATCCTCGATTCCAATCACCTGCGTGATCATGTGCGGGCAGAACTTGAAGCCTACTGCGACTTGGTGTGCCCTGGATCTTACATCGTAGCTACAGATGGCGTGATGCGTGAGGTGGCAGACGTACCGCGTGGGACGTCAAGCTGGATTGAGGACAACCCCACCACTGCCGCACGTGAGTTTGCCGAGGCTCATCCTGAGTTTGAACTGGCCGAACTGCCTTTCACTTTTAATGAGAGTACCCTGGACTTTCAGATCACCCACTGGACCGGTGCTTGGCTGCGCCGCCGTTGATTCATGGCTTCGACCGTTTCCCATGCCTGATGAAGCTATTCAATCTCTACGGAATACCAGCAATCCAGACTTTGCTTTATGAGTTCATCTAAACGACGTGTGCTAATCGCTGGTGCAGGTGGTGCCTCCCTTGGCACTGAGACGCTCAAAGCACTGGCCATGACAGGTCGTTATGAAGCAGTGGTGGCTGATGTCTCGCCCATGGCCTACGGTCTCTACCAGCCACAGGCCGCTGCCGGTCATGTGCTGCGCGTGGAGAGCTATATGGATGACCTCATCGCCTGCTGCCAGCGGGAAGGTGTGGGGCTGTTGGTCCCTGGAGCTGAGGCCACGCTGAAACTGATCAATGGTGCTCGCCAGCGCCTGCTGGAAGCGGGAATAACGCCCGTGTTAAACAGATCGGAAGTCATCCAGGCGTGTTCAGACAAGAGCATTACCTTTGACGTGCTCAAGAAACTCGGCATTCCCGTGCCGCAGACGCGGGTGCTGACTTGTGCTGAAGACTTGGATGACTTCCCCGTGCCTTGCATCATCAAGCCAGCCACAGAAACGGGCGGCAGCGCGCTTGTTTCAGCAGCATCCACGCGAACTGAAGCGCTCATGTATGCCCAGTGGATCTGGACAGCAGGCTTGAAGGCCATTGCCCAGGAATATCTGCCACACTCAGATGGTGAGTTCACGGTGGGAGTGCTGAGATTTGGCTCTTGGACAGGATCGATCGCGATGAAGCGTGAGTTTCCGTGCAAGCTTTCCTACCTGCTGAAGAATGAAAAGTTCCTCATCTCCAGCGGCTACAGTCAGGGGCTGATTGATGTGTTCCCTGAAGTCTGCGCGCAAGCGGAGCGCATCGCTGTGGCTCTGGACAGCCAGGGTCCGCTGAACATCCAGGGCCGTTTCGTCAACGGCATGTTCTATCCGTTTGAAATCAACCCTCGCTTCTCGGCAACGACGTATCTGCGAGCCATGGCAGGGTTCACCGAAATCGAGATATTCCTGAATCATCTCGCGGGCGAAGATTCGCCGCCAAAGCCGCAGATCAAACCGGGCTATTATTTGCGAAGTCTGGCTGAAATGTATGTGCCTGCAGATCGCATTAAAAACGCATTATGATTCGCTGGATTAATAATACGCTGGGTACAGCCGCCTTTGAAGATCCAGCAACGGCAGGTCATGAAGTTCTTGATGTGCGCAGTTTGGTGGACGGTCCTGCGAACGGGGTTGCAGCGTTGCGTGAACGCATTGAAGCGGGTCTGACAATGCTTCAAAAATCGGGGCGTCTGATCGTCTGCTGTGACTATGGCATTTCCCGCAGCAACACGATTGCTGCCGCAATCCTCGCAAGACGCGAAGGGATCTCGTTTGATGAGGCCTTTGCCACTACGCAGCTCCAAACGGGCGAGGTCCGGATGGACTACGGCATTGTGCAAACCGTGAGGGCCACATTTGATGCACCGAATTCTCAACCTGCTGTGGCAGGTCGTGTATTAGTGACGGGTGGGACCGGTTTTCTGGGTCAGTGGCTGAATCGTATCGCAGGTGACCGTTTTGAATTCGTGTCGCATCGCTCCAAGGACATTGATCTTGTGGCATCACCCTTTGGACTTGATGCAGTGGTCAGAAAGCACAGGCCAGACACCATCATCCATCTGGCAAACCCGAGAATCTATAACACACACGAGGTCGTGGGCCAGTCACTGGCGATGCTCCGCAATGTCGCCGACGTATGCCATCAACACGGCGTTTTTTTGGTGTGGCCATCGAGCTGGGTAGTTTTCAGCGGTCGCAAAAATGAAGGTGAGATTGTGATAGGTGACGATGTGTCGCCCATGCCTTACGGAAATTACGCAATGTCGAAGGCGCTATCGGAGAACATGCTCGACTACCTGAGCAAGGCCGGACATATCCGGGCGTGCATCCTGCGAATGACGCCGATCTATGGCAAGGGCAGTTCATTGCCACGGTTCCTGTTTCGCACGGCGGAAGCATGTCTAGCGGGCACCCCGGTGACAACTCATTGCTACCGCAACGGTCGGCCGAAGCTGCAACTGCTTCATGCCAGCGATGCCGCGCAGGCTCTGGCGCTGGCAGCGGCGAAGAGGCCAGAAGGCAAATTCAACATTGGAAGCATGGAGGCCAGGACCACACAGGATCTGGCCCGCATCATCGCGGAGGTCCTCGGCACACCATTCGAATCTCAGGAGATTCAATTGCAGGCATCGGTCGCCAACATCACGCTCGACACTACCAAAGCACGCAACGTGCTGCAGTGGTCGCCTAAGATGAATCTCAAAGAAGGATTTGAAGAGATGTTTTTATCTCAATAGTCACCAAAGCTTAGCATTGAATATTGAGCTGATGAAAATAAGACCAAAATTGCCTCGGCTTGATGAGTTTGACGGCTTGCGAGGCTTGCTAGCGAGCTGGGTAGCTCTCTCTCACATCTTGTTATGGTGTGGCTTTGCCGGCCTTAAATTTCGCCAACCTTTTGGACGCGGCTGGGGAGAGTTTATTTTCGCAATGTCAGCCGTGGAGACTTTCATTATTTTGAGTGGCTTTGCCATCTCGTTTTTATTGCACTCGCGAGAGCAATCCTACTGGACCTTCATCCGCGGAAGGTTTTTCCGGATCTATCCAGTCTATCTGGTGTGCTTGATTTTAGGAGTATGCGTGATTGGCATCACGCCGGTGCTTCTCAAGAATGCTTTGTGGCAAGACGCGAGCGTGGACATGATGAGAAGCATTTCTGAAAGCGAGCGCACTCATTTCCTCCCGCACCTGCTCGGTCATCTCACCTTGCTGCATGGACTGACTCCAAAAAAGCTCCTTCTTGATGCCACGGGCACACTGCTTTCACCGGCCTGGAGCATCTCACTTGAGTGGCAGTATTATCTCGTCGCTCCCTTCGTGGCGCTTTGGGTGCGTTCCAGTTCCCGGCTGCTGATCATAGGAATGGTTGCGTTCCTGGGCACTTGGTATGGCTCTCGTTGGCTGAACAACCCGCATCCGGCCTCTTTCCTGGTGCAGTTGCCGCTCTTCCTCGTTGGCATCGGTAGCTATCATCTCTATGCGCATTTTTGCTCTAGTGCTGCCAGTGAGGAGCTGGGCAAGTCGAGGCGTTATGCTGTCGCAGTCGTCGCCTTTGCCTGGGGGGCAATCCTCTTTACCAAACATTCACTGGCTCTCACCATCTGGGCGCTCGCCTTTGGCAGTGTCTTGGTTAAAGGCCCCGGACTTGTCGGCGGCATCCTGGGAATCGTGCGCCGCATCCTGGTGCATCCTTGGTTGCAGAAACTCGGCCATATCTCCTATCCCCTTTATCTGGTCCACTGGCCGGTGATTTTTCTCTGCCTTTACCTGTTTGGCCGCTGGAAGCCTGATCTCACCCGCAACCAGTTGACGCTGGGGATGCTGATCGTCGCCTCCCCTCTGATCCTGCTCGTATCGAGCTGTCTTCACAAATGGGTGGAAGCACCGCTGATGAAGCCCGGCAAAGGGCGCCGCAAGACTGAATAAATTTCTTTGACGGACGAGTTGTTGCAGTCCTTGAAGCCGCCCTTAGTTCATGCTCAAAACCTTCCAAAACAGCCCTGGGTTTCTTACTTGCCCACGGTCCAATGTCCGGCATGTATAGCACGCTCAGGCGCGGGTCTTGGACATCACTTGATTCCCTCAACACAACGATGAATAAAAAATTCAATGAAACCAACGCGAAGATGATTACCAAGATGGGCGAAGACCAGTCGCTACAGCGCGTGAGCAATGACTTTATGAAGGCCGTGCAGCCCCATCAGTACACCTGTCACTCCACCTGAATGCGCCGCCTCATCATCCAGCTCGCACAGGACATCTTGGCCGTTCAGGAAGTGAAGCTCAAATGGACCGCCGAGTCTGGCCTGGCCCAAGGCGGCTCCCTCAAGCTCTCCGCCTCCATGCTCCAGCTCATCGGTGGTGAAGGCCGTGTCATTTGCTTCGACATTTACATTTTCGCCCATAACCGCGCAGACGACAGGCTGCTATGAACATAACTTTCGTTCATCTTTCTGTCGACAAAATTGCAGCTTACTTATCCAGGCAGATGGCGAATTTTTTCCCTTTGGGAGATGGAGTGGAATCGACTATTGAGGATGCTATATGTCCGACAATGCGTTGTTTGGAGCATGGATTTAGGCGCATCAACCATCCCTCCTATAATAGAGACAGTGTGGCACTGTTTAATGTTCTCAATAGTGACCATTATGCGTCGTTTTTATGCTTGTTGGGAAGGGAGATTCATCGCATGCATCCACACCACCCAGTTGCACAAAAATGTTTTTTACTAAACAAGGCTCTTCACGGGCTGAACTGCATGTATGACGTCGAGCTACCACCCGTATTTTGGCTGCTCCACACGGTGGGTAGCGTCATAGGTAAAGCCAAGTACGGCAACTACCTCGTGATACGCCAAGGATGCACGATAGGGGCCATGCGGGGTGAGTACCCTGTCACTGGCGATGGGTTTATTATGAGTTCGGGTTGCTCAATCATTGGGCCTTCAATTGTCGCTGATAATGTGATGCTTGCGCCGAATACATCGGTTTTGGGCGAAAATATTGGACCAAATACGTTGTTGAGCGGACACTATGCACATGGCCTCACTTACAAAGAAATGGGACGGCGTCCGCTGAACGCACACTTTATTTTTGACGAATGAAACGAATTCCAATTGCAGGGCCATGGATCACCAGCCTCGAAATTGACTATGTAAATGATGCTGTTGCTAATGCGTGGTATGACAACGCAAACATATACCACTTTCGTTTTGAAAAGGCCTTTGCAGATTATGTAGGAGTGGCCCATGCCGTTTCGTTGCCGTCATGCACTTCGGGCCTGCATCTTGCACTGGCCGCGTTGGGAGTTGGGATCAATGATGAGGTGATCGTTCCGGAAATTACCTGGATTGCCACAGCCGCACCCATCAATTATGTTGGTGCTATTCCTGTATTCGTGGACGTTGATCCCACCACTTGGTGTATTTGTCCAGACTCATTGGAAGCGGCAATAACTCCACGTACAAAAGCAGTCATTACCGTCGATTTGTATGGCAACATGGCGGATTATGATCGGATCCTTGCCATCGCCAAGAAATACAACATCCGTGTCATTGAAGATGCTGCCGAGGCAGCTGGGGCGCGTTATAAAGGCAAAAATGCAGGAAGCTTTGGTGATGTCGCAGCATTTAGCTTCCACGGCTCCAAAACATTGACCACTGGTGAAGGCGGCATGCTCGTCACCCATGATCGAGCCCTCTTTGATCGCGCCAATTTTCTGCGCGATCACGGTCGTGTGCCCGGAGACTTTAGTTTCGAAAACAGTGAGGTCGCCTTTAAGTACAAAATGAGTTCGATGCAGGCCGCGCTGGGTTTGGCACAGACCGAGCGTCTGGATGAGTTGATTCAGAAGAAGCGCGCGGCCTTTGCCTGGTATCGAGAGCGCCTTTCTGGAATCCCCGGACTAACGATGAATGATCCCGGTCTCGATGTCGATGCGACCTACTGGATGGTGTCCATCGTCTGGAATGAATCCTTAAGACTGAATAAAAAGGATGTCGCCAATGCGCTGGCACAGCATGGCATCGATACACGCCCGTTTTTCAGCCCGCTGAGCTCCCTAGGGGCCTATCAACATCTGCCGGGCATCGAAGCCTGCCGCGCACGGAATCCGGTAAGCTATCGCCTACGAGACTGCGGCATCAACCTGCCATCATCCCTCGGATTGCAGGAAGTGGAGGTGGACTTTGTCTGCGAGCATTTGCGGCAGATCTTTTTGAAGTCCTGACGAATATGATTACTGGAATGAATTTTCAATCACTGCCATCAGAAGTCTGAATCCATGCTGACGATCGGAATACCTACCTACAACCGAAGCGCCTTCCTGCGAACCTCGCTGGCTTCCGCGCTGGGCCAGACTTCCAGTGAAGTCAAAATCATCGTCTCCGACAATGCCTCGACTGACGACACAGAAGCAGTGGTCAGCGAGTTTGGTGGTAGAATCAGATACGAACGTGCCCGGACAAACCTCGGGCCGAAGAGTAACTTCATCCGGCTGCTGGAACTCTGTGATACCGAGTATTTCAGCTGGCTGCAGGATGACGACTGCCTTGACCATCGCTTTGCGGAACGTGCTCTGTGTGCGTTCCGCGCTAACCCCGCGGTAACGACTTACTCGGCCTTCGCCCTGATGAGCGAGGGAATGGAGAGTCATTACAAGGCGCAGGTTTTCGGCCCTTCGTTTTCGGCTGATTTTCTGACTGGAAAAGGTGTGCAGACCGTTGACGGCAGGCTGGTCACGCCATTCTCA
>NZ_JBIPNG010000229.1:0-10124 GCF_044373815.1 Prosthecobacter sp. | reverse complement strand
GGCTGGGATGAATTCTGCGCCACCTACCACAGCCGCTTTGGCAAGCTCATCGAAGTCTTCCCCGGTGCCCCCAAAGACGACGACGCCTTTAAGCAGGAAAAGGCCATGTTCATGAACAACAAATGGGGCATGGCCTACATCTGCCCGCGCGGCGTCGGCCCCACCGCCTGGACCGGCAGCCCCAAGGCGCAAACCCAGCGCCTCCGCCGCTTCTACCTCCTCGGCCAGACCCTCGATGGCATGCGCGTGTGGGACGTCCGCCGCACCCTGCAAACCATCCGCGCCATCCCCGGCTTCGGCGAAACCCCGCTCTGGATTCAGGCCCACCGAGAAATGGCCGTCGATGCCCTCTACGCCTCCCTCTTTGAAGACAACATCAAGCGCCTCGATCTCCACGACATGCCCCTCACCCACAACGGCACCGTCGCTGGCGATCCCGAATCCGTCGGTCCCGCCATGCTCAATGTCCTCAAATACCTCGACATCGCCCAGGCCACCGCCATGGCCGCCATGCGCAGCAAAGTCGTCGTCTACGCCCCCGACAAAGCCGCCTGGGAGTACCCCGCCACCCTCACCAAGAACCTCGGCAAAGAAACCCAGTTCCAAGTCCGCGTCCCCGTGAAGCCCGAAGAAGTGAAGGAAGAGCCGAAGAAGTGAGTTTCAAAGCGCAGGTGTTTATTTGAACAAATGCGGTTTGCCTTGGCGGCAGAGTTCGTTCCTATTCATGACATGCAGAAACGCGCAGCAGAATTTTTTGCCGGAATCGGTTTTATGCGGATGGGGTCGAGAGAGTTTTCTCGAATCACCGACTAAACTCATTTTGAGTTGCAGAAACTAACACGATGCTTCTCGATCCGAACCAGATCTCAAAGAGGGAAAAGCTCATCCTCACAGGGCTCTACCTTTCCAAATTTGATCTGCTCGGACTAGCAAAACTGGGGTTCGACAGTTTTATTGAAGGAACAAATGTCGTTGGTTATGCGCTGGGTTCTAAACCTGCATCCATCAAAAACTACCGCGACGAGTTTGACCCACTCTTTCCCAATCCTCGTCAGGGCTGGCATAAACGGCCAAGAAGGGAATATTGCCTTAAAATTTATGAGGAATACCACAGTCTTGACCTCGATACATTTGCCAGCCTGATTAAATCGTTTGTTGGATGTGAGGACAAAAATTGGAATGCAACCGACGAAGATCAAACCAAGCTCGAAAGCGAATCTGCATTTGCCAAACGTTTGATCACCGGCCTGGCTGCTGAGAACTATTTTGATTCAATCCGTCACAAGCTGCCGGAATTCCAAGGATTTGCTGCTGAGAACACAACAAGACTCGGATGCGGTTTTGATTTTCGACTTTCAAAAACAGAGCGAAAAGACTTTTATGCTGTTGAAGTCAAAGGATTGACAGAGCGTGCTGGCAATGTGTTGCTCACCCGCAAGGAGTATGAAGTCGCCGACAAGCTGACTGAGAACTATTTTTTGTTTGTGGTGAAAAATTTCCGAGATTCGCCAACGCACATGATCTACCGAAACCCGCTGAGCAGTGGTCTTCTCTTTACCCAAAAAAAGCGTACCGTAGTCCAAGAATACTGGCAGACCAGCATCTCAAGCACCCCAGACTGATCATCAATTCATGAACACTCTCTTTGCTGAAGCCACCAAGTATTGCCAACCTCAGGAAAGACGACTCGTTCCGTCTCGCCTCCAAGCAGGCTTGTCGATCATCGAAAGGCTGCGTGAATTTCCATCCCTTAATCTCAGCAGCCACCTTCTCCGGAAAAACGGCTCAGCGATTCGTTCCCACACTGTATATGGAAGCCGCTCTCATGAGCGCTTGAATCTGAAACCGATAGACAAGAGTTATGGACAGCGCACTTCCAATCTTCCGGAATGGGGCCAAAAATTACTGGACGTCATTGCTGCGACTGGCTTTGCCGAAGCTAACGCCGAACAGCGAGAAGCCATCATTTCCGCAGCACAAGCCGAACTCGCACAGTCTCTCCGATTCATTACCGAAGAAGAGCCTTTGGAAGTACATTTAACAAATCAAACCGCCGAAACCATCATCCACGATCTCCTCCTAGCGGCAGACGAGAAAGGAAAATCAGGTGAAGTAGCCCAATACCTCGTTGGCGCAAAACTCGTGCTGCGGTTCAAACGTGAAATCCCTGTTCACCCTGCGAACAAAAGCGATCGCAAATACCGCGCTGATGAAAACGCGAAGCTGGGTGACTTTGAAATTCAAAATGCAGTGATCGAGGTCGCCGTGGGACCGGCAGATCAGAAGCATTTGCAGCAAATGGCTGAGATTCTGGAGAAGTCCGACAAGGAAGTCTGGCTGCTGACACGTGCTGATCGTGTAAACGGCTGGAAGAACGAAGTGGACGATGCCGATGATATCGACAGCAAAAGAGTCGTTGTAACCTCGGTTGAAGCATTTGTCGGTCAAAACATCACGGAACTCGCAGAGTTCTCCACCGCAGGCAAAGTCACTCAGCTCAAGGCTCTCTTCGACATCTACATGGGTGGAAAAGGTGGGCACGCCGGGAATTCGAATTGCTCTGAAATAAACCGGCAAAAAGGGGGCTGTGACTCGTCGCTTCTCACAACGCGACCTCGTTGCAGCGCCACAAAGCAATGACAGCCAGCCGTAAACACGCCTCGCTTCGATTCATCACACCATGAGCCGCAAGAACCCCGCCGTCGATGAACACATCGCCAGCGCCAAAAAGTGGCAGCCCGAGATGAAAGCCCTGCGGCGCATCATCCTCGACACCGGCCTCACGGAAGAGCTCAAATGGGACCAGCCCTGCTACACCCACGACGGCCACAACATCGTCCTCATCGGCGGCTTCAAAGACCACTGCAGGCTCATGTTCTGCAACGGCTCCCTGCTCAGCGATCCCCGCAGCCTCCTCCAAAAACCCGGCGAGCACACCCAGGCCGGGCGCTTCATCCCCTTCACCAGCGTGGCTGAAATCAAAGCCCTGGAGCCCGACCTGAAGTCCTTCCTCCACGCCGCCATCGAAAACGAAAAAGCCGGCGTCAAGCCCACCTTCAAAACCACCCCCGAACCCATCCCGGAGGAGCTGCAAACCAAGCTCAACAGAAACCCCGCGCTGGACGAAGCCTTCGCCGCCCTCACCCCCGGCCGCCGGCGCGCCTACCTGCTTCACTTCAACGCCGCCAAACAATCCGCCACCCGCACCTCCCGCATCGAAGCCTGCACGGCCCGCATCCTCGCCGGCAAAGGCATCCACGACTGCATCTGCGGCCACTCCCAAAAAATGCCCACCTGCGACGGCTCCCACAAGCACCTCTCCTAGCCTCCATTTCCCCGGCAGGCCGTAGCCGGGTCCGTGCGCCCCGTCAGCGCTCTAGCGGGCAGCCTCCATGCCCGGGGGGGGGAGGTCAGTGGAGTGTCAAACCCCGCTGGAGAGGCTGGTTGCCAGGGTCATGAGGGCCAAATGGCCCTCATGACCCTGGCACCCAATCATCAATGGCGAAGACAATTCCCCCTGGCCCCATTCGCGCTGCGCGCTCCGGCGGAGAGGGATCGTCCCGATCCCTACGCGCTCCCAAACCACCCAGCGGCCCACGCTTTTTAGAATCCCATACCCAGCGGAGCGCTGAGGGACCAGGATGGTCCCTCTCCGCCAGAGCTTCGCCCAAAGCTCGCTCCCGCAACGCCCGACGGGAAGTGACACCAAGGGCGGCAGCGGGGGCACCGGCGGCAAGTATCAATTCCCCATCGGAGCGGTAGGGTTCAGGCTCACAGGCTCACTACCTATATATAGGTAGTGAGCCTGTGAGCCTGAACCCTCCGCAGGGCCATGAGGGCCAAATGACCCCATTTTGGCCCTCATGGCCCGTGGCCCCAATGGATCAATGGCGAAGACCACTCCCTCTCTGCCCCTTAGACATGTGGGAGCACTTTTGAAGCACTGAAGCGCGCTCACACCCTCACCAGACTCTCGATCTGCGTTGCCGCAAAAGTGTGCCCGCCCATCGTCAGTCTCAGCGCCTTGGCGGAGCTTCCCGCAGGTTCCTCCACCACACGCAGCAGCCCTTCCCGCTCCCGGGCTTCCCCGCGCAACTGCACACGCACCGGCTTGCCCAGCGGCACGCCCCAGCGTTTCTCAAAGGCGCGCTTCTCATTCTCCGCCTCCTCCTTCCAGCGGGCAAAACCGTCCTCGCTGGTATGTACTGGCAGTTCCTTGTTCCGGCGTCTTGCTTCTTCCGCTGCTTTCTCCGCAGCCATCTCCGACTTCCACGCCGAATAACCATCCGCTTCAGCCGCAGGCGAAGCCTGAAAAAGCTCCAGCCCCTCGGTGATCTCCCGCTTCACCACACGCTCCGCCTCAGGCACCGCAAACCGGCCCGCCACCGCCCAGGACCGCGCCGTGAAAAGCGGCAGCACCGGCTCATCTCCTCGTTCATCACTCATCAAAAACGCCTACCTCCTCCGGCCGCTTTGTCATTCGGATTTCGTCATTGATTCGCTTCGCTAACCCTTCGGCTGTCTGCGCTACGCTCCGGTTCGCTTCGCCCGGCTCGTCATTCCCTCTTCACGCAGCACGCGTCACCCGCTTCCAGAAGAAATCCAGCTCGCGTGCCAGCACGCTCATCACCTGCGCAGGCGTGGCTTCCAGAGCACCGCTTTCCGCTTCCTTGATGATCCGCTGCATCGCATACAGTGCCGCCACGTTCTGAGTGTCCAGGTGGATCGAGTCCACGTGCTTCTTCAGTTCCTCGGCGAACGCCGTGCTGTGCTGCAGGATCGCCCAGCTCTGCTGCTCGCGGTCCGTCTTGAACGTGGTGATCTTCAGCCGTGGCACCGAGGTGCCCGTGGAATGCGCATCCTGATTCAGCTCCGCCAGCCTGCCTGCGGCAAAACCCGCCAGCGTGCGCCAGTAGGAGCCGTCCGCGAAATTCGCCAGGCCAAACACGACCTCCAGCCCCTGCAGCGACCAGCACATCGCATACCGGCCCGTCATGCCCGGCAGTTCATGCTCGCTGAAGCGCACCAGAGGGAAACGCTTGCCCGCCAGCCGGATCAGATCCGCCAGCTTCGTAAAATCCAGCGGCAGAGACACCGCCTCCGCAGCCATTTGCAGGCGCAGCGCCTCGTAGCGACCCAGCAGCGCATCACGCTCCGCATTCTGCGCAGGTGGCGCAGCCGTCACTGCAGGCCGGGATGAGGGTGCAAACGCCGGCGGCATGGCCACCGCAGACGATTCCGCCGCAGCAGAGGCCACTGCTGGTGCAGGCGCTGCAGCAGCACCCAGCACATCTGCCAGACGTTCGGCCACGGAATGCGAGCCATTCGTCTCAGCCGCATGCGGTGCACTCGGCTGCCTCAGCTTGCCCAGCATCTCACGCAGATTTTCAAACGCACCCGCCGAGCTTGGCGAGAACTGCGCCGGTGCCTCATCCGCCTCGCTCGCGCCCGCATTCCCGACCGCGCTCGGCGGCGGCAGATGCGTTCCATTCACACCCGCAGGCGGCGGCAGCAGCGGTGCCTCATTCTGCTGCGGCAGCGCCGGCGTAGGTTCCGCCAGTCCCTCCGCCATCAGCTTCATCTGCGCAGTCGTGCTGGAATCAAAAATCGAAAACTCATCCGCAGCAGGCTGATTTTCTTCCTTGCTCTCAGCCACCTCCTCCGTCATCAGCGGTAGCACACCCTCATCAGCGGTCATTGTCTGCAGAGAGACCCCGCCCTGCATCACCGGAGCCGAAAGCGTCTGCTGAAAAAAGTCCCACTGCTTGGCCGCATGCCGCAGAAAGGTACGCGCCGAGACCGAGCCCAGCGGCCGCCCCAGGAAATAGCGCTTCACATCCAAAAAGTTCGTGAACTCACGTCCCGCATCCACCGGAATGCCCGCATGCTGCAGGCGCAGACGCAGCAGCGTGGTCGCCTCGCTCTCGCCGATCCCGCGCAGCAGCATCTGCGAAGCCGTCAGCCGGTCCTCCATCGCACTTGGGAGGTGATGCCCAAACGTCGCCTGCCACACATCCTGGTTCAGGCTCAGCACCACGTGCACGCCATCCATCTCAGACATGTCCAGCAGCAGCGAGGCAATGCGCAGCCCCGCCTCCGGATTTCGATAATACGCATCCAGGTGATCCACCAGCAGCACCACCGGCCTCCACAGCCCCAGCAGTCGCAGCCACGTCACCGGGCCCTCATTGGACTCATCCGCCGCCAGCATGCGCAGCACCGCCATGTGGGACATGCCGCCATCCAGCGCGTGGTTCAGCATCGCATTCACCCAGGACTCCAGCGCCGTCGGGATCGCCGGCACACGCTTCATCGCCTGCTCCGTCATCGGCCTGCGCAGCTGCCCTTCAAAGCGCCGCACCCAGTCACCGATCAGCCGCGCACTGCCTTTCTCGTCAAACACCTCAATCGGATCACCGCCCAGCACGCGCAGCGCCTGCTCCGGGTTCGCACACGGCAGCGTGCCGTTCTCGATCAAACGCCGCACCAAAGTCGCGCACACACCCGCACAGGCCTCACGCAGCTTGGTCCAGCCCTCACGCGAAGCCTCCGCCCGTGCCATCGACTCCAGCCCGCGCACCGCCACCGCCGAAATACCGATCGTATCCTCCAGACGAAACGCCAGCGGCACCAGCACCACCTGCCCGTTCGCCGCAGCCGCCAGACGCCCTAGCAGATGCGTCTTGCCATAGCCCGCACGCGGAGCCGTCAGCAGCAGCAGAGGCTGCCCGCCAGCACGACCCGCGCTGCTTTGGCGCTCATCGATAGTCGTCGTCAATTGCCCTAAAATGTCCCCGTTCAAACCCGGCACCGAGCGATTCTCCGCCACGCCAAACGGCCCCGCGCAGACATCGTCCGCAAACGGATTCAGGCTCTCACCCTGCGGCAAAGCAGGAGGCAGTCCAGAAGCGGACGGTTGCAAATTTGGTAATGGCGATTCTGGACTTTCCACAATGAATGCGGTTTCAGGGTTCTGATTCAGGTCAGATACAATAATATTTATGCCAATTCATACTCCACAGAAAGTAAGTTTTTTGCCTTTGACGTTATTCTCGAAAACGAGAATAACCGGACCCACCGATAGAACGCCTCTGCCCCACCCGCCGGACTGGCTGAAAAGCACCACTCATAAGTACGATGGACACTCCTGTCCGTCGATCAGCGCTCCCTCCATCACCCAAGAGCCACGCACCACCATGCCGCCCCCGATAGCATGGTCTGTTCGATCAGGGCGTCCGCATCAAACAAGCCAAACCATCCTCAAAAACTCTTCCTCACCTCCAGCCACTCCTCCCAGCAGCGCACCGGATCGATGTCCTTGTACCCGCGCTCCGCATCGATCTTCGCCGCCACATCCCGCGGCATCGCCACCGCCTTGCAGCCATTGCGGATTTCGATCACCTCCACCTCCGTCAGCGCACTGCCCTTCTCCTCCTCCCGGTTCACCAGGATCGAAATCAAACTCGGGATCGGATAAATCAGCATTGGCTCAGAATCACTCATGTCGTGGGCGGAAAGTTCCAAACTCCCTTTCACTCCTCCGCATACGGGTCAAGCCCGAGAATCGATTTATGCTCAGACTGATTCATCTCCATCTGCTGGGTGTGGAACAGTGTTTGGATCGTCGTGTCGAGCGGTGCGAAAGGCCCGTATTCGATGAGCAGCACCTCGCCTGCTGCGGTCTTCCCCCGAATGCTCAGCATTTCCACATCATCGGCACCCACCTTCACAGCTCCACTCCGAATCAGCTCCTTGGCCTTTTCAGGAGGCAGCGAATTGAGGATCTCCACTGGATACTGATGCGCAAAAGTGGCCTTGGCCGCTGCCAGTACGTCAGTGTAGAGCGTTTGTAATTCCTTCTCACTCACCACCGCCTTCTCCGGCGCGGCCTGCCCCAGCGGCAACGAATAATAAACCGGCGACTTCGGAGTCTCACGTTTCAGCCTGACTGCCGTCGCATAAACCTGGACATAATCCGTGCACAACGCCGTGGTGATCGAAAGCTCCGTCCATTCAGAATCCAGCAAGGCCCGCACACGGTCGGGAAACTTGGGTTCCGTCTGAGCCTCAGCCGGACTGGTAAAGAAGCTGAATCCGCAAAGGAGCGTGATGATGCCACACATCCTGATCGTGTGCTGCCCTCGCATAGGAATACAAATCATGGTGAAGCGATCGTTGAAGGCCGCTCCTCTTTCCTCTCTGTCCTGCCAAGCCCCAGCGGCTCAAGAACAAGATGCGCCACCACGGCAATGCCCGCAGGCAGCAGCCACTCCCAATCAAACGGCTTCCCCACGCGATCCACAAAGAAGATGGACGGCTGAATGACTCCCAAGATATCCACCAACACAATGATCTCGATAGGAGTAATGGAAAAGAAAAAGTAGCCGCTGCGAAAAAACAGCCAGACATACAGCGCCACCGTCACCCACCCCAGGACGGCGGGATAGACAAACGCCAGCGTCTCAAACCGCTCCGCCAGCGCGCTCCGCTCATGCAGCAGCCACACTCCAAACACCGCCAGCCACAGAAAAGCCGCCACGCGCTCACGCCGGGTATACTTCCTGGACAGCGTGAACCACGACCAAAACAGCGGCAGCACAAAGACGCCGAGCCAGAAGAAGAACTGCCTGCGTTCGTCTTCCTTGATAACAGGCTGCAGCGTTGGATCAGTCGATGTCATTGTGGTTTGTCCCATGCATTCAAATCAACAGCCGCTCACTCCCCATCCGGATCAATCCCCAGCCTGCGCAGCTCCTGCCGCTGCCCTTCATCCAAAGGCCTGCCAAGACCGGCAGCCAGCTCCTCCATTTTCCAACGCTGTCCGTTCATGAAAGCCAGCGAAAGCCCCAGCCCCGCTTTCGTCAAAGCCTCACGCAGTGGCGATCCCTCATCCAAGCCATCATGCACCACCTTCAGCATGTCGCACAGGCGGTGCAGTTCACTTTCATCATGTTCAGTCATGGCACAGATCACGGTTCTTGAATGAAGTCGTGCAACTCACTCCGGCTTGCCCGTAGCAGACACACCACCCTCTTTGGAACACGCAGCCATGGCTCCGAAAAACCGAAAGCAAGACCGCAGCAGCAACTGGCTCAGCCCCAGCGCCCCAATGACGTAGCAGACAATGATCAGCAGATGCGAGAACTGCAGGCTGGCAAAATCCTGCAACCCAGCGGCCATGAACACGAAAGGCGCAGAAGCAGGCCCGATGAACAGGGACAACCGATATGCGAGATCATTGTGAGTATTGGGCTTCATGGGAAAGTGCTGGCTGATTCACGGCTTCTTGGGTGGCCTTTCCGGATCATACGATGCTTCGCCAATCTCAGCGTTGCAGGCGCTGTCCCCGTGACCGCCTGGCCCACAAGGAATCCGCTCATGCAACGGCTGGATTTTTGATGATTTCACCCATCGAAGCGAAAAAGCCGCCGCAGGTCAAGCTTCGGTGCAGTCCCTCAGCTTTGAGCTCACATCCATGCCCCCTCGCCTTTTCAGCCAGTCAGTCACTCACGCCCATTCCAGCCTGCACATGTAAATCAGCGCCCCGAGGAAAATCAAAGTCCCCAGACTGAAGAAACCCCAGCGCACGCGGCTTTTAAACACCAGCCCAAGACCCGCGAAGAACAGCGACATCGTGTAGTAAACACCATCCAGCGCAAACTGGTCCCCCACCGTGCCCTCATGCTGCCCCTGGGAAAAAAGCTCATCGGCCTTCTGGATGCGCTTCACTTTCTCTTCATACATCCACTGGAAGTAGTCCTTTTGAAAGTCAATCTTCGCGGCCTCAAAGATCACCTCTTCCGGAAGGTCCGCCAGCGTGCCGTCGTCATCGTACTTTTTGCGCGGCTCCAGCGGCAGGCCCATGGCATCATAAGCTTCATCGCTGTACTCACGAATCATGAGCTCGCTGATCTGATGCAGCAGGAAATCACGCTCCTCGCCCTTCGGCGTGTGCTGGGCCCGCGACACCAGCTGGATCACCTGCAGCTTCACCAGGCTGTCAGACGCGATCTTCGAGTCCGCGAACGTCCCCGCGTCCGCCGACTCCGTGGTGACGCGGCTCGACTGCCCAAAGCTCTCGATCGACTTACCGCCCCACAGCCCCCCCATATAACCCCCGAAGC
>NZ_JBIPNG010000661.1:0-2891 GCF_044373815.1 Prosthecobacter sp. | reverse complement strand
CAAACACCGCCACGATTCAATGGCGCACGGATGTGGAATGCGGCACGCGACTGCAGTTTGGCCTGAATCCCGCAGCGCTGGACCGCAAGGCTGAAGGTGCGGTGACGCGTGATCACACCCTGCAGCTGGAAGCGCTGACACCGGCCACCACGTATTACTTCAGCGTGGGCAGTGCACGCGCCAAGCTTGCCACAGGGACCTTCACCACGACAGGTGGCGCACCGGCTGCGGCGCCGCAGCCTTCCCTGATACGCCGTGTGCTGAATGTCCTTACTCCGGAAAAGAAAGAGGCTCCTGCCGCGGTTTCTCAGCAGGCCCCGCCGACTCGACAGACCTGGGGACACATTGATTCACTGCAGGATCATTTTGAGCGACATGGCGGCGACTTTTCCAGCAAGTCGCCCGATGATTATGCGGCCAAGGCCTGGTCCTTCCTGCAGCGTGCCCGCGCTGAAAACCTGCCGATGAAGCTGGACGACACGGACGGAACGCTTCGCGTCTTTGATCCCGCCACACGCGTATTTGGTGCGTACAACGGCGCTGGTAAAACCAAGACCTTCTTCAAGCCGGACAATCCCACCTACTGGCAGCGCCAGCCCGGGAGAACCGTGAAAGCGACTGACCTCCGCT
The DNA here is from genome assembly GCF_044373815.1 of Prosthecobacter sp. Lineage (GTDB taxonomy): Bacteria > Verrucomicrobiota > Verrucomicrobiia > Verrucomicrobiales > Verrucomicrobiaceae > Prosthecobacter. The sequence continues at coordinate 2,261 of NZ_JBIPNG010000661.1, read as the reverse complement.
TTTCTCCCCGCTGAGAACGCCCCACGACTTTCCAAAAAACAACCATGAAAAACAACCTCAATTTCTGCCCCGTATGTGGCTATGACAAGCTCGCTGAGCCGCCGAGAAACCGAACCGGAGGCGCATCGATGGAAATCTGTGCCTGCTGCGGATTCCAGTTTGGCGTGACTGACGATGACAAAGGCGTGAGCTACGATGATTTTCGCCAGCAATGGATTACGGACGGCATGCCGTGGACCAGCACAGGGAAAAAGACTCCCAAAGGCTGGAACCCGCAGACGCAGCTGGGTTCACTGGCCCTGCGCGCCACGCTGAGCCGGGTGAAGGGCCGCCCGCCACGGATGGCAGTCATCTTTGCGTGAGCTCACGCAGCACCTTTGAGCAAACTGAGCGCATGAACACGCGCGCTGTCGGCGCTGCCGCCGAGCATGCGTGCGAGTTCGTCGACGCGTTGTTCATCGCTCACAGCCTGAATCTGTGAGCGCGTGGTGTTGCCGGTGATTTCCTTGGTGACCACGAAGTGGCTCTTCGCCAGGGAGGCCACTTGTGGGAAGTGGGTGATGGCGATGACTTGGTGAGTCGTGCCCAGCGCGGCCATTTTGCGACCGACGGCATCGGCGATGTTGCCGCCGACATTGGCATCGATTTCATCAAAGACGAGGAGGGGCACGGCGTCCTGCTTTGCGAGGGCGCTTTTCACGGCGAGCAGGACGCGGGACATTTCGCCGCTGGAGGCGGTGAGGCGGAGGGGTTTGGAGGGTTCGCCGGGATTGGGTGCGAAGTGGAAGTCGACTTCTTCGAGGCCGTTGCGTTCTGGTGATGGGAGGACGGCAAGCTGGGCCTCGAACACGCTGCGTTTGAAGCCGAGATCGAGGAGGTGTGAGGCGACTTCTTTGGCGAGCTTTGGGGCGGAATCGGATCGCTTTTTGGAGATTTGTTTGCCTAGTTTCAGCACATCGGCCTCGCGCTCTTTGACGAGCTTTTGGAGCTTGGCGATTTCTTCGCCGCGGTTTTCCATTTTGGCGAGTTTGCGCTCGGTTTCGGCGAGGAACTCGAGGATCTCGGCGATGGTGCGGCCATACTTGCGCTTGAGGGTCTGGATGGTGTGGATGCGGCTTTCGAGCTTGTCGAGTTCGGCGGCGTCGATCTCCAGATCATCTGCGTAGTCCTGCACGCTGCTTTCGAGTTCGGTGAGCTCGATTTGAGCGGACTTGAAGCCTTCGAACATCGTGGCGGTGGCGGGATCGATTTTTTCGAGTTCGTGGATGCTGCGGCTGATCTCGCGCAGGCCATCGATGACACTGCCTTCGCCTTCGCTGAGGCGGCCGGTGATGCTGCCGCAGAGTTCGGCGAGGCGTGCGCCGTTGGCGGCGATGCGGTGACGGGATTCGATTTCCTCTTCCTCGCCCGGCTTCAAGTTTGCGGAAGCGATTTCGGTCGCCTGGAACTTGAGCATGTCGATCTGCTGGCTGCTGGCGCGCTCGGAATTTTCGAGTTCATCGAGTTCTGTTGCGGCGGCACGCCAGAGCTTCCAGGTGTCCTGGTATTTGCCCAGCAGTTCCTCAACGCTGGCATACTTGTCGAGCATTTCGAGCTGGCGGTCCTTGGAATTGAGGGACTGGTGATCGTGGGGGCCGTGGAGATCGACGAGGAATTCGCCGAGGCTCTTGAGCACCTGGATGGTGACCGGGGAGCAGTTGACGAACTGTTTGTTGGCTCCGCTGGTGCTGATGGAGCGTTTGATGAGGAGTTCGCCGTCCTGGCAGGGTTCAAGACCGGCTTCTTCGAGCACGACATCGATGGCGCGGGTGTCCTTGAGGTGGAAACCGGCCTCCACGGTGCAGGCGTCCTGGCCGTTGCGGATCAGGCTGCGGTCGGCACGTTCGCCAAGGATCAGCTTCAAAGCGCCGACGATGATGGATTTGCCTGCGCCCGTCTCCCCCGTCACGCCGATGAGACCAGCGGCCAGCTCCCAGGTCACATCTTCAACGAGGGCCAGATTGCGGATTTTGAGGAAGGAAAGCATGGGTGGGATGGAATGGTGGGCAAACGAACATGTATCGTCCTTTCTGCATTTCAACCACCAGGAGACAGACCGGCTGTCGAAAATTTTGTCACCGTGCCAGATCGAAGGCGGGACGCCTCGATCCGTTGACAGGCCGGAGGCCTATCCTCCGCGGGGTGATCTTCCACTCCATGCTTTAAAAGCGCGCGAAAAATGTGCGGCGGATTTGTAACCGAGCTCGGCGGCGACGCCTTTC
>NZ_JBIPNG010000660.1:0-2903 GCF_044373815.1 Prosthecobacter sp. | reverse complement strand
CTGCGGATCGACTTCGCGCACTGCGCCCTCGCCTTCATGCGCGGCGAGGATGTTACCATTCGCAAGCTTGTGGACGTTGCGCACTTGAAGGTGAAAGCCTTTCACGTTCGTCGTAAGCGGCGTGACATGCACGATCTCGCCCTTCGGATTCACCTCGACGGCCTGACACGGTTCCTGCTCGGCCACGAGCGTATTGCCGTTCGCGAGTCGCTCGCTGCCGAAGACCTGATGCGACTTGCTGACGTAATCGAACACCGTCTCGCCACGCGAGGTGATCTCACGCACACCCGTGGGCTGTCCGCCGTAGCCGAAGATGATGTTCCCATTTGGCAATGCCTGGAAGATCACCGTGGTGCTCGGCGGCTTGAACTCCCAGACCATCTTCCCATCGGCATCGAGTTCAACGAAGCGGTTCGGCCCTTTGCCATACTCGGTGAAGAGCAGACGATGTTTGATAGGCGCGTCAGCGGCAGAGCTTCGCACGCTAAATGGCAGAGCGAAGGCGAGGAGGGCAATGAAGAGGCGGGTGGTGGTCATGGTTGGAGGTTTCTATACGGTATACCGTTGAGATTTCATTGTACAGTATACCGTTGTAAATTCTTTCTCGCGGAAGGTCATTTGATGGCTTTTAGCACGAGCACGGCAGCAGCAGGTTTCTGGCTCAAGGTGATGGCATAGCCTCGCATGAGCTCAGCGCCGGTGCGGACTTCTTTGCCGCCGTCGAGGTTTTCGATCTCGTAACGTTGCTGCGGAACGAGACCGCGAAGCTTGACGGTCACAGTCTCGCTGGTGGATTCGGGACGGCGGAAGGCTTGCACGATGCCTTCATTCAAATCGGCGCGATGGAACTGCCACGCGATCCACGAAGTCGTGTCGAGGCTGTGAGGTGTGAGCGGGAAGTAGTCACCGAGCATGAGCGGGGCGATGCGGCGGCACTCCGCGTAACCTTTCCGCACCGCGGCGATCGATTCCGGTGTTTTGGTCCAACCGGGGGTGACCATGCCGAAGCCGGTGATGTAATAGCTGCGCACGGCGTAGCTATCTTTGAAGAACGGCACAGCCGCTCCCTGCCAGGGCAGCCATGAGGAGAGACCGTAGGTTTGCGATTGGTTGCCTTCGATTTGCATGGGCTTTTCTCGCAGATCGACGACTGACCAATCACTGCGCAGCAGTGGCACGGATCGTCGCATGGTCTCGAGGTCGTTGCGACGTCCGCCGGATGCGCAGGAGTCGATGCGCAGGTTCGGGTTGCGGCGACGCAGTTCATCCCAAAAGACCAGATGGCCCTGCACATGGAGATTCTCGGTGATGCCTTGCCGGTCAGGCGCGTCGGCTTTGCGCCAAGCGGTGCCGTAACCGTCGCCATTGAGGTCTTCGCGATACCAGTCGAGGCCCTGCGATTTCACCATGCCGTCGATGTGATCAATAAGCCATTTCAAGGCATCCGGATTGCCGAGATTGAGCACGTCACCGGCGCTGTTGCCGGGCAGAAGCCAATCGGGGTGGTTCTTGCCGATCCATGAGCCGGGATAACCGACACGCTCAGGCTCGAACCACAGCAGGAACTGCATGCCGTTCGCGCGCGCCTTGTCGCTGAAGGGGCGGAAGCCCTGCGGATACCTGGCGGGATCGGGTTCCCAGGTGCCGGTGTTCAGCCACTCGGTCTTTCGCGGTCCGACGCTGGGATACCAAGTGCTTTTTGAATCCGAACCTGCATCGCGCCAGAGGATGTCCGGCTTGATGCCCGCATCGAGATACGCCTGCACGCCTGGCCATGTGGCGAGCGAGCCGCCCACTTGAATCTGTGTGGTAGGCGGCTGCGGCACGCCGCCGATGCGTGGCAGCACATGCGCCAGATACCATGAGCGCCAGAGGTTCTGCGCACGCACGCAATCGTCACCTTGCCAGAATAAAAGTGTGGTGGACGGCGTGCGAATCTCTTCACCCGGCTTCAACACGAGATGCGTGAGTTGCTGCCCAGCCCTCAGGTGCAATGAACCATCTTCACTGCGCTCAAACTTTGCCTCCCACTGCCCAGGCCAGCCGACGGCGAGAATCATACCGCCTCCAGGTGTTTGCAGATTCCAGTAAGGCCAGCCATCTGGGCCATCGCTGGATTTTCCAGAGGCGTAGCCACCTTTCACTGGCGGAGAGAAAACGTGACGCTCGCCAGTTTTTAGCTCGCGTGTCCACGGCTGAAAACTCTCGGCCACGCAGGTGTCACCGCGAATGCCATGCAGTGAAAGCGCGTCTTTCGGAGTCGCAGCGAAGGTGCAGTTGAGACCTTGGATGTTCTCGATGAGCGGCGTGTCGGTCTTTCCGTTGTTCTTGATCCAAACTGTCCACTCGACAACGGGGAAGCTGACATATTCGGTCGAAACAAGCCGCACTTGCAGTCCCGTAGTCGCATCCATCCACGTGAGCGTGCGCTCTCGGCGCTGGGTATCAAGTTCACGCGTAGCATCGGTTCGCTTCCACTCACGCAGCAACTCGTCCGATGCTTTTCCACCGAGCGTAAAGCTGAACGGCAACTTCGCCTGCTCCGCGAAGACATGGCGCTTCGCCCATTGCGCAGCGGCATCGTTTTCCTCCGGTGTAGGCATCGCCGCATGCAGCGTGATCGCGCTGCATGATGCAAGGAGGACTGTGAGTGCGTGATTCATGCTCTGTATTGCTGGCGCTTCGGCAGATGCGACGCTGGGCGCTCAGAACGTCACGATCGGATTGATCGGACTGCCGGTGGCGCCATCGACGGCGAGCGGGGCCATGCTGATGAGAAAATCCCATCGCTTCCGTTTGGCAGATTCGATGGACAATTGTTCGAGGTCGGCGCAGTCCAGCACAGGCATACCCAGGGCGACCAGACATAGCTGATGCACCGGTTGGTCGGAAAACCGGACTTG
>NZ_JBIPNG010000659.1:0-2904 GCF_044373815.1 Prosthecobacter sp. | reverse complement strand
CAGACCGCTCAGAGGCGGTACGAACCATGGCATCATGGACCGGTGCTTGGGTGAGGGAGAGCTGTCGTCCGCTGCCTGCACCACCAGGAGGGAGACTTTGAAGCCGTAGGAGCCGTCTGTGCGCCGCTGCGGAGAGCTGGCAACCACGAGGCATTTGAGCATGACCCACTTCGAGTCGGTTGCTGTCATGGCGAGCATCGCGGGCGTCAGGGCTGAGCGCTGGATGCGCACCTGGACTTCGGCACCCAGATCAAAACGCTGGCGTGACCAGAACACGAGGCCGCAGGAAGTGATTTCGCTGAGCTCGACAATAGTTTGCCCGCCCCCGCCGACCGATGGATTCGGGTTCGCGGAGGTTTCCTGCTGTTGCTGGCCGTGCTTAGCCATACGATTCGCGGAATGACCGCAAAAAGAGGCGCACGGGGCGGGAAAAGTCAAACGACGAAGGGAGCGGGCGCGGGGCGGTCTTGCACGCCCCACGCCTGATCCTGATTACTCTTCTTCGGCGGCGGCTGGAGCGGAGCTTTTGGAAGAGCCTTTCTCTGAGCCTGCGGCTTTTTCGGCCTGCTTGGCCTTCACGGCAGCTTCGATCTCGGCATAGACGGTGGCGTCGTTGCGGAGGACTTCCTTGGCGGCATCGCGGCCCTGGGCGAGTTGGGTGCCCTTATAGCTGATCCATGAGCCGCGCTTTTGCAGGATTTCGTAATCCATCGCGAGATCGAGCAGAGAGCCGACATTGGAGATGCCCTCGTTGTACATGATGTCGAACTCGGCCTCGGTGTAGGGAGGGGCGAGCTTGTTCTTCACGATTTTGACCTTGGTGCGGTTGCCGGTGACGGTGCCGTCGGTGGTCTTGATGGCACCGATGCGGCGGATGTCCACGCGCACGCTGGCGTAGAACTTGAGGGCCTTGCCGCCAGGGGTGGTTTCGGGGTTGCCGAACATGACGCCGATCTTTTCACGAATCTGATTGGTGAAGATGCAGCAGGTGCGGGCCTTGGCGATGATGGCGGTCAGCTTGCGGAGGGCGGCGCTCATGAGGCGGGCCTGGGCACCGACGGTGGAGTCGCCGATTTCGCCTTCGAGTTCCTGACGGGTGACGAGCGCGGCCACGGAGTCGATGACGATGACGTCGAGTGCGTTGGAGCGGACGAGGGTTTCGCAGATGCGCAGGGCCTCTTCACCGGAGCTGGGCTGGGAGACGAGCAACTCGTCCATCTTGACGCCAAGACGGCGGGCATAGGCGGGATCGAGGGCATGCTCCACGTCGATGAAGGCTGCCAGACCGCCTGTCTTTTGCGCCTGGGCGATGACGGTGAGGGTGAGGGTGGTTTTACCGGAAGATTCCGGGCCGTAGATTTCCACCACGCGACCACGGGGGAAGCCGCCGGTGCCGAGCGCTTGGTCGATGAGCAGATTGCCGGTGGGGATGACGGTGATGTCAGACTTCACACCTTCGCCGCCCATGCGGAGGATGGCACCTTCACCGTAGTCTTTCTGGATCTGCTGGATGGCCAGGTCGAGATTGCGGCCGCGTGCTTCAGCAAGCTTGTCGGGTTTGGCTGCGGAAGTTTCGGAAGTTTCTTTGGGTGCTCTGGCCATAATCGTGGATGTTCAGTGTGTAATAAAAAGCTGTTCGGGCGAACAGAAAGCGCATTTAAAGCAGGCCGTAAAGCACTTTTCGTCCTTAAGCAGCGAATATTGCCACCAAAAGGTGCCTCAAGCGGTGATCCGCCTCACAGGTTGTCGAGCTGCTGCTGCATGCCGCCGTAAAAGCCCGACATCATGGTGATGATGCGGTAGGCCACATACATGACGACGAATGCATAGGCGATCTTCGGCAGCCACTGCGCCGCACGCTGCACGGCGTCTCCGGCTTCGATGGTCTCAGCAGCGGCCCAGCGGTTCATTTCGTGGTCTAGGGTTCCGGCTTCTTCCGCCGTGGCGATGCCGTGAACGAATGTAATGGGAAAGCCATGCACGTCCGCCATGGCTCCGGCGATCGTTTCTCCCGCAGCGATGCGCTGGGCGGCATCCTTCGCGGCATGGCGCAGCAGGCCGCTGTGCGAGGCGCTGCCCGCGAGCTGCATGGCCTCTGTCATCCGCATGGAGGCCAGCAGGCAGGCGTGAAACACCTGGGAAAAACGTGCCAGCGCCCAGTGCCTGCGTGCGCTGCCGATCAGCGGGATGTACCCGAGCCCGCGATCCACCGCCGCCGATTCCGCGCCCAGCCGCGAGAGCCAGCGCCAGATCAGGAAGAGGGACAGCAGGATCAGCCAGAGGATGGCCAGCGGCATGAAGATGCCCCCTAGCGAGTAGGGTTTGTCCTCCATGGTTGATGTGACCATGGTCGGCAGCTCTGGCAGCACGATGCCCAGATGCGCGAGGATCAGCGGATAAATCATCGCCCCGATGGCCTGCTTCACCGCCATGTTCCAGGCTTCAAAGTAGCGCGACAGGTGGCTGAAGGCATCCCCTAGGCGTCCGCTGCGCTCTCCGGCGTCAATCAGGGCAAACTCAAGGGCGTCTGAAAATGCCCCGCAATGTTCGGTGATGGAGGCGGCGACGCTCTTGCCCTCTTTCAAGCCGAGCTGCAGGCCCTGCAGCCAGGTGCGGCGCGCATGGGAAGGCTGCTGCTTGAGCAGGAGTTCCAACGAGCGGTCCAGATGAAAGTTTGCCCCCACCAGCTTGGCCAGTTCGCGATACAGCAGGGCTTTTTCGGAGAGTTTCATCGGCGGTATGAAACTAACGCCACTGTGTCCGTGACAGCGAGTACAAAAAAGCTTCAAGACCATGGGTCGATCCCCATTTGTGTGACACTCTTATTGCTTCTCAGGTTCGTTTCATCGCCTATCATGCGGACCCTTCATGCCGCCGCCCATCGCTCATAAAGAAACGCCCGAC
>NZ_JBIPNG010000227.1:0-10186 GCF_044373815.1 Prosthecobacter sp. | reverse complement strand
ATCTGGCGGTGCGCTTGAGCGACGGGCGCTTCCTGCTGCGCGAGTCGGCGCAGTGTCCAAAGGCCGACGAGGGGCATTTTCAAAACATTGACCAGCATCGTTATTTCAACACGAACAACCTGTGGATTGATCTTCAGGCGCTGAAGTCTGCGCTGCAGGCGAATGACGGGCTGATCCCGCTGCCGCCGATCATGAACAAGAAGACGGTGGACCCACGCGATGCGGCTTCGCCTGCGGTCGTGCAACTGGAGACGGCGATGGGTGCTGCCATCGAGTGCTTTGCCGGAGCGGGCGCGATTGAGGTCTCACGCGTGCGGTTTGCGCCGGTGAAGACCACGAGTGATCTGCTTGCGGTGCGCTCGGATGCGTATGAGCTCACGGAGGACTTCTGCCTGCGGCTGCACCCCAGCCGCAATGGTCAGCCGCCGCACCTGCATCTGGATCAAAAGCTGTGCAAGCTGGTGGACGGACTGGAGCATAACTTTCCGCACACGCCGAGCCTGCTGCATTGCCGCAGCCTGCTGGTGCATGGTCCGGTGGAATGCGGCGCGGGTGTTGTTTTCAAAGGGGATGCGGTGATTCATAATCACACGCAGGCCGCGGTGAAGCTGAAGGCGGGGGTGCATGAAGGGCCGATCAGCATCGGGTGAATGGAGCGTCAGAAACTCATGATCTCTGACGTTTCGTGCTTCTCATGAAACTCTTTGTCGTATTGCTCTCTGCCCTGTGTGGCTGCCTCCGGGCCGCTGATGTTGCGTCTCTCCAAAAACTGGGTGCGAAGGTCACTGAAACGGCGGGTGTCGTCACGCAGGTGCAGGTGAAGTGTGATGCCTTTACCGAGGCTGATTTCCGCACGCTGGGCAGTTTTACGACGATCAAAAATCTCACGATCAGCGGGAAGACGATCACGGATGACATGCTGGCGCTGCTGACGGGACTGGTGGAACTGGAGCAGCTCAGCACGGATGGCATTCTGCTCACGGATGCAGGATACAAACATTTCGCGGCATTTCAGAAGCTCAAGTCGCTGGCGTTCTTCCATCCGGCTTTTCGCTCGAAGGAGTTTACGGGCAGCGGGCTCGTGAGTCTCAAGGCATTGCCGAAGCTGGAGAGGCTCACTTTTGCAGGATCGACGGCGGGAGATGTCGCGGTGGAGGCCATTGGACAGCTCACGCAGCTCAAGGAATTTCGCACCTGGCACACGGCGCAGACGCAGGCGGGGAATGCGAATCTGGTGAAGCTGACGAATCTGACTGCGCTGCGCATGGGCCAGAGGCTGCCGGAGTGGGGCAAGGATTCGCCGGTGAGTTTTGATGAATCGACGATGACGGTGATTGCACAGATGAAGACGCTGGAGTCGCTGGAACTCACCGAAGCGCGGCTGAGCGCCAAGATCATCCCACAGCTTCAGGCGCTGCCGAAGCTGGCGAAGCTGAAGATCGAGACGGTGGACATTTCGGACGCTGATGTGGAGGCGATCAAGGCTGCGCTGCCGAAGTGCAAGGTGGACTGGAAGCCGATAAGTGATGCTGAGAAGGAAGCGACGCTGGTGAAGAAGCTGAGGCTGTGATGGTGCAGGCATTATGGCTTGCGCCACTTGTTGTTTGATTGCTCCACCTTGCCGTCAAAGACTGCGGGCTTCTCAGGTGTGCCGCCGTCTTTGAGGGTCAGTGGCGTGTGGCGGATCTACTGAGCTTGTGTCGTGAAGGCTAGAGCGAGAACGAAGAAAAGGCGATGCATGAGCATGTTCTTGTTTACGCTTTCCACAGATCTTCGCCATAGCTCCAGCCATCGCGGACGGGTTCCTTGATCCATGCATCGAATTCGGGCGCGCCTTTGACCTTCATGTTTGCGGCGTCCCATTCGATGGTTTTGCCGGAGCGGATGGCCATGACGCCGGTGTTCACGAGTTCGGTCAGCGGGCAGGCGTAGTCGAAGTGGGAGCCTGCGTGTGGGATGGTGCCACGGATGGCGGCGAAGAGCTCTCCGATGGGCTCTCCGGCGACGGAGCGTGGGAGCGGTTTGCGGCGGAGGATGTCGATGATGGGCGTCATGCGTTCCCGTGGCCAGAGCTGCGGGCTCTGCACGCGCATGCCTTCGGAGAAGAGCGTTTCTTTGCTGCCCTTCATGATCATGCCGTTGTCCGGCAGGCCTTTTGCCATGCCTGGCAGCGCCTCGGGCAGGAGGCCACCTTCATACCAATGGATCTGGACTGGCGGCAACGAGCCGCGTGCGGCGAAGTGGAAGATGATGTGTGATTTGGGTGCGGTGTAGCCTTTGAATTCGCCGGGCTGCTGCTCGACGACTTCGACTTTCTCAGGCATGCCGAGCTGCAGTGTCCAGAAGGGAGCATCGAGGCAATGGCAGCCGATGTCGCCGAGGCCACCACAGCCGTAGTTCCACCAGCCGCGCCAGAATTGAGGCAGGTATTGCGAATTGTATTCAGCCTCGGCCACCGGTCCCTGCCATAGCTTCCAGTCCACCTCTTTTGGCACGGGTTCGCCAGCAGGTGTCTGGGTCGGGAACTTCGGCAAAAAGCCGACCTTGCTCACAGGACGCTCGGTCCAGCAGTGGACTTCGCGTACTTCGCCGAGCACGCCTGCTTCGAACCATTCCTTCACCAAGCGGATGCCTTCCCAGCAGTGGCCTTGATTCCCCATGACGGTCTGCACGCCGTATTTTTTCGCGGCCTTTTGCAGGGTGCGCACCTGCCAGATGTTGTGCGCCAGCGGCTTCTGCACAAAGACATGCTTCTTGGCCTCCATGGCGGCCATCGCGGCGGCGAAATGGGTGTGGTCCGGGGTGGAGATGAGGACGGCATCAATTTCGCTGCCCTTCTTGTCCAGCATCTCGCGGAAATCGGTGAACTTGGGGACGTTCGGATATTTCTTGGCTTGTTCAAAGGCGCTGCGGCCACCGAGATCGCGCCAGTCCACATCGCAAAAGGCCACGATCTCTTCGTCGCGTGAGGCCTGAACGGCACCCCCGCCCATCTGGCCGATGCCGACGCAAGCGACCCGGATTTTTTGTTTGGTATCAGCGGAACGCAGGATGTTGGGACCGGCGAGTGCGCTGAGAGCGGCGGTTTTGAGGAAATGGCGGCGGGGGAGGCTGGTCATGGCAGAGGGAACGAAGAAAGACGGGCTGCCTTGCCGCGATCCGTGGATTTTGCGCAAGCTATCGTGCCCGACCTCGTTCTATGCGCTTCTTAGCATGAAAACCATTCTTCAAGTCCTCGCTCTCACTCTTTCCTGCGCTGCGGCGGCGGATCTCAAGCCACTGCTCGCGCAGCCCGATCAAGTCGTGCTGCAGGATGATTTTTCCAAGCCGGGTGCGGTCAACAAGAAGCAATGGGCGGCGCGGCAGGGCACGCAGTGGGTCATCGAGGAAGGGGTGCTGAGGGGCAGGCCATCGACGCCGGCATATCAGGCCAAACGCAAAGACCATTTCGGCTATGAGCCGCGTATCTCCGTGCCCGTCACGTCGCCACAGTGCATCGTGCAGTTCTCCGTTCGCTTCAGCGGCGGCAGCGAAACGGCCATCGCGCCTTTCATCGAGCTGGGGCATCACATCTGCCGGCTGCATCTTTCCAAAAACGGCGTGGAGATGCTGGCAGATCATGAATCGGTGAAGGTGGCCGAGTCCAAAGAGTTCAAGTTTGAAACCGGAAAATGGTACCACGTGCTGGCGGAGATGAAGGGTGAGGAGGTGGTGGTGCAGTTCGCCGATGGGCCGACGCTGTATGCAAAGAACTCCGTCTTCGCGAAGACCACCGACAGCGGTGGCAACGGCCTCGGCATCGCGGGACCCAAGAACGGCAGTGTCGAAATCGACAACGTGACGCTGTGGAGCACCAAGGCCGAGGAACAGGTGTCATGGGCGGCCAAACGTGATACTTTGACGAAGCTGGAGCCGGTGCCGGTCGTGAAAGCCAAGGGCAAGGCGAAGGCGGAATGATGTTTCTCATGAAGTGCCTATTTGTAAGTCTTGCCGCCCTCGCCTTGACCCTGGTGGGGCGGGTGTCTGCCGAATTGCCGCAGCCGACGTCCGCATTTCTCGACCAGCATTGCGCCGAGTGCCATGATGCTGATGTTAAGAAGGGCGGGCTGGATCTGGGTGCGCTGAAGTTTGAGCTGGCGAATGCCGATGCTTTTCTAGGATGGCAGAAAGTCTTTGAGCGCGTGCGCGATGGGGAGATGCCGCCGAAAAAGAAGCCGCAGCCGGAGAAGGCGGACGCGGACAAGTTTCTCGCCAGCCTCAAGCCGGCGCTGGTGAAGGCTGATACGGCAGACATCGCTGCGAATGGCCGGGTGCGCAGCCGCAGGCTCACGCGCACGGAGTATGAGAACACGATGCATGACCTGCTGGGCATCGACATGCCGCTGAAGGTGCTGCTGCCGGAAGACCGGGCGTCTTATGGATTTGAAACGGTGGCGGCTGGACAGCAGCTTTCGCAGCACCTGCTGGCGCGGTATCTTGACGTGGCGGATCTCGCTTTGACCGATGCTTTTCAGCGGGCGCTGAAAGGGGATGAGACTTTTCAGAAACACTACACGCCTGATATGCTGACCAAGAATCGCGGCGGCAACTATCGCGGACCTGACCTGCGTGATGGCCGGAGCATTTCCTGGCCGATGACGTTGCAGTTTTCTGGGCGCACACCGACGTATGTGCCGGATGGAGGATGGTATCGAATCACCTTGCATGGAGTGCAGGCGATCAATCCGGGCAGTGATGGAGCGGTCTGGGGGACGCTGCGCTCTGGCGAGTGTGAATCGAATGCGCCGATGCTTTACATGATCGGTCTGGTGGAGGCGACAAGCACGCCGCGAGACATGGTCTATGAGGCGTGGATTCAGCAGGGGCATCGGCTGGAACTCAGGCCCAACGACGCCAACTACAAGCACCCGCAGTCCGGTGCGAAAGGAGGTAACGTTTCGTTTCAAGGACGTGATCTGGCGAAGGAAGGTTATGCAGGCATCGCGCATACGGGGATTGATATGGAGCGCATCTACCCGAATTCGGATCGGGTGAAGCTGATGAAGAATCTGTTCGGTGAGGAAGATGTGAAAACGGCGGATGCGGCCACGCTGGATAAATTAATCACACGCTTTGCGCGAAGGGCCTTCCGTCGACCAGTGACGGAGGAACAAACCGCTGCTTATTGCGAGATCGCGCGCAAGGCACTCGCGGAGGGCGATGAGCCGACTGAGGCGCTGCGCATGGCCTATCGTGCCATTCTGTGTTCGCCGCGTTTCCTGACCTTCATCGAAGCTCCGGGGCCGCTGGATGATCACGCCATCGCTTCGCGGCTGAGCTACGCGCTGTGGGTTTCTATGCCGGACTACAAGCTCACCCAGCTCGCGAACGAGAAGAAGCTGCATGATCCGGAGGTGCTGGCGCAGCAGGTGGAGCGCCTGCTGGCGCATCCGAAGGCCGAGCGCTTCGTGACGAGTTTCACAGACCAGTGGCTCAAGCTGAAGGAGATTGATTTCACCACGCCCGACACTCGGCAGTTTCCGACTTTTGATTCCGTGGTGCAGGAATCCATGCTGCAGGAGACGCGGGCGTACTTCGCGGAATTGATCAAGCATGATCTGGGCATCAGCCATCTGGTGGAATCTGACTTCGCTTTTCTCAATGGCAGGCTGGCGCGGCATTACCATGCGGAAGTGCCGCTGACGCCTGGGGACGGCCTGCAAAAGGTGGTGCTGACCGACAAGGATATTCGTGGCGGACTTATCACGCAGGGGGCGATTCTCAAAGTGACGGCGGACGGCACCAGCACTTCGCCGGTGGTGCGGGGTGTGTTCATCAATGAACGAATTCTGGGCAATCGCATCCCGCCGCCACCGCCCGGGGTGCCAGCCATTGAGCCTGACATTCGTGGCGCCACGTCCATTCGCGATCAACTGGACAAGCACCGCAACAATGAAAGCTGCGCGAGCTGCCATCAGACCATCGACCCGCCGGGGTTTGCGCTTGAGAATTATGATCCCGTTGGTGTGTGGCGCACGGGGTATGGCAAGAACAGCCGGGGCGCTAAAGTGGACCCAAGTGGCATGACGCCTGAAGGCGGGACTTTCAAAGACATCCATTCCTGGCAGCGGCTTTACGCCCAGAATCCGGATCAGCTCGCCCGTGGGTTTGCCACGCACTTTCTCACCTACTCCACCGGCGCGGCGCTGCGTTTCAGCGATGAAACCGCGCTGGATAAAGTCATTTCAACGACTGCTGAAAAAGGGCATGGAATGCGCTCTGTGATTCGTGCCGCTGTTTTGAGCGAGATTTTCCTCACCAAGTAACCGTTCCCATCCGCCCATGAAAAACGTCCATTTCAATTTTGGTGCCAGCCTCTCCCGTCGTGCGATGCTGCGCGGCGCGGGCATCACGCTGGGGCTGCCACTGCTGGAGGCGATGACGCCGGCGTTTGCGGCGGTGAAGGAATCGAAGCAGGCGAAGCGGTTTGTCGGAGTGAGCATGGCGCTGGGGCTGCACAATCCGAACTTGGTTCCTGAAGGTGCGGGGCGTGACTACAAGCCATCGCGCTATTTGCAGAGCATCCAGGATCTGCGGAATGATTTCACGGTGGTGTCTGGTTCATCGCATCCGGGTGTCAGTGGCGGGCATACGGCGGAGGGCAGCATTTATTCGGCCTGCCCGAATGCGCGCGGCGCCACCTCGCGCAACACGATTTCGCTGGATCAGCTGATGGCGAAGCAGTTGGGGCATGCGACGCGCTTTCCCTCGCTGGTACTGAACACGAACAGCCAGACGAGTCCCTCCTACACGGAGAACGGCTCCATGATTCCTGCCGAGAACAGCGCGATGCGCTTATTCACGCGGTTGTTTGTCAATGACACACCCGCTGAGCAAGAGCGGCAGGCGGAATTGATCCGCAGCGGGCGCAGCGTGATGGATGTGGTGGGCGCTGAAGCGAAGACATTGCAGCGCGAGCTTGGGGCGGGGGACCGCGACAAACTCGACGCGTGGTTTACAAGCGTGCGCGATCTGGAAAAACGCCTGGCCGCCAATGAAGCGTGGACGCACAGGCCCAAGCCGAAAGTGGCGCTGAAACCGCCAGCCAAAATTCCCCGCGACAACGAAGTGGCTGTGGATGGCATTTTTCTCGACATCGTTCACATGGCGCTGGCGACGGACAGCACTCGCTTTGTCACGCTCCACATCACCGGGAACAACGTGCAGGGCATCGAGGGCGTGGATGAGAGCTATCACAACCTCAGCCATCACGGCATGGATGAAGAGAAGCTGGCGCAGCTCGCCATCGTGGAGCAGGGCGTGATCAATCAGTGGGGCGCGTTTCTGCGCAAGCTCAAGGGAGACAAGCTGCTGAATGACACGATGGTGCTGCTGACGTCGAATCTGGGCAATGCCTCCGCGCATGATAATAAGAACATGCCCGTCCTGTTTGCGGGCGGTGGCTTCAAGCATGGACAGCACCTTGCGTTTGACCAGAAGGACAACTATCCGCTGCCGAATCTGTATCTCAGCGCGTTGCATCGTCTTGGTTTGCAGGACGAAAGCTTTGCGACGAGCACCGCAGGAATGACGGGTCTGGAAGCAGCATGAAGGGGAAGGCATGCGCGAACTGATTCTCGCGGTGGTGCCGACTGAGATCCTCCGGCGCAGGCGGGGCTGCGGCTGCCTTCTTTTTCCTTAGCGTTTGACCGGCGAACGATTGCGCGTCAACAGTCGGGCTCCCGGGCGTTTTTTGAAGCGCCCTTACCCCTAAAACTCGCATACTCATGGAAACAACTCTCGTCTCTGTCGGCTCCAACGTTCCCGATTTCGAAATGGAAACTTACGAGCCTTCGCAAGGTGACTTCGGCAAGGTCTCGCTCGCCGACATCAAGAAAGCTGGCAAGTGGACCGTCCTCGTGTTTTACCCGGCTGACTTCACTTTCGTCTGCCCCACGGAGCTGGCCGATCTCGCGGATCAGCAGGACAAACTCGCCGCGCTGGGCGCGCATGTGGTCGCCGTCTCCACGGACACCAAGTTTGCCCACATGGTCTGGCGCAACACCGAAGGCCTGATGAAGAACGTGAAGTACACGCTCGCTGCGGACACCACAGGCGCCGTGAGCCGCCTCTTTGGCGTGTATGACAGCGCCTCTGGTCTGGCACTGCGCGGCACGTTCATCATCAATCCTGAAGGCAAGCTGGTCACTTCTGAGGTGAACTTCTACAATGTGGGCCGTGATGCAGGCGAACTTGTGCGCAAGATGGAAGCCAATGTGCATCTCCTGGCCAACCCAAGCGAAGCCTGCCCCGCCAAGTGGACTCCGGGTTCCAAGACGCTCACGCCTGGCAAAGACCTCGTGGGCAACGTCGCTGCGGCGATGGCCTGATTGATCAAGCCAAATGCTTCACACAGCCTTGCGGATTTCGTCCGCAAGGCTGTTTTTATTTTCAGGGCTCCTTTGCATATCAAGTATGGCAGAAGTGCGCTCCGAGATGCGTTGAGTGAGGCATGAAATTCGCCGCGCTGCTTTCCGCTTTTTTGTTTTCCATCGTTTCCGTCCGTGCTGACATCACGATTGGGAAGTTTGACATGGCATCCATTCGCGATACAAAGACACTGGAAACGAAAGTCATCGAAGACTGGCATGCCAATCCCAAAGACGCAGCGATTCGTCAGAAGATTATCGAGATCACGGTGTGCGAATGGTGGCCCGGGATGAAGGTGCGGCTGCCAGTGACGTTCCTCGCGCCTGCGACGGGTGTTTGTACCAATGTGGTAATTGAGAACACGGGATTGCAGTTGAAGCCTGCGGCTGCGTCTGGTGCGAAACTGCGCCTGCTGAAAGAGCAGGGCGTCGGACTGGTTTTCATCGGCATGGTGCCGATCGATGCGATGGAGCCCGTGGGAAAACTTCACCTGATGATGGAGGAGCATTTTATCCAGACGAAGGACACGCGCTACACCCCGGCGTGGATCTGGGGCATCAGCGACATGCGCGCGCTCACGGCCGCCATCGCGGAAAAGGAGGTGTTTCAGCCGAAAAAGGTGCTGGCCACGGGGGGCTCGAAGCGTGGGGTGGCTACGGCGGCGGCGGGGATCGCGGATGATCGAGTCACAGCCATCATGCCTGTCGTTGCTCCGGTGATCGAAAGCCCGGGCGGACCTTATGTGGAAGGAATGCTGTCTGCGGAGATTACGAAGATGAACGAGGAATTCATCGGTGCGATGACGGACCCCGTGGGCCGTGAAAAGCTGCTGGTGCGTCAGAAGGCGCGCTCGGACGAACGCATTACTGTGAAAATGGTGCGTGATGCCGGGTGGACGGATGCTGAGGCGAAAAGCGCGTGCAATGCCGCCTGGGAAGCCTGCCGCACGACGAACTACCTTGATGTGCTGAAACAGCGTGGCACCGAAATTTTCTACAACCAGGGATCCAATGACAATGTGAGTCCCGGTCTTGTCGAGATGGGCCGCCTTTTCCCGCAAGTGCCTGTGTACATTGTGCCCGGCGGACAGCATGGCGGAGCGAAAGAGGCGGGTTTTGTGAAGTCCGTCGGTGGTCTGCCAGAAGTGGATGAAAATCTCCGAGCCTTCGCGCTTCATCACTTCTTCGGGACACGTCACATGGTGGCGCCGCCGCAGGTCACCACGAAGTGGGACAAGGCAGCGCATCGACTCGCGGTGAAGGTTGTTTTTCCCGACCATAGCGAGCCGCAGGAAAACACCGTCTGGTGGTCTGTGAACCGTCACCCCGATTACTCCATCGCCATGGAATTCGATGCGTGGTCTTCAGCTCCGCTGGAAAAGACCGGTGCAGATACTTACAGCGGGGAGGTCTCCATCGCTGGTGACGTGAAGACACTGGATGTCATCACCGTGCACGTGCAGGAGGAAAACGGGTCCACGCTCAATGTGTCGAGTCCAGAAATCCGCCTTGAGTAAAGTGCATCAGCGCATGCGGCCCTGCGCGGGTTTGGGGCCTGAGACACCGCCGAGTTGATTGCGGAATTCGTACGCATCGCTGCGGTAAAGCGTCTCTTCATACCAGAGGGGAAAGCCTCCTGCTAAAAAGCCGGTGGCGACGACCAGAAGGCATGCGGTGTTTGGCGGGATGCCGAGCGCCGAGGCCTGGGCGGGTGAGGCGTTCACGGCGCGGATGGATTCGTCCGCACCGGAGATGGTCAGCCGGCACTTGGTCGTCCA
>NZ_JBIPNG010000657.1:0-2915 GCF_044373815.1 Prosthecobacter sp. | reverse complement strand
TAATCGTTTTGATAACCCACAAGAATGAGAGCGGTAGATTCAAGGTCGAGCATACGGAGGAATGTTGGTGTGTTGGTGGTGGATGAGTGGCGCAGTGAGAAGCGCCCTCATTCATCGCCGCCAGCCAACGGCTAAGCATCATCCGCAGTTGAGGGGGGATTGTGGGGTGGTATGCGAGAGGCGTGCGCGGGCTCGTCGTTAACCCTGGGCGGCTGAACGCTTCTCGCATACCTTCGGCATGCGTCTCTGAATGGAGATGTGTTCATCGCGTGGTCCGGTGGTTCACGCTGCACCGCTACGCGGTTTCGCTTCACCACCGGCTAATTTCTCAGCTCCCTCCGGGAGCCCAGACTACTGCAGACCTGCGATGAGCTTCCGGAGCTCCGGGACGGCGCAGGCAAAGAATTGCTTCAGCTTGGCGATGAGGGCGGACTGCCCGGCGCGCTGGTTGTTTTCGGCGGTTTGCTCCAGCTCGCGGCAGAGGTTGTAGAATGAGCTGAGGCCGAAGAGGGAGCTGCTGCCCTTCAAGGAATGCGCGGTGCGGCGCAGCGTGGCCTGATCATCACTGCCGGCGAGTTTTTCGAGTTCGAGGATGCGCGCGGGTGTGTCGATGAACCAGTTTTCGATGAGCTCGATGGCGTCTTCGGTGCTGAGTTCATTCGAGAGCTGCTGGAGGGCATCACGTGCTGCGGTCGTGTCTTCAGCGGACCACTTGGGAGCCTCGGTGTTTTCTCTGGCTTCAGCGAGAACGTGCACGCGGTTCAGAGCTTCGATGAGCGTCTTGGCGCGGAGGGGCTTGGAGACGTAGTCATCCATGCCGGCAGCGAGGCAGCGCTCGCGCTCACCGGTCTGCACATTGGCGGTCATGGCGATGATGCGGCAGCGCTTTCTCTTCCAGAGCGAGCTGGATTCGATCTCACGAATGGCGCGCGTGGCCTCGTAGCCATCCATGTTTGGCATGTGGCAGTCCATGAGGATGCCGTCATAAACGCCGCTGGCAAAGCGCGCCACGGCCTCCTCGCCATCGCGGGCGACTTCGCCCGGGTAGCCATTCTTTTCGAGCATCATCATGGCCATGCGCGCATTGACCTCATTGTCTTCGACAAGAAGAAGGCGCGGCTTGATGCCGCCGGCGGTCGAGTGGGGGACGATCTCATCACGCGCGCCCGCGTCTTCCTTGGCAGACATCTTCTGGCTCTCAAGGACACGCAGCGGGAGCTGGAACCAAAAGCGCGAACCTTGGTGGCGTTTGCTTTCCACGCCGATGGTGCCGCCCATGAGCTCCACCAGACGCTTGCTGATGGTGAGTCCGAGGCCCGTGCCGCCGAAGCGCCGTTTGCTGGAGCTGTCCACCTGAGTGAAGGCTTGGAAGAGCTGGCTCTGCTGCTCCTCCGTCATGCCGATGCCGGTGTCGGTGACGCTGATTTCCAGGTTTGCGATGCCATTGGCGGTGGAGTTTAACCGGCTTACCTGGATGCGGATGCTGCCTTCATCGGTGAACTTGATGCCGTTGCCGACGAGGTTCATGAGGATCTGCCGCAATCTACCAGGATCTCCCATGAAGGAGTCCGGCACATCGGGGGCGACCCGGACAACGAGGTCGATGGAACGTGAGGCGGCCTTGTGCTGGAGAAGATCCACGACGCCGCTGATGACGGAATCCAAACGGAAGGCTTCCTCCACGAGGTCGAGCTTGCGCGCCTCGATCTTGGAGAAGTCGAGGATGTCCTCGATGATGGTCATGAGGGCGTCACCACTGTGGCGCACGGCATCGACCATCTCGCGCTGCTTGGGTGCGAGCTCGGTGTCGAGGAGCAGGGAAGTCATGCCGATGATGCCGTTCATGGGCGTGCGGATCTCATGGCTCATGGTGGCCAGGAAGTCGCTCTTGGCCTGGCTGGCGGCTTCGGCGATCTCCTTGGCCTTGAGCATTTCCTGAGCCGCGTGCTTTTTCTCGGTGATGTCTGAACCGATGCCGAGATAGCCGATGACCTTGCCATGCATGTCAAACAGCGGGGTGACGCTGAGCAGCGCGGGAAAGCGCGAGCCGTCCTTGCGGACGTACGTCCACTCACACTCATCAGGTATGCCGAGACGTGGTTTGGCGATGAAGGTTTCAAAGCCCGCTTTTACTTCACAGCCCAACTCAGCGCTGAGGGCCGCAGCGCGTGCGGCGATCTCTTCAGGAAGATGGAAGATGCCCGGTGACTGCAATCCGATGACCTCGGCGGCGGAGTAGCCCAGTTGCTTCTCGGCGGCCTGATTGAAGGTGACGATGGTGCCTTCCGGCGTGGCGGAAATGATGGTGTAGGCGGCGCCATCGAGAACGGCCTTCTGAAAAGCATTGGAGCGCCAGAGCTGATCTTCGGAGCTTTTGCGCACCATGAACTGGCCCACCTGGTTGCCGATGCCTGCGAGAGCCTGCAGCAGCTGTTCGTCAGGATCGACGGCTTCACTGGCAAAGAGCTCCACGACACCCAAAATTTCCCCGTCTGCGATGATGGGAAAGGCGATGGATGCGCGCAGCTGACAGCTGAGGGCGCAAGCCACACGCGGATTGTCCGGACTTTGCTCGAAATCACCGCACCACTGGCTTTGCTCCGTTTCCAGGACGTGGCCGGGTGTGTGCAAGCTTGTGCCAAAGCGCAGCTTGTTGCTCAGCGCGATGAAGGGGGCGATGTCCCTCAACGGATCATGCCAGAGTTCGGCAAGACGCAGAGCTTTGACATCCACCTCAAGCATCCAGAGCAATCCGGCGGTCCAACCGAGCTGCTGGCAGATCATTTGAATCACTTTGGCAGGGACCTGGCTCACCGTGCCAGGCTCAGCCAGGATGCGGCTGGCGGAGAACTGCAGCTTGCGGTGTTTTTCATCCCGCTTGCGCTGGGTCACATCACTCTCGATGGCCATGTAAT
>NZ_JBIPNG010000658.1:0-2915 GCF_044373815.1 Prosthecobacter sp. | reverse complement strand
TCGGTCTGCAAAATTGGATCGAACTTGTGATCATGGCAGCGCGCGCAGCCGATCGTGAGCCCGAGGAAGGTGCTGCCCGTTGTGCTGACGAGGTCATGCATTTCATCTGCCCGTTGATTCGCCCGCAGCACCGGGTCCTGTCCCTTCACCTGATCCCAGGAACCGGCCACAAGAAATCCCGTGCCTTCATCCCTGCCAAGCTGGTCCCCAGCGATCTGCTCACGCACAAACTGGTCATACGGCTTGTCTTCATTGAAGGCGCGAATGACAAAATCTCGATACGGCCACGCATTGGGTCGCACGCGGTTCATTTCAAAGCCATGGCTTTCCGCAAAGCGCACCACATCCAGCCAGTGCCGCGCCCAGCGCTCCCCATAACGTGGTGAGGCCAGCAAGCGGTCGATCAAGCTCTTAACAGCCGCTGTTTGATCCCTGCCAAAGTCCTTTTCAAATGCGGTCGCTTCTTCCGGCGTCGGCGGCAGTCCCGTCAGATCAAAACTGGCGCGGCGGATGAACGTGCGGGCATCCGCAGGTGGATTCATCGTGAGGTTTTTCTCCTTCAGCTTTTCAGCAATAAACTCGTCGATGGATGCAAGCTTCGATGATTTCAGCGGCAGCAGCGACCAGTGCGTCACATCGCCCTTCGGTTTCTCCTTGAGCACGATTTCCTGCGGCCACGCCGCGCCCATGTCGATCCAGCGTTTAATCAGGTCGGTTTCGGTAGTGGAGAGCGCAGGCTTCTTCTTCGGCATCTCCGCTTTCTCGCCTGCGCTCTCCGGCACGATCATCGTGTAGAGCACTGACTCCGCAGCTTTGCCCGGAACCAAGGCTGCTCCGTCGTCACCACCTTTGAGCACATCCGCCAGCGTGCTCATGTTCAGGCCTCCCTTGGTCGTCACGTCATTGTGGCATTCGACGCAGTTCTTCACCAGGATCGGTGCCACCTGCTCATGAAACAGCTTGGCTGCATCCGTTTCGGCGGAGAGGGCGCTTGTGCTCGCGAGGAGCAAAAAAAAGTAAGGAAGTGGTTTCATTCTCAGGCGGCTTTCTTGTCTTCAGGCAGGGCCAGATCTGCCTCGGCGGTGATCAAATGTTCACGCATCGCTTTCGCAGCGGCGGCGGGGTCTCGTTTCTCGATGGCGTTCAACACCGCAGCATGCTGGCGCACGGCATTGTCAGTCGTGGTGCGGCTGTAACCATGCTGGAGGCTCGTCTGAATCAATTCGGCGAGCGAATGCAGCAGCAGGTTGGCAATCTGATTCCCCGAAGCCGCCGCCAGTTCCCGATGGAACGCCATATCAGCCTCCACCGCAGTCTCAAAATCCGTCGTTTCCTCCAGCTCCTGCAAAGCCGCCCGCAGCCTGCGAATTTGCATCACAGTGGCATTCGTGGCAGCGAGTCGTGCATTCTCCGGTTCCAGCATGAAACGCACCTGAATGAGCTGCCGCAGCCGCTCCTTGTCATCGGGAATCAGCAATGCCAGCGAGCCGTTCAGTGGCTTGTGCAGCTTGTCCACCACCTTCGTGCCGACACCATGCTTCACCTCCAGCAGCCCTTGCAACTCCAGCCGCTTCGTCGCCTCCCGCACCACGGGCCTACTTACGCCCAGTTTCAGCGCCAGATCCCTCTCCGGCGGCAGCCACCCATTCCCCCCGCCGCCTTCGTCCCGAATTTCAGATGCAATGCGTGCACACACCTCTTCAACAAGGCTGCGCTGCGGTTTGATGGATGAAAAAGCCATGTGGTTAGAGGTCTTACCACTGGATTTTACGAGCCGATTCTGAGGTTTTTATCAGTCGAGTCGAAGAAATAAAACGGCTGTGGACCGCAGTGCTGCGCCGACCGGGACGAACGCTCCGTAAAAACATAGCTCAATCTTTCTCAACGAAGCTCCGCTCCACACCAGCCCCAAAGGGGCTGCGGATCACAGCCTAGGGTCAGCCGAGCCTCAGCGAGGCGACCCTGGGTCACCTCGCAGCAGATCGGAAAGCAAACCCAGCACCCCGCCACACCGAGCGATCACCAGCAGCCTCTGCAACAAGCCCTGCCGCGCCCATCAGATCGTCTGCGACGAATACCCGCCATCCACCACCATCTCGTGGCCGGTGATGAAGGAACTGCCTGCACCTGCGAGCAGCAAAGCCGCAGCGACGAGTTCCTTGGCTTCGCCAAAGCGGTTCATCGGCGTATGGCCCATGATCTTCGCCACGCGGTCAGGCGTGAGCACTTTCTTGTTCTGCTCGGCAGGAAAGAAGCCGGGTACCAAGGTGTTCACGCGAATGCCAAGAGGAGCCCATTCACGCGCAAGGTTCTTGCTGAGATTGTGCACCGCACCTTTGGACATGGAGTACGTGAACACACGGCTCAGCGGCAGCAGGCCGGACATGGAGCCCAGATTGATGATGGAGGCCGGGATCTTGTTATCCACGAAGTATTTGCCAAACACCTGGCAGGCCAGGAACACGCCCTTGGTGTTGATGTTCATGATCCGGTCATATTCATCTTCTGGAATATCGAGGAACGGCGTTGCAGAATTCACGCCGGCACCATTGATCAGAATGTGGCAGCCGCCGGAGCGCTCCAGCACCTGATCGAGCAAAATTTGCAGGTCGGCTTTGCGGCTGGCATCTGCGGATACGAAGTAGGCTTGTCCGCCTGCAGCTTGAATGGTCTCAAGACGCTTGTCGGCCTTCGTCTGATCCCGCCCAACGAGCACGACCTCCGCACCCGCAGATGCGTAGCCTTCTGCGATGGCGCCGCAGAGTTCGCCTGTGCCGCCGATCACGACAGCCGTTTTGCCTTGAAGAGAGAAGAGTTCGAAAATGGAGGACATGGTGTGGGGCGCATCTATGGCGTGTCATCCCGCCGCCGCAAGCAGGCTGTCTCGCCACTTTCGTCATCTTGACACCCTGCCC
>NZ_JBIPNG010000656.1:0-2931 GCF_044373815.1 Prosthecobacter sp. | reverse complement strand
GCCGCCGAGATTTTTCACCTGTTTAGAGAGACGTTTGAGGAGGTTGTTGCAGACGTTGTCACACAGCTCGGTGATGCTCGGATCAGCGATGAAGCAGATCGCGGTCAGGCCTTCACGGCGGCGGCCAACCATCCCTGCATCCACGAGCGACTGCACATGGCGTGAGACATTCGCCTGCGTCAGACCGGTGGCGGCGACGAGTTCGGTGATGTTCTTCTCACCCTCCTCCAGCGCGCGCAGAATTTTCAAGCGGCTGGGTTCGGAGAGCGTGCGGAACCAGGAGGCGATCAAAGTGAGGGCCTCCTCGGAGACTGGCGGCAGGGATTTTTTGGTGCGTGAGGCCATGGGGGATGGAATGTTTACACGTTGAATCTATATGAATGTTTACGCATATAGTTGCGTGACTGGAACAGCATGAGAGTGGTTCCGTCCACCAAAACCTTGGCCTTTGGCGTGCTTTGAAGTGTGGTGAAAAGGTGCATTGTCAGTTGATAAACTGGCTGCGCACGGCCGGAGAGATGTCCAGCGAAACGATCCGGCCTGGCTGGCCCATGGTGACGGGGGAGTGCTCCTTCAAATAGCGGCGCACCGCCTGGTGCGCATCCACATCGAGCACTTGGACATCCATCACATCGCGCATGCGGCACACGGTGCTTTCCAGATCGCCCTCGCGCTCACAGGAGGTGAGGGTGTAGAGCCGGTCCGCCTGCACCGGCTGGCCATTGATCCGCATGTCGATGATGCGCCGGCCTTCGGGCCTGCCGGCATGGAAGTTGAAAGTAAGGCCGGATGTCCTCGGGACCCAGCCGCCGAAAAGGCGCTTCGTATTTTTGGAGAAGACGTTTTCAAGCTCGCGCTCGAAGAACTGCTGCAACTGGGTGCCGCTGACTTTGCCGGTCTTCAACCGTGAGTTGATCGGATAGTAGTTCCACAAGTCGTTTTCAGTGATGTTCCCCACGGGAATGGGGTAGGCGAAACGGAAGCCATTGGAGAGCGCGATCTCGGTGCCGCCTGCCGCGCGCAGCGCATCGGCAAGCACGGCATCCGCAGGCGTCTCCACCGGCGCGTAGCGGAAGAGCGGTGATTGGGTGCTGCCAATGACGCGGTTCAGATTGTCGCGATAAGGCGCGAGGGATTTTTCCACCAGCTCTTTCACAGCGGCATCCTCCTTGTAACGGCTGGCGCGGAGTTCGATGAGCTTCCAGTCCCGCCGTGTGATCCTGCCATCCTGAACGAAGATTTCCAGCTTTCCCAGATGAGAGCCGAACGCTCCGGCTTCGACCACCCAGGTGCTGCCTCGTATCACCGCCTCTTCCGTGCGTTCATGAGTGTCGGCAGAAAGAATGACATCGACACCTTTCAGGGTTTCCGCCAAAGCAATGGCTTTGGGCAGGCCAATGTGGGTCATCAGCACCACGAGATCGGCCCGACTCTCTTTTCTTGCCTCGTCCACCAGCGGCTGAAGTATGTCTGTCTCTTCATAGTGAATGCCTTTGCTGAAGGACGGGGGCTGACGCATCGGGACATCCTGATCGGTGAAACCGATGAGGGCGACTTTCAGTCCGGCGGCGTTGTGAATGACGTAAGGCTTGAACAGGCGCTGCTGCGTGTTCTCGTCGCGCATGTTGGCGACGACAGCGGGAGCCGTGAGCTTCTTACTGATGTCCAGCAGCACCTTTTTGCCAAAGATCACCTCCCAGTTTCCTGGCAGCCAGTAGTCGAGTTTCAGCGCATTGATGGGATCCACCATGGTGACGCCTTCGCTCATCGCGACATGTCCGGAGCCTTGGATGGTGTCGCCGAGATCAAGCGTGATCGTGCCTTCGGGATTGGCGGCGCGGATTTCGCGCATGAGTTTCGCGATGCGTGCCACCCCTCCAGCGGTGACGATTTCATCCCTGCCGCCAGCCCAGTACATTTCCGGGTGCTCTTCAAGCTGTCCGTGGATGTCCGCGAAAAACGCCAGGGTGATTTTCTTTTCGGCGGATGGCGTCCCGGCGCGTGAAAAAGAAGCGGATGCCAGTGCTGCGAGAGTCGTGCCGCACATTTTCCGGCGCGTCAGCGTTGGGGCAGGAGTCGTGTTTTGTTGCATTCAGGTGGGGGTGTTTGAGTTGATCGGGAATAATGCGTGCGGAGCCAGGCAATCACGAGCCACCCAGCCCCTTCACCTGATGAGTGAGGCGCTTCAGGAGGTTGTTGCAGACGTTGTCACAGAGACTTGTGATGGTGGGGTCGGCGATGAAGCAGATCACTGCCAACCCCTCGCGGCGACGTCCCACGATGCCAGCATCGACGAGAGACTGGGTGTGGCGGGAGACGTTTGCCTGCGTGAGACCGCTGGCCTCGACGATTTCAGAGATGCTTTTCTCACCTTCCTCCAGCGTGCGCAGAATTTTCAGGCGGCTGGGCTCGGAGAGCGTGCGGAACCATGCGGCTACCATGCCGAGCGCCTCATCGGAGACAGCGGGAAGGTTTTTATGAGTGAGTGAGGACATGGATGAAAAATTGTTTGCGCTGTTTGTATATATGCGTATAGACTCATATAGTCAAACAAAGAAACAACATGAAAACAAATTCAACCGCCAGGACCTTGTTCCTCTGCACCCTCTTCAGTATGATCGCGGCGCTGCCCTCCTGCGCCCAGCAGGGCGGTGGACGCGGGATGCCACCTGAGGCTCGCGAGCAGATCCACGCTCTCTTTGACAATCACGCCAGCATCCGCCGTGAGGTGAAACTTACCATCGACGGCTACACCGCCCTCACCGAGAGCGACGATCCCAAAGTGGCCGCAGCTTTGAAAAAGCATGTCGGGCAGATGCAGGCGCGGCTCGGGGAAGGTCTCAGTGTACGCCGCTGGGATCCGGCCTTCGCCGAATATTGCGACCACTATGCAGAGATGGGCCACGAGTTCACGCCTACGGACAAGGGCGT
>NZ_JBIPNG010000018.1:0-31722 GCF_044373815.1 Prosthecobacter sp. | reverse complement strand
GGCCGGGCACGTTCATGAGGGAGGAGAGCTGCCACACGGAGCCGTCCGTGCTGGCGTAGGTTTTCAGCGACCACTCCTTCTCGGGCGCAGGGCCGCCGGAGCTGGGGTGGATGTTGAAGCTGGCGCCGTAGAAGCGTTTGTCCGCCGGATTGATGGTGGCGCGCCAGAGCCAGTCGCCTTTGGCCAGGAGCTTCTGCAGCGGGGTCCAGACCTTGCCGTCCATGGAGGTGGCGTAGCGTGTCTGGCGGCCCAGGGTGGCGGAGTCGCCGCCGCAGAGCAGGTAGAGGCGCTTTTCATCCGGCGTGACGATGAGCTTGGGATCGCGCAGATCCAGGCCGGGTTCGTTGAGGGTGACGTTGTCCACCCAGACCTTGCCAGTGGCGGAGATGAGGGTGTGGATGACGCCCTCGCCTTTGGTGGCGGAGTCCGCCTCACGGAAGCAGCAGTAGAAGAGGTTCTGAAACCGCGTGATGTCGGTGGCACCGTTGTGCGGGGCTTTGTCCCAGATTTTTTCCACGGAAACCAGCTCTGCCGTGGGGGCCTGCGCGTGCAGCAGGCTGGCGCTGGCAAGGGACAGAAGGGTGACGGCAGGAAGGGACAGAAGGCGTGAGATCATGGCGAAGGAAACGTACGCAGCCGGGTTGGTCTTATTGCTTGGTCATCTCTGCCTGCATGATCTGCATGATCTGCGGCTGCAAAACTTTCATCTTCTCCTGAGTCTCCTTCATCAGATCGGCAGTCACCTTGAGCTGCTTGCCAAGAAGCAGCTGGCCGGCGGGCGATTCCATCAGCGCAGTGACGTCCTTCGCCTCCTGTTCGGTGAAATTTTTGCCATAGATCACGACGATCTCAGGTTTGAGCTTTGCCCAGCCCATCTGCTCAAGGATGGCGGTCTTGACCTTTTCCATGCCGGTGGCGAACTTCTGCTGCATCGCCGGGGGCATGGCTTTGATCTGATCCGAGGTGCCGCCCATGCCGGCTTCAAACCCCAGGATGAGGTTGCTCTCGAATTGTTTTTGCACCTGAAGGGCGACCACCAGTTTTTCGATGGCTGCCTGGTGAGAGGCGGTCAAGTCAGCGCGCGCGGTGGTGAGGCAGAGGGCGAAGGTGGCGAGAGTCAGGATATTCTTCATGGGTAATAGGTGTGTTTAACCGATCCCCTGAAAAACAGGAAGGGCAAAAACACGCCTCGTTTGTAATTCATCGTTTCTTGGGCCGGGTGGCAAAGAAAAGGGCGATGCCGAGGCAGGCGACGAGGAAGATGCCGAAGGTCACCACGGTGAGCACGAGGTCGCGGGTGTCCTTGTTGGGGATGAAGCCGAGCTTGTGGAAGTTCGTGAACACGGTGGCTTCAAACTGGCGCTGCTTGTCGGTGTGGCGCGTCACGCTGCCGGTGGTGGTGGAGACATAGACGCGGGTGTCCAGCGCATCGCCGGCATCAAAGCGGTACACCGGCAGGATGCGGAAGATGTTGATGTACTCGGTGTTGAATGCGGTGAGGAAGTCCGTCTTTTTCACCTCGGCTCCGGCGAGGAAATTTTTCGCGATCTCGGCGGCGTAGGCTTCATCCATGGCGGAGTCCACTCTGCCATCCACGGCGCTGACGTACTGCGGTGCGCGGGAGGTCTTGGTGTAAACCTGGTACCAGGGCTGGCCGCCGATGCCGCGCAGATTGACCGCCTGCACCTCGGGTTTTTCTTCGGCCAGTTTGGCCACCGCCTCAGCCACGCTGACTTTGATCGCGTTCACATCCATGCCGCC
The DNA here is from genome assembly GCF_044373815.1 of Prosthecobacter sp. Classification (GTDB taxonomy): domain Bacteria; phylum Verrucomicrobiota; class Verrucomicrobiia; order Verrucomicrobiales; family Verrucomicrobiaceae; genus Prosthecobacter. Next base: position 29,961 of record NZ_JBIPNG010000018.1, on the reverse strand, counting down.
GCCGGAGGGCTTCGCCTGCGGAGGTGGCGCCTGGGTGCGCGTCATGACGTTGTGCAGGACGCCGCTGCCGGAGGCGATGAGCACGGAGACACTGAAGAGCAGGCCGAGCCAGCGGTGGAGTTTGCGGATGAGGCGGGAGTTCATGGGGTGTGGAGAGGAGGGGTTATGGTGGAGTGTTTGAAAACCGATGTTGCGTGCGCAGCGGGCGACGGTGTTTTTGGAGCGCGGAATTTATTCCGCAGCAGGTTGCAAACATGCTGCGGGTGGCGCGGTGCCATCAGCATCGCAAACACGCTGCTTCAGGGGCGCGGAGAGGACGCAGGTGAAACGCGGAGTCCTGTGTGTTGCGGAGTGCTGCGGAATAAATTCCGCGCTCCCTGGCCCGTGCTTTGCCACATGCGGGCTGTCGCCACACCCATCCCACGGTGACTTCGCTGACGCTTTGAGTGTTGATGAAGGAAATGAGTTCAAAGCTGAAGGTTAAAAAAGGGGCGCAGAGCAGCTCGTCACCACTCTGCGCCCGGAGTTGTCAGTCGATCACCACTTCCACTCGATGCCGCCGTAGAAGGAGCGGCCGTCGCCGGGGAGGAAGACGGCGGGGGAGGTGGTGGCATTGGTCACCACGTTGACGGTGGGGCTGTAGTTTTCATCGGTGAGGTTGCGCGCCTCCACGTAGAAGGACAGGCCCTTCTTGGTGCGATAGCCGAACTTCAGGCCCAGCAGGGCGTAAGGGTCTGCAAAGGTGGTGCGTGCCAGGTCGGCGGCATAGCGGAAGGGAGACCACTCCAGCGTGGGGCCGGCGTAGAAGCCGCTGGGATGCTCATAGAGAAGCTGCGCGCGGTAATACACGGGCGAGTAGCCCGGCAGCAGGCGGTTGCCATACGCGGCGCTCTTGTTGAAGTGGAAGTTGTTCCAGAGGAAGTTCTGGTTCAGCACCAGGCGATCGGAGGAGGTCGCGAGGTTGCGCAGCAGGTCCGCATTCAGCGCGAATTCGACGCCCTGATGAATGGTGCTGCCGGCGTTCACGGTGGTCGTGGGGGTGAGGATGGGGGAGCCGAGGCCGAGCAGCTCGCGCTCCACCCAGGCGTAGTAGTAGCTGAAGTCCCAGGACACGCGGTCGCGCTGGCCGCGCGTGCCGATTTCCAAGGTGGTGGCGGTCTGCGGCTTCAACTGCAGCAGGCCCGTGCCGGCGGGTGTGGCCTCGCCCAAGGTGGGCGGTTCGAAGCTGCGGCTCGCGTTGAAATAGATCTGTGTCTTGGGGTCCACTTCATAGAGCAGACCGAGTTTTGGACTGAAGCCCCAGGCTTCGAGGCGGTCGCTGTTGTTGAAAGTGTTTCCGGGAAAGTACTGCAGTTCATCCAGCTCACGCGAGGCGTAGGCCACCTGGGCTCCGGCAATGAAGGAGAGCTTGTCCGTGAGGTGCAGCTGATCCTGGAAGTAGAAGTTGAAGTTCGTGGCCTGCAGGCGGTAGGCGGCCACCTGGGCTCCGCGTGTGCCATTGATGTTGGTAAAGCGGTTGTCATTCGTCCCGCCGTACATGAAGCCCGTGCCCACGGTGAGGGTGTTTTCGTGTCCCAGCAGCTTGCCCTTGTGCTCGTAGCGCAGGTCAAAGCCGAGGTCGTTGCTGAGCTGATCAATGACCTGGAAGATCGGATGATTCAGATCCTTCCATGACCAGAAGGTGGACAGCGTCAGGGTGTTGTCTCCGTCGCTGTAGGTCAGCTTGTCCGCCAGGCGCAAGAGCCGGTAGTTGCGCTCCTGGTAGCCTGCGCCGCCGGGCACGGTCGGGATGAAGGATCCCGGCGCGGCCTGCTGCGGATTGGCCTGCATCTGCGCCTTGGTCAGATTGCCGGGGAGCTGGGAGTTGCTGTCCACATAGGTGACGTAGAAGCGGTTCTCCAGATTCGGGCTGATCTTGGTGCCCACGTTCGCAAAGACGCGGAAGCTCTCCTGCTTGCTCCAGTCACGGAATCCGTCCGTGTGGGAGGCGGTGATGCTCACGTACATGTCCGTGTTGCCGCTGACAAAGCCGGAGGAGATCTGCGCGCGGTAGGTGTTGAAGCTGCCGACCTCCACGCGTGCCTGGCTGGCTGGCGCGGTATAGCCCGTGTTGGAGATGAAGTTGATCGCACCCCCGAGTGTGGAGGAGCCGTACTGCAGCGCATTCGCACCACGGAAGACTTCGATGTAGTTCGCCGTCAGCGGCTCGATGGCCTGCATGTCAAAGCCGCCGTCCGCCAGGTTCAGCGGCATGCCGTCCTGCATCAACCAGATGCCGCGACCATGAAAGGTGCGCTGCAGGCCGGAGCCACGGATGGAAAGGCGCGACTCCTCCGCGCCGAAGCGCGATTGAATCAGCACGCCGGGCGCGAAGTCCAGTGCGTCCTTCAGCGTGGAGGCACGACCGCGTTTGTAAAAATCCGCGTCCACCACACCAGCGCCGCCGGGCGTGGATGCAGCGATCTGTTCCTTGCGGAGTTCCAGGCTTGGGACCGTGAGTGAAGGCGAATCTTTCTTCGCCGTGATGATGACTTCGTTGAGTTCAGTCGTCGGGGTTTTCTTGGGGGTGGCGGTCTGTGCGAGCGCCGCGCTGGTCAGAGAGAATAAAAAGAGAAAAGAGAATGGTTTCATGAGTGGATGCGGGAGAAAGGCAGCCGCAGAAAAGGCGGCATGCGCATGGGGGTGGGCCGGACTTCGAAGCCCGGCGTATGGAGGAGAGAAGCGGTTGTGGAAAACCGCTCTGCTTGTTCAGACCTGCCCGCGTCGTGGCGGTGGTGGCTCCGGCATCCCGTTTCGGCTCATCAGTGCTTCGCACAGCGGTGCGAACGAAAGGATCTCTTCGGCGGGAGGAATCAGCACCGTGGGGCTGACGAGCACGGCATGCAGCCCCTTCGCGGCGTCATCTTCCTGTGTGCTTGAGCCGGAGTTGTTGGAGTCCTGAGACCCCTCCTTCACCTTCTTGCACAGCTCGCAGGCATGCTGCCCGTCAAAAGTCTTCTCCACGGCCTCGATCACCGATCCCTCACGTGCGAAGCTGATCAACATCCCCGTCCACGCGATGCCTTGCAGCAGCGCCCATTGCAGACCCAGCGCCAGGCACAGCAGCAGCACCGTCCCGCGCTGCGCGTGGCGCAGCCAGGGGCGTGGAGGTGCGGGTGCAGGGGCAAACATGGGGGGCGATTATGGAAGCGGGAGTATCCGTGTCAAGACAAGCACGGGGTTACTTCGCTTTGACCAGCCTCAGGCTGCGGCAAATTGCCGCAGTCCCAGAGAGGCGCGGCTGACTGCGGCATTTCGCCACATTTTCAGCGGGCCCGTGGCGGAGATGGGTGGGCATGGACTTTCCTTCCTTCTATATGGACCACCTCGCGGGTGGCCGGCTCATCATCGGCCTCATCGCCAGCCTGCATGTGCTCATCAATCATCCGCTGGCGGTGGGTGCGTACCCGCTGCTGACGTGGATGGAGTGGTGGGCGCACAAGAACAACCGGCCTGACATCGATCAGCTGGCGTACAAAATCACGTTCATCGTCTTCATCGTCACCACCACGGTCGGGGCCATGACGGGGGTGGGCATCTGGCTTTCCACCTCGCTCTTTGCACCTTTTGCCATTGGGTCGCTGTTGCGTGTGTTCTTCTGGGGCTGGTTCGCGGAGTGGCTGGTGTTCATCTCGGAGGTGGGTCTGATCCTGTGGTGGTTTTTGACGTGGAAAAAGGCGAACACGCCGGAAAAGAAGCGCAAGCACATCAAGATCGGCGTGGCGCTGAGCATCATGTCCTGGCTGACGATGGCGCTGATCGTGGCCGTGCTGGGCTTCATGATGAAACCCGGCGAGTGGAATCAAACACGCGCCTTCTGGGATGCGATGACCAATCCGCTCTACGCTCCGCAACTCGGCTTCCGCACCTTCATCGCGCTGATGATGGGCGCGGTGTTTGTGTGGTTTGCCACGTTCTTTTTCACGAAGCAAAAGCGCGGCTATGAGCAGGGCACGGGGCCACGACAATTGCGGAACTGGGTGGTGTACCGCATGTCCCATGTGGTGTTGGTGAGCCTGCTGGGTACGTACCTTTTCGGCACCTGGTATTGGAGCGCCATCCCGGAGACGATGAAGGCGAACAGCTCGGTGGCGCTGCTCACGCAGGAGTTCATGAGCTGGCACGGGCAGTTTCAAAGCCTGCTCGGCTGGACGATCCTGGTTTTTGCCTTAATCGGCCTCGGCGGTCTGGGCAGCAGCTTCCTGATCCCGCGCTGGGCGCTGCTGATTCCCAGCCTCATGGGCATCTGGCTGCTGGGGCATTTTGAACGCGCCCGCGAGTTCATGCGCAAGCCCTGGGTCATCGGTGAATACATGTACTCCAACGGCGTGCACAAAGACGAACTCGCCTTTCTGCAAAGCGAAGGCCTCCTGAAACACGCGACCTATGCGAAGCACCGCGAGGTCACCGAAGCGAACAAGGTCGAGTGCGGCAAGGACGTCTTCATGCTCGCCTGCTCGCGCTGCCACAGCACCACGGGACTCAATGGCGTGATCGAAAAATTCACCGCCATGTATGGCGCGGACAAGGACTGGGACAGCGGCGGCATGGCCCTCTTCATCCAAGGCATGCACCAGACCCGCACCTTCATGCCGCCCTTCCCTGGCAACGACAAGGAGGCGGAGGCGCTCGTGGCCTTCATCCAGCAGGTCCGCGCCACCCGTGAATCCCTGCCCGGCGCGCAGAGCACGGGCGTCGTGGTCGCTCCGCCACCCGCCCGGCCTGCCATGACCGCATCCTCCCAACCCTGATAGCATGACCATGATTCCTCTTCTCGCCACCACCCCCGTTCCCCGCGATCTCCCGCTGCCGCTGCCATTGCCTGAAGGCGTGCTGATCGTCCTGCTCGTCATCTTCTTCCTGGTTCACATCCTGTTTGTGAACCTCATGGTCGGCGGCTCGGTGCTCGTCACATTCTTTGAATGGCTGGGGCGCAAAGACGCGCGCTGGGACCCGCTGGCGGCGGCGATCGGCCGTACGATCACGGTGAACAAAAGCCTCGCGGTGGTCATGGGCATCGGGCCGCTGCTGTGCATCAACCTGGTGTATACCATGCAGTGGTATTCAGCGAACACGCTCACGGGGCATGCGTGGCTCATGATCGTGCCGCTGGTCATCGTGGCCTTCCTGCTGACCTATCTGCACAAATACAAGTGGGAGTCGTGGTCGCATGGCGGCTGGAAGTGGCTGCATCAGCTCGTGGGCCTGGCCGCGACGCTGCTGCTGCTGTTCGTCCCGCTGATCTTCCTGGCCAATGTGAACCTCATGCTGTTTCCCGGGGAGTGGGAGAAGGTGCGCGGCTTCTTCTCCAGCCTGAGCATCGGCAATGTGCTGCCACGCTACCTGCACTTCATCGCCGCGAGCCTGGCGATGACGGGGCTCTTCCTCGCGGGCTGGTTTGGCCGTGAGGGGCATGAGATCGAGAATACACCGGGCTTCACGCGGCCGGAGCTGCGCCGCATTTTTTACAAAGTGGCGGCCTACGTGACCCTCGCGCAGTTCGTCCTCGGGCCGCTGCTGCTGTTCACGCTGCCTGCGGCGGGCATCACCATGCAGCTCTACGTCATCATTGTTTCCGGTGCGCTGGTCGGCTTGCTCACGCTGTGGCTGCTGTTTCGCGAGCTGAAGGCCGGCGATGAACGGATTGGCCGCAGCTACGTGCCGATCTGTGTGCTGTTCAGTTTCGTGGTTCTCGGCATGGGCAGCGGACGGCATGTGTATCGTCAGGCCGCGCTCGCTCCGCATCAGGCGGAGATCAAGGAGCGCACGGTGCATTACGCCGCTGCGCTGGCCGCGTTCAACAAGCAGCGCGCCGCCGCTCCCCCCGCCGAGCAAACGCCGGAGCAGCTCTTCATGAACTGCGCCGCCTGCCACGCGCCGAACGTGAAGCTCGTCGGTCCGCCGCTCACGGAGATCGCGCAAATTTACGCGGGCAATCCTGACGGCATCGTTGCCTGGGCCAAGGCACCCGGCAAAAAACGCCCCGAACTCCCGCAGATGCCGCCCATGATTCATCTGGGCGAAGCGAATCTGCGCAAGATCGCCGAGCTGATGCTGGAGAAAGGCAAGGCGGCGCAGTGAAGACGGGACAGGTGTGGCAAATCGCCGCAGCGGGTGGACATAAGCCTTCGTGGCGTTCACCTTGAAGGCCCATGCCAGCCAGTGCCACTCATCCCAAACCCTCCATCCCAGGCTGGCGGCGCTGGCTTGGTTTGAGCGAAGTGTGGGTGGGCGTGGAGCTTTCATCCCGTTTGCTGGTGCTGCTGCGCTGGCTGGCAGCCGTCGGGCAGAGTGTGACGTTGCTGGTGGTGGTGCAGCTGGGCGTGGCGGTGCCGTGGTGGCCCTGCGGGATCGCGGTGGGCATCACACTGGTTTCGAATGCGGTGCTCGCATGGTGGACGCGGGTGCTCGGCGGCCACTTGAGCGGCGGCTTTTTCCACGTGCTGTTGTGGGATGCCCTCACACTGACCTTCCTGCTGCACTGGACTGGCGGACTGGAAAATCCGTTCGCGCTGTTCTATCTCGTGCAGCTCACCGTCGCAGCCGTGGCGCTGCGCTCATCTGCGGTGATCAGCCTCGGCGCGCTGATGGCGCTGGGGTGCGGCTGGCTGTGGCGGTACGCACTTCCCCTGCGGATGCTTGACGGCTCAGCCGTGCCCGAAGCCCTGCTGCAACAAGGCCGTGGCGTGGCGATCGTGCTTGTGGGCATGTTTATTCTCGCGCTGCTGCTGTCATTGCGGCGGCGCTCTCATCGTCTGCAAAAGGAGCGCGCACGACTGCGTGCCGAACTGGAGTCCCGCGATCGCTTCCTCTCCGTCGCGGCTCTGGCCACGGGCTTTGCGCATGAGCTCGCCACACCGCTGGGCACCATCGCGCTGGCGGCGGAAGAGATGAAAGCGCAGCCCACTCAGGATGTGGTAGAGATCATCGTACGCGAAGCCGCACGCTGTCAGGAAGTGCTGGTGCGTTTGCGGGAGCTGGGACAGGAGGCCGTGGGACAATCTGCTGACGTGTGTGAGGTCGCGGATGTCGTGGCGATGGCTTTGAGCGATCTGCCTGCGCATCAACGCGAGAGGGTGAAACTCACGCTGGGAACTCGCGATGCCCGCATCACCTGTGCGGGCCTGCGCGAGGCGTTGCTGGTCCTGCTGCGCAATGCGCTGCTGTCCTCTGCGGATCCTCTGCCGGTGTTGCTGCGGGTGGAGGCTGCAGGCGGCAGCGTGCGCTTCATCGTGCAGGATCACGGTCCAGGCTTCAGCAAGGAGATGCTGCGTCACTGGGGCGAGCCCTTCCGCAGCACGCGCGAGCAAGGCGCAGGCATGGGGCTGGGCTTGTTCTTTGTGCGGCGTCTCGCGGCGGCGCAGCATGGCGGCATCGAGGTGCGCAATCTGGACGCTGGTGGCGCGTGTGTGACGCTTGCCCTGCCGCTGCAACCTTCCACCCCTCCTTTGAAATGATGCAGGTGCTGTTGATTGAAGACGACGAAAGCTTTCGCACCACGCTGGCGCTCGCGCTGAAAAGGCGTGGCTGTGAGGTGCATCAAGCCGCGAATGCCACCGCTGCCATGAGTGAAGCACGAGCCGCCATGCCGCAGGGCATCGTGCTGGACATGCGCCTTGGCAGCAGCCATGGAATGGCGCTCATCCCCGAGCTGCGGCAACTTTTGCCAGAGGTGCGGCTGATTGTTCTGACTGGTTATGGCAGCATCCCAAGTGCTCTGGAGGCCGTGCGACTGGGTGCGGATGACTACCTGCTCAAACCCGCCAGCGCAGATCAAGTCCTCGCCGCTTTGGAAGGCCACGATGGCTCCTCCGCGCGTCCCGCAGCGGGTGATCTGCCCAGCCTGGCCAGACTCGAATGGGAGCACATCCAGCGCGTCCTGCATGACTGCGGCGGCAACATCTCGCATGCCGCCGCAGCGCTTGGCATCGACCGCCGCACACTGCAGCGCAAGCTCGGCAAGCAGCCGCCAGGCTGAGGACGCTGGTCTTCGGACTCAGGGAGCTTTCACCAGCTTCAAGCTGCGGATGTCATACATCTTCGCATCGTCGCCCAGCGCCTTCACGGCGTCTTCGCGGGTGATCCTCGCGTTGGTGGCGATGATTTCGAGCTTGGGCAGGCCGCCTTTTTCATTGCGCGTTATTTTGACGCTCTGCACGTCGGGGAGCTTCTTCATCGCGGCTTCGACTTTGTTGGTGCAGTGGATGCACATGATGCCCGCGACTTCGCCCTGATAGACGAATGTCACTGGATCACCGGCGGTGCATGATGTGGCAGTGAAGAGAAGACTGAGAATGAATGTGAGGATGTGTTTCATAGGTTTGGATTTGTGTGTTTATTCGTTGGGATTATCGAGAAGGCGCTGCACGTCACGGCTGATCTTTTCGGTCATGATCGTGGCGATCTCGGCTTGAGGGTGGAAGACGGCGTAGTAGCCGCGCACGCGGCCCTGGCGGTCGATGAGGACCATGCGCAGGTCGTGCTCGTAGAGGTCCAGCGGGTTGATGCGCTTTTCCTCCGGGATGGGGGCGGGAGCCTGCAGCTGCAGGTCGTAGGTCATGTAGTCCCAGATGCGCTGCTGCTCACCCGTCACGAACCACCAGGGATCTTCGGGCCTTGCACCCACGCCTTCGGCGTAGGCCTTGAGGAAGCCCGAGGTGTCGCGCTCCGGCGCCACCGCAAGAGAGACCAGATGGAAATCCGGTCGCGTGCGGTAGGCGGTGTTGAGCTTCTGCATCTGCGCCACCACCGCCGCGCATCCATGCGGGCAGACGGTGTAGAGACAGGCCATGACGGTGACCTTCCCGCGCAGGGCGGAAAGCTTCACCGTCTGCCCGCTGCGCTCGGTGGCTTCGAGGTCACCATGAATTTGTGTGACCACCGGCAGCGGTGCCTGCGGGAGCGCCTGCCGGGCATAATGCCCCAGCACCAGCACACCCGCGATGGCCATGCCGATGCCCAGCACCATGCGCACCCAGGAGCCGGTGCTGACGCGAAGGTCAGCACCGGCGGAGGTGTAGCGAATGCCCGGAGACGGAGAATCTGGAGGTGAATCCGGCATCGTGTTATTCGGTGGGGATTTTGAGGATTTCGGCCTCCGTCCACATCGCGCTGCGAGCCTTCTCAGCCTCGCGGATCGCAGCGACTTCTGCAGGCGTGACGGCCCCCGCCTTGTTGCCAAAGTTGCTGCGCACATAGGTCAGCACACCTGCGATCTGCTCATCATTGAGCGCGCCACCTTGCGGCGGCATCAGCGGTGCAGGCGAGGTGAATGGCTGGCCGTTGAGGGTGAACAGACCGGTGAAACCGTGAAGCACCATGCGGATCATGCGGTCGGGTTTCTTCACGTTGACCCAGTCAGAGCCCGCGAGCGGCGGAAACATGGGTGGCAACCCCTGCCCCGTGGGCTGGTGGCAGGCGATGCACACGGTGGAGTAGATGCGCTGGCCGGTGGCCAGCAGATCTGTTCCGCCGGCTGCAGCAGGGCTGGCAGGTGCCGGGCTGGGAGCAGCGGGTGCGGGGGGTGGCGTGGCCGCAGGCGGCGCGGCTTCTGCCGCGGGCGCAGGAGGTTTGGCCCGCAGCGCCACAAAGGAGCCTTCGATGAACGCACCCACGATGAAGAGAATGGAGCCGCCCATGACAGCGCCCACGCCGTAGGTCAGCAGGTCGGTGATGTATGAGCCGAGGCTCTTGGGAGCAGATGATTTTTGAGACATGATGTTTGAGCTGTTTTCTATTCGGTGGGGATTTTGCTGATCTCGGCTTCGGTCCACATCGCGCTGCGGGCCTTCTCAGCCTCGCGGATGGCGGCCACCTGCTCGGGCGTGACGGCGGCGGCCTTGTTGCCAAAGCTGTTGCGCACGTAGGTCAGCACATCGGCGATCTGTTTGTCGCTGAGTGCCGCGCCCTGCGGCGGCATCAGCGGCGCGGGGGAGGTGAACGGTTTGCCATTGAGCGTGATGGGTCCGGTGAAGCCATGCAGCACCATGCGGATGATGCGGTCCGGCTTTTTCGCCGCCACCCAGTCAGAGCTGGCCAGCGGAGGGAACATGCCCGGCAGGCCCAGACCGGTGGGCTGATGGCACGCGAAGCAGACCTGCATGTAAACCGTCTGGCCGCGTGCAAGCGACTCCGCCGAAGGAGCCGCTTCCTGAGCGTGGATGAGCGAAGTGAAGGGCAGCAGGCAAACGGCTGCGAAGAGGTGTTTGAGGGATGTTTTCATGAATGATGGGGTGGGGTTTTTGGGGTTTTTTTGGGATAGGTTGTTTCGATGAGGGTGACCGGGGCTCGTGCTTCAGCCGCCTTTGCCGATGGCTTCCACTTTCTGGTGAAAGCCTGCGAGCATCTCCACCATGAGCTGCCTGGTCTTGGCAGGTGCTTTGGCAGGATCTCCTGCCGTCGTGGGCGGATGCGGGTCGTATTCGGCCAGCAATGCCAGGCAGTCCGTGTACTCACGGTCCCGCCATTTCAGGGACATGTGCAGGCCAAAATCCATGCCGGCGGTGACACCGGCAGCCGTGATGACCTTGCCATCCTCCACGACACGGTCGTTGGAAACCGTGGCACCAAAGTGATGCAGCAGATCTTTGACCAGCCAGTGGGAGGTGGCCTTCCTGCCTTTCAGCAGACCAGCGGCACCGAGGATGAGCGAACCGGTGCAGACGGAGGAGACGACCTTCGCCGCCGCTCCCGCCTTGCGGATGAAAGCCATCGTCTCCGCATCCTGCATGGCGGCCAGCGTGCCCGTCGTGCCACCAGGCACGCAGAGCAGATCCAGCGCCGCCGGGCAGTCGGCGAAGGTGATGTCGGGCATGATCTTCACGCCCGAGTCTGAACTGACGAGTTCCATGCTCTTCGCCGCCAGCAGCACTTTGGCTCCCATCAGGGAGGACAAAAAGTAATGCGGGCCGATGAGATCGAGCGCCGTGAACTGCGGGTAAAGCACCTGCACGATCACTTCGTGCCCCATCCAGCCGGGAGGCATGGCGGACATGTCATGAGCAGGCTTGGGTGTCTCTGCGGCAGCCTGGGCGCTGGTAGTTTGTGCCAGCGCGGCCAGGCCGGGCAGCACGCAGGTGAGTTGACGTAGAAATTCGCGACGCTCGGTGTTCATGGAGTTCAGGCGTTGAGATTAAAAGCGCACCGTGGCCTGGCAGAAGACGTTGAAGGGCGCGTTGGGAGCCACTGCTCCGCCCAGGAATGCCTGCGGCTGGTAGTAGCGTGCGTCGAAGAGGTTCTGAATGCCCACGGACACTGATGCGGGGCCGCGCGTGTAGCTGAGCTGCGCATCCACCGTGGCGTAGGCAGGTGTGGAGAAAGTGTTGGCTGAATCGCCCGCACGGGAGCTTGCCATCGTGACTCCCAACCCCATGCCGAATCCACGGAACAGACCTTCCTTGCGGTCATAGCGCACCGCGATGCGGCCTGAGTGCTGCGGAATGCGCGCCAAGCGGTTGCCTGAAGGCAGCGTCGTGTCCGAGACAATTCGGGCATCCTGAAAGGCATAGTTCACCAGCACGCTGACCTCTGAGAGGGGCTTCCAGATGAGGTCCGCCTCGATGCCCTGGGCCCGCTGCATGCCTGACTGCACGCTGAGCAGTCCGGTTGAGACGGGCACATTGGTGCGCTCGTTGTGAAACCACGCCAGCGAGCCCTGCAGGGTCTTGCTGACCTCAAATTTGAAGCCGGCCTCCCACTGCTCTCCTTCGATGACTTTCTTGGGGCCCGCGATCGGGACGCCCACCGGTGCCTGGAAACCTTGGCCCCATCCCGCAAAGGCGGTCATCCACTCTGTGACATCCACAGAAACTCCCGCCCTGCCGGTGACGCGGTGCTCGTTCAAACGGGAGTCAATGCCGGTGGCGGTGTCCACATCGTGCACCTTCAACTGGCTGTAACGCACGGATCCCATGAGGTGAAACTTCTCCGCGAAGGTGACCTGATCCTGGAGGAAACCGGCGATGGTCTGGTAGTCATTGTGCTGGTCGGCAAACGGCAGGCCGCCGCCTGCCCAGGCCGGGTAGGCAGGATTGCTCACGTCCATGATGCCAAAGACCGGGTTCACCAGCATCACGCCGTTGTCGGTGGTCTGGTCAAAGTCCATCCCCGTGGTCAGGCTGTGCTTGATAGCACCTGTTTCAAACTTGCCGTTCACCCGCGCATTGAAGGCAAAGGAGTGCATGTTTTGCAGCAGCGTGCCGGTGTCCACCGGATAGAGCGTGCCGAACGGAGCGACAAAGAAGCTGGGAAACACCGAGAACTGGTCAAAGTTCATGTCGATGAAGTTGGCTTCGAGAATGAAGTTCCAGTCGCTGTTGAAGCTGTGCTTCAGCTCGGCGCTCAGGCTGCGCGTTTTTGATGTGGTCGCTGGCTGGCCTTCAGCGCGAAAGATGGTGTAGCGGTTGAAACTGAAGCTGGCTGGATTCACCGTCCCGGTGCCAGGCAGGCCGCTGTAGTCCGTCTGCGAGCGGTCGGAGTAGCGTCCGCGCAGCGTGAGGATCGTGTCATCACTCAGCGAGATGGCCAGCGTGGGGAAAAAGCTGGTGAGATGCCCTTTGATGTAGGGATTCACGTCCCGTGTCTCGCGCACGTCTCCGGTGATGCGGAACAGCACACGGCCGTTTTTATCCAGCGGCTGGTTCACGTCCCAGATGTTGCCATAGGAGCCCCAGCTTCCGGCGTTCATGCCCATCATGTAGTGCGCCTCTTTTTCAGGACGCTTGGAGACGAAGTTCAGCAAGCCTCCGATCGGGCCGCCTGCCGCGCCGCCAAACATGGTGCCCGTGGGTCCTTTGACGACCTCCACCCGCTCCGTGTTGATCAGCGTCTCGGCTGCCGGTCCCGGGTAGTAGAGCTGAAAGTTGTCCAGGTAGGGGGCCGACTGAAAGCCGCGGATGTAATACTGCACATTGTTGATCTCACGCGTGTCGTTGCCGACGACCCCGCTGAAGTTTTTCACCACATCCCCCGGGTTCTGGGAGAGCTGGTTGTCCATCAGCTTTCGCGTGATGACCTGCGCGGACTGCGGGAGCTGGCGCAGCGGAATCTCCGAACGCGTGGTCGTGTTTGCATACGGTGCCAGGTAGGAGTCCGGCTGGGCGGTGATGATGATCTCCGGCAGCTCCTTGGACTCCTGGCGCGCGAGCTCTGCGGGTGTGGAGGCGGGCCTGGCCTTGACCTTGGGCCCGCCCTTTTGCGGGGCAGGTGTGTTTTGAGAATAGACCGTGGAAACGGCAAGCAGAGAGACTGCCGCGAGAAGCCTGATGCGGGAAATGCGCTTTAGAAAAAGAGAGGAAAGCATGAGTGATGATTGAAAAAATGGAACAGGGCACATGAATGAAGTCCTCACGCCATGAGTGTCCGGTCAGGGCGTGATGGTGCGCGTTGTCTGGGATGACGAGTGTATGCCCATGCCCATTCCGACGCGGGCACGGGGAGGCCACGATGGTGATGAGGCGTGAAGCCAGGCGCACCTGCCTGCGAGTTCACGCGGTGGGTGCGTCTGTGGTGCTCAGACCAGAGAGGAGAGGCTGTTGCTGCCGCATCTTGGCGGCGGCGTCTCTGGCAGTTCGGTGCGTTGCACCAACGTTTCGTGCAGCGGCACGAATGAGAAAGTGTTTCCTGCAGGTGCGACCAGAGTGGCGACCTCCACCAGCACGGCGTTGATCTTTTGCATGGACTGTCCCGCCTGCTGCGGCTGCTTGCGGTTGGACTGGCCTTCCTTCACTTTTTTGCAAAGTGGGCAGCCATGCTGCCCATCGAAGGTTTTCTGCACCGCCTCCATCACTGTGCCTTCGCTGGCAAAGGAGACCAGCATGCCCGCCCACGCGACTCCCTGCAGCAGGGCCCAGTGCAGACCCAGAGACAGACAGATCGTCCCCACGATCACCAGCCGCGCGATTCGCGGCAGCAGCGATGCATTGGAGCGGGAGGACATGGCACAAGTATGGGGGCGTGGCGTGAAGTGTCAACTTTCGCCGCTCAGCGCATCGTCTCAAACCACGCCAGCAGATCGAGAATCTGCTCCGCCTTCAGCGAATTGAGCAAGCCCGGCGGCATCGGCGAAATCTCCGACACGCTGCGTTCCTTGATCATCGCCTTCGCGATCTCGCTCTTCTCAGGAGCGAGCGGATTCGGCCGCAGCACCACGCGCTCATCGTCCTCGCTTTCCAGACTGCCGGTGATCGTTTTGCCATCGCTTGTCTTCACCGTCACGTAGCGGAATTTTTCGTCGATGAACTTGGAGGGGTTCAAGATGTGATCCAGCAGATCGCGGCGATTGAAGCGTGCGGACACCTGCACGAGGTCCGGCCCAAACACGCCCGCTGGCAGCGCCGGATCATTGCTCACCTTATGGCAGAACACACACTGCGCACGAATGAGCGCATCCTTCGCGCTGTCGCGGCTGCGCGTCTTGGCATCCATCTTCACCAGCAATGGGGTCAGATCTTCCAGCGTCCAGTTCTTGAACGAATGCCCCGGCAGCGCATGCGCGGAAAGCACCGCAGGCTTCGCCGGCGAGATCACCGCTGCGAGCTGCGTGGCCTCCTCCGGCTTCAGCGCCGCCGCCAGCTCGCTGCGCGTGTCGCTGATCGCTTTGAAGAAGGTCGAGGCCCCGTTCATCTTCTCCGCCTTGTTCAGCGCCTCAAACGCGACCTTCCGCTGCTCCAGCGTCCAGCCGTCCTTGAGGTAGCGCAGCATGAAGGGGTAAAACAACAAGTCCTCCGAAGTCGTGGCTGCTTGGAGAAGAGGCATTGTTTTCTCGATGACCGTGGGGGATTTCAGATAGACCAGCAGGCGGCAGAGCTCGCGGTTGAGGAAGGTATCGGATTGAGGATAAGCCACCCAAGCCATGAGCTGCTTTTGGTGTGCTTCATCCGGTGCTCCGTGTCGTGCGATCACCACCGCGATCACCCGCAGGGCATCCAAAGTCGGTGCAGGCGATGCCTTCAAAACGGCATCGAGAATGGCAGGCAGATCGCTGGACTGACCCACACGCGCAAGGGCCAGCAAAGCGCTCATGTCCTTGGAGTGCAGCGCCTGCTCTCGCCATTTACTGACCGGCTGGCTTTCCAACCGCATGCGCTCGGCGTGTTTTGACAAGGCGGCGCCTTGTGGCTTTGCCGCGACTGCTTCCTGTCGAGGCCGGTTGCCTGCATAGGTCACACGATACAGTCCGCTCTGAGTCCCACGTCCACCCGTGGTGAACCACATGGCTCCGTCGGGACCGATGCAGCCGTCGGTGACGTTCAGCGGCCTGCCTGCCACGAAGGTTTCCTGCGTCACGGTGCTGCCAAAATGCACCGAGAGGATGCGTCCGTAGCTCCAATCAAGCAGATAGAGCGCGTCTTGATACTTCTGCGGAAACTCCGCTCCATACCCAAAGTAAATTCCCGTCGGTGAAGACAGCCCGATGTCGATCACACTCGGCAGCGTGTCCGCATACCACGCGGGGAAACGCCCCGTGCCGCGTCGCCAGCCATAGTCACCTCCTGGCACGATCTGCAGCACGCGCGTGGGCATGTACCACGGCGTGCCCACATCCCGTTCCATGTCCGCATCGAAGGTGAAAAGATCGCCGCGTGAATTGAAAGCGATGTCCAGCGGGTTGCGCAAACCACCTGCGAGGAGTGTGACCTTGCTGCCATCCGGCTTCACGCGCAGGATGTGGCCGGCGGGCAGCTCGACGTTGCCGTCAAACATGCTGCTGTCCCACGGGTTCGGAATGAGCTGATCGTTCGCGTAGTTATTCAGCGGCGATTCGGGATCGAGGTTCTTCGGCAGAAGCACGTTGTTGCCATGCGCCACATAGATGTCGCCATCGGGGCCGAGCTTGATGTGATTGCGGCCATGACCCACGCCGCCTTCGGTGCGGACGAGTTCTTTGCGTTCGTCAAAGGTGCCGTCGCCATTCGTGTCGGTGAGGCGGTAGAGCGCCTTCGAGTTGTTGGCGTTCGCGAAGAGCGAGCCATGCGCATAGAGCAGGCCGCGGCATTCCAGCAGTTCGTCGTCGATGACTTCCACCTTCTGATCCCCGCTGCCGCTGAGCGTGAGGCGAATGAGGCCCTTCTTCTCCTTGCCCAGAGTGATGCGGCCCTGCGGATCAAACGCCATCGACACCCAGGAGTCTTCACCGGGCTGCGCGGAGCGGATCAGCTCCGCTTTGAATCCCAGGGGCAAGGTGAGTGTGGCGGGATCGGTCGCCAGATTCTGCGCGCCCGGTTTGGCCAGCTGCCAGGAGTTGTAAGCGTCGAAGGTCTTCTTCAAGTCGAAGGGGTTCGTGGCCGGATCGGCATCAGTCGCTCCCATCACCACGGCATTCTGCCAAGAAGCATCCGTGGCGATCCAGCGCACCGCAGCGAGGTCGCCATTGAGCTCCAGCCGCGCGGCGGTTTTCGCTTTGCCGGGCACACGCAGGCCGAGCTGATGCGCTTTGCCATCGCCGAGCTGCTGTGTCAGGTCAGTGCCGGTCGCGGTCTCTGCGGCTTTGACGGTGGCGATGCTCTTGCCATCGAGCAAGATCTCCACCGTGGCATCGCTGGCCGTGAGCAGCACCGCTTTGAGCAGCTTGCCCTCGTGCTTCACGGTCTGGTTGAAGGTCGTGCCGCCCACGGGTGCCGCCAGCCACTGGGGCACCGGCGGGCTGTTGGCGAGCTGGGCGAAGGCGCTGGCTGAAAGCAGCAGGAAGAGAAAGCAGCGAGACATGCGCAAAGAACGCGCGCTGCGGCAGAAGCCTGTCGGCGGAGATCAAAGGGGGTCGTTGCCGACCGTGAAGGTCACGTTTTGAATCCCCGCCTGATGCAGCGAATTGAGTACATCAATGATTCGCTCATAGCTCGCCTCCTCTTCGGCCTGAATCGTCACCAGCACCTTTTGCTGCTGCCGTGTGGAGGACTCCGATGCACGGCGCAGGCTCTTGGTCAGCAAAGGCAGGGCTTTGTCCGTGGGCGTGTCAAACGCCTCCTCGTTCATCGTCACCGTGCCATCCTCGAGAATGCCGATGGTGATCTCTTCCGCAGGGAACTGGACGGCCTGCTCCGGATTTCCGGGGTTGGGCAGCCAGGTACGAAGCTCACGCTCCACCTTCACGGAACCCGTCATGACCATGAAAAACAGCATGATGACGAAGACCACATCGATCATGGGAGCGATCTGAAAACCAATCGCGATATCGTCGGAATGGATGCGGTGTTTCATGGCGTGTGTCTGCATGACGGCCACTAGAAGGGAATCTTGGGGTGGCTTTTTAAGCCCTGAAACCCGGCTTTAAGGTTGAACGGAGGGTGTGTTTTGGTTTAAATGACCATGCTCTCAAACATTGAAATGCAATGGAGTGCATTCCTCGCTCAAAGTTTCTTAAGAACGTCGGCTTGACATTCTTTTGAAAATGAGTCTTCTAGTTGAACCGTGAAAAGCAAAATCTATATACTCGACGACCACCCTATCGTTATCGAAGGGCTTAAGAAACTAATCGACCAGCAGGAAGACATGCAGGTCATCGGCAGCGCTGAAGACGCCAATACCGCTCTCCAGCAGATCGCCAAACTCAAGCCCGACGTAGTCGTGCTCGACATCACCTTGAAGGACCGCAGCGGTGTGGACCTCATCAAAAAGCTGCGTGCCAGCCATCCAAACATGCAGATTCTCGTGTACTCGATGCACGATGAAAACGTGTATGCGGAGCGCTGCCTGCGCGCCGGTGCCATGGGCTATGTGATGAAGGGTGAACCGAGCACCCGCGTGCTTCAGGGTCTCCGTCAGGTGGCCGCTGGTTCCTTCTTCTTCAGCGCTTCCCTGCTCGGCAGCATCGTCTCCGGTGGCGGCCCTCGCGGCGGTTCCCGTGGCGAACCCGCCCGCATGCTCAGCGACCGTCAGCTCGAAATCTTCGAGATGGTGGGCCGTGGTTTCGACTCCCACAGCATCGCCGAAAAGCTGGCCCTCAGCGCCAAGACGGTGGACGCCCACAAGGCCAACATCCGCCAGAAGCTCGGCCTCGCCTCTGCTCGCGAACTGCTCATGGAAGCCGTCCGCTGGGTGGAGAAATAGGATTTCTCAAAACAGTGATTCTCTTCAACGGGCGGTGCGCAGGCACCGCCCGTTTTTTGTAAAGTACTCACGAGCTTTAGCTCGTGAGTACTTTAGTCCTTCACCACCGCATCGCGATCCACCCGTGCCATGACTCTCAGCCGCTCCTTCATCGTGGCCAGCGCATCAGGTTGCTGCGCGGCCTGGTCCTTGGTTTCATTCGGATCGGCGATAATGTCATAGAGTTCGAATTTCTCTTTCCCCGCAGTGCCTTGCACCACGAGCTTCCAGGGGTCACAGCGCAGGGACCGTGACTTGAAGTTGGGGCCCACGGTGTAGAGCGTGCGCGGCGGCGGTGGCGCTCCTTCGGCCAGTTGTGGCCAAAGGTTCACCCCGTCCCATTTCAGATCCTTGGCCGGTTTGAATCCGGCCAGAGCGCAGAAAGTGGGCATCCAGTCGATGATCTGCACCGGTGCGTCGTGCGTGCCGGGTTTCAGCGTGCCGGGCCAGTTCAGGAGGCAGGGCACACGCGTGCCGCCTTCATAGACGCTGCCCTTTTCATCGCGCAGCGGCAGGTTGTTTCCCGGCAGCGGGCCTGTGGCATAATCATCAGCGGGATAGGCCTGACCGTTGTTCTCAGCGGTGCTGCCGCCGTTGTCGCTGGTGAAGACAAGCAGCGTGTTGCTGCGCTGCCCGCTCTTTTCCAGCGCGGCCACGATCTGCCCCACCGCAGCATCCATGTGCATGATGCACGCGGCGTATTGCCGGGCCACCGCACCGGTGATGCCCGCAGGCACTTTGGATAACCACTCCTCCGGTTCCTTCACGGGCAGATGCACCGCCGTCAGCGGCACATAGAGGAAAAACGGCGCGTCCTTCCGTGCCGCCAGCCAGTCACAGGCCTCCTTCGCGATCAAGTCCGTCACATGCCCGGATTCCGTGATGAGCTCTTCATCCCGATGCCACGTCTCGGTGAACTCGCCTTTCTTGTAATGGTGGTCCCACGGCCCGACACCGCCGCCCAGCGAGCCGTAGCTGTGGTCAAAGCCAAAGTGATTCGGTCCCCACGCGGGTTTCGAACCGAGATGCCACTTGCCCGTGAGGCAGGTCTCATAGCCCATGGATTTCAGCGCGCGCGGCAGCGTCACCGTATCCCACGGCAGCGCCCGTTCACTCTGCGGGGTCGTGACGCCAAAGCGGCTCCAGCAGCGCCCGGTCATCAATCCCGTGCGCGTGGGACTGCACACGGGTGCGGCATAATGATGCGTCAGCTCCAGGCCCTCCCGGGCCAGTTTGTCCAGCGTGGGAGTGGGCGCGCTGCCAGCGTGAAACGCCACGTCCGCCCAGCCGAGATCATCCGCCATGATGAAAACAATGTTCGGCTTCGCGGCGGTTGCATGCAGCAGCGGGCAGCAGGTCAGGAGCAGGAGAAAAAAGCGGTGCATGCCACGCCAAACGAAGCCGCCCCCGCTGATCTCGCATGATCGGTTGCGTGCCCGGAAGCGTTGCGGCATAAAGGAAGCCACATGGGCAACGCCAAAGAATCCGCCAGATTATCCACGCGCACCGTGCAGTGGGTGATTTACGCGCTGTTCCGGTGCATTGAAGGCGTGCTGTGGCTGCTGCCGCTCATCGTGGTGTGGTTTATCGGCCGGGTGCTGGGCACCGTGGCCTATTTGCTGGCTGGCAAATACCGCCGCCTCGCGCTGTACAACCTGCACATCGCCTTTGGCCGCGAAAAATCCCCCGCCGAACTCAAGGCCCTCGCCTATGAGCACTTCAAGAGCCTGTTCGCCAACGTGCTCTGCGGTTTCAAACTGCCGCTGATGAGCGAGGCTGCGATCTGCAAGCATGTGCGGTCCGAAGGCATCGAGCGCGCGCAGGCGGCCTACGACAATGGCAAACGTCCGCTGCTGAATCTGGTGCTGCATGCCAGCTGCTGGGAAATCCTGACCCAGGTGCCATCCATGTATGTGCGCGGTCACCAGGCCGGCGCCATTTATCAGCCGCTGCACAATCCCTGGCTCAATGCCCTGGTGCTCCGCCGCCGTGAAAAGCTGGGGTATGCCCTGTTTGACCGGCAGGCCGGGTTCAATGCCCCCATGAAGTTCATGCGCGAAGCCGGTCAGGTGGGTGTGCTGGTGGATCAGCATGCCGGAGATCACGGCCTGTGGTGTCCGTTCTTCGACCGCCTGGCCTCCACCACCACTATAGCAGCGCTCATGGCCATCCGCACGGATGCGGTGGTGCTGCCGATGATGGTTTACAATGACGGCCCGGCACGCTGGCGGCTGGTCTGCGCACCGGAGGTCAAAGCCGATGAATCGCAGCCCAACGCCGACGGCCTGACCCTGGCGATCAATGCCGCCGTGGAGAAACTGATCCGCGAGCAGCCAGCCAGCTGGTTCTGGGTGCACAACCGCTGGAAGCTGCCCAAGCCGAGATTCCTGCTGGCAGAATATCGTCGCGGGGTGGCCTTTCCCACCGGCTACGACATGAGCCGCCTGCAGCCCTTTGAGCTGCTCATTCGCAGTCCCAACTGGCTGGGAGACGCCTGCATGGCCTTCCCCATGGTGCGCGCCATCAAACGCGGCCGGCCGGACATGAAGATCACCATTCTCGGCCCGGACAAACTGGAGGAGCTGTGGCTCTCCATGCCTGAAGTCTCGCGCTACATCGGCAAGCCCGCCAAGGAAGGCCTCTTCGCCGTGGCCAAGCGCATCAAGGCCACAGGCGTGAAGTTCGATGCCGCCGTGTTCTGCACCAACTCCACCCGCAGCACCTTGGAAATCTGGCTCGCAGGCATCCCCCGCCGCGTCGGGGTGAAAGGCTCTTTCCGCTCGAAGCTGCTCAATCAGATCATCAAGGGCGGCCCGGCCAAAGGAAGCAAGGAGCATCATGCGCACCGCTACCTGCGCATCGCCAAGGGCATCGGCGCCGACATCGAGCAGCCCGGCGTGTGGGACGCCGGAACACCGGCGGTCTCGACGGATGGCACCATCCGCGTTGGCGTTTGTGCCGGTGCCGAGTACGGACCCGCCAAGCGCTGGCCGCTGGAGCGCTTTGCCGCCGTGGTGAATCAAATCTCCGCACAGCATTCCCAGTTCCGCTGGGAGCTTTTTGGGGCACCCGGGGAGAAGGAGATGGGCGAAAAGCTCTCCGCCATGCTCCAAGCACCCCATGAAAACCTCGTGGGAAAAACACGGCTCTCCGAGCTCATCGCCAAACTGCGTAGCTGCCAGCTGCTGCTCACGAATGACACCGGGACGATGCATCTGGCGGCGGCGCTGGGCATTCCCACCGTGAGCATCTTCGGCTCCACCTGCCCGATTGAAACCGGCCCGCTCGGTGATCGCCACACCGTCATCCAGCACAAGATCGAGTGCAGCCCCTGCTTTGAGCGCGAATGCCCCTTTGGCCACTACAACTGCATGACCCTCGTCACACCCGAAGAGGTGGCGCAGGCCGTGCTGAAGACCAGCGGCGTGATCTGAAGTACGACAGACACTCTTGTCTGTCGGCCAGCGCTCCGCCAACACCCTCAACTTGCGAGCTGGCTTTTCGTGCCGCTCTCCGGCAGGCTGACGCATGCGTCGGTCGGTTTGTGGGACTTGGGTGAGCCGGGGAGATTGAGTGGGCGCTCGCCGACAGGCATGAGTGCCTATCGTACTTCAGAAGAGCACCTGCCTCAGCGTTCCGCCACCGGGTCCTTGCCCACAAAGATGCCCAGCACGGCACCGCCGATGACCCAGGCGATCAAGTGATCGGCGATGTTCACCGCCGCATCGCGGCCCGGATTTTCAAACCAGATCCACATCGGCAGGTCGGCGGTCAGGCCGGCGAACAATCCTGCCGCCGCCACGAAGGCAATGCGCGCCGGATAGAACAACGCCGTCTGGGAAAGCATCGCAGCAATCAAAAAGGCGCAGATCAGGCAGCGGATGAAGCTCAAAGTCATGTTCATCCCCATGCTGATATCTGCTTTGCCCGGACGAACGATGGCATAGACGTAGGGGCCGTCCTTCATCGCTTTCTGCTGCTCTGCTTCAAAGGCTTTCTTTTCTTCAGCGGTGGCGATTTTCGGCGCTTCACCCATGGCAGGCAGCATGTAAATGCCATGGCCGGAAGTCACATTGGCCTTGATCACTTCTGCCACCTTGGATTCATCACGAAACGCCCGAAATCCATTTTGATGCCAGCCGAGGGCTGTCCAGGACACCGCCTCCCAGCCGAAGACGGCCATGGCGGTGAGAACTGCTCCGAGAATGATTTTGCCCATGAAGTTTAATAGTGGCTCAAGCTTGAAGGGCAAGCAGGCAATCGGCCAAAACGAACAGGCAATCCTACAAAGAACACCTCAGCACACGGGCGTCAGCAGCGCTGCGCCGCTGAAGTGCGCCGCCAGGTTCTCCACCACCAGCCGGGCCATCTCCGCACGCGTCTCATGCGTTCCGCTGCCCAGGTGTGGCAGCAGCACCGCGTTCTCGCACTGCATCAGCGCCTCCGGCACATGGGGTTCATTCTCAAACACATCCAGCCCCGCCCCGCGAATGGTGTTGTTTTGCAGCGCCGCGATCAGCGCCGCTTCATCCACCACCGAACCGCGCGCGATGTTGATCAGCGTGCCCTTCGTGCCCAGTGCGGCCAGCACCTCCGCAGTGATCAGGTGCTTCGTCGCCGCACCACCCGGGCAGGCCACGATCAGAAAATCAACCTTCTGCGCGAGCGCGACCAGCGAGTCCGCATACTCCCAGCTCACCTCCTGTTTCGTGCGACCATGATAGGCGATGCGCATTCCATGCGCCTCAAGCCGATGAGCAATAGCCTTGCCAATGCGCCCCAGGCCCACGATGCCCGCCAGCTTGCCATGCAATGCATGTGCCAGCGGGAATGCTCCCATCGTCCACGCACCCGTATGAAGGAAACGATTCGCCGCGATCAGCTTCCGGCTCGTCATCAAAACCAGCGCGCTCGCCGTGTCCGCCACGTCCTCCGTCAGCACGTCCGGCGTGTTCGTCACGCGGATGCCATGCGCTTTGCACCAGTCTACCGGCACCCCGTCATACCCCACGCCAAACACGCTCACAATTTCCAGCTTCGGCAGCTGCTCCAGCAATGGCACGGGCGACACACTGCCCCCGGCCATCACGATGCCGCGGATCTCCGCCCCCACCTGTGCCAGCAGCGCCGCCTTGTCCTCCGCATGGAAGTAATCATGACACACATGCGCCGCCAGCAGCGGCTGCATGAGGAAATCCGGCAACGGAGCGAGAATGAGGACAGGGGTCTTTTCCATGGGATGGCTATCATCCTGCGACAACCCCGCCTGACAAGCAGCGATTCAGCCCGGACGATTCCGCATCATGTCCGCCACCTGCGCAAAGAACGTACTGATGATGGGCGCCTCGGGGTCCGGCACCGCCACCTCGGTCATCGCCTCACCCATCAGTTTCATCCAGCGGTCACGTTCTGCTTCCCCGATGGAAAACGGCATGTGCCTGCCGCGCAAACGCGGATGCCCGCGCTCCTCGATGTAGGTCTGGGGCCCGCCGAAACGATAGACGATGAAGTCCGCCAGGCGCTTCTCCGCATTCTCCCAGTCATCCGGCGGATACATCGTGCCGATCACATCATCCACCCGCACCCGCCGGTAAAACGCCGTCACCATGTCGCGCAGCTTGGTTTCGCCCACCCGGGCGCAGAGAGTCGAAAGTTCATCCATGAGAGCAGAGTATAGATGACCGCCAGGAAACGCAAAAAAGTATCAGACTCCGCTGCTCTGGTTTTTTGCCCCTTTTTTGCGACTCTTTGCGGCCATTCATCCCCTTTTCGGGAATTCCGCCGAAAGTTTCGCCTCTCACAGGACGGATGATTGACTCTCCGACCCAACTCGTTCGTATCTAACCCATGAAAACCGCGCTCACCCTCCTCACTCTCTTTCTCATGGCCTCCCTCGCCCCGACCTCCTCTGCCGCTGACGCCGCCAAAACTGAAACCGCCATCATCGGTGGTGGCTGCTTCTGGTGCGTCGAGGCTCAGTACCTTCTCGTCAAAGGCGTCAAGAATGTCGTCAGCGGCTACGCCGGCGGCAAAACCGAAAACCCCACCTATGAAGACGTCTGCACCGGCGACACCGGCCACGCCGAAGTCATCAAGGTCGAGTTCGATCCCACAGTCGTCACCTACAAGGAAATCATCGACCTCTTCTGGGATGCGCATGACCCCACCAGCGTGACCAAGGAAGACGGCGAGCACCACGGCAAATTCATGCCCAAAGGCACCGCCTTTCAGGGCAACGACTACGGCAGCCAGTACCGCTCCGCCATCTACTACACCAGTGAAGAGCAGCACAAGATCGCCGAAGCCTCCAAGATCGAAGTGCAGAAGAAATGGAAAGACCCCATCGCCACCGAGATCGCCCCGCTGAAGAAATTCTACCCCGCCGAAGACTACCACCAGAACTTCAAAGCCCTCCACCCCAACCAGGGCTACGTCCGCGCCGTCGTTGATCCCAAGACCGAGAAGTTCAAGCACAAGCTCGAAGAGAAAGGCAAGATCAAGCCCGAGGCGAAGTAACCGCCCCTCGCGAAGTGGTCCGCATACACCGTGTGCGGTTTCCGATTCAGCCCAGGCCGAAAGGCTTGGGCTTTTTCGTTAAGAGAGGGATCATCCTGATCTCCCCTCTTTCGATTTCCTAAGCTCCGGAATTATCTTGTCACCCTTCCGCCCTTATGACACAACGGACTGAAGCTACCTTTCTTCATGTCCACCTCACGCATTCTGTTCCGACTCATCATCATCTTGGGCGGCGCTTTCGTTGGCGCAAGCATCGGCACAGTCCTTCAAGCCCGCCGCATCACTACAAAGCCACAGGAGTTCCGCTCGCTGGCCAAGCTCGTTGCCGGTGGCCAGATGGTCTTCAATGACAGCATCATCTGGCGTGAGCAGCAGCAGGACTTCTACGGGACGATCATCGAAACCATCGAGTCCGCTGAAATGAAACGCCGCGCCATGGAGCGTGTGAAAGCGTTGAATCCTGATCTCCAAGACAGCGATGTGGAAATCCGTGTCGCTCAAACCAAGGGCAGCGCCATTTTCAACATCCTCGCGACCGGGGCCGAACCCAAATACACGAGGATCTTTCTCGATGCCCTGCTCGATGAGTTCATCTCCTTCCGCCAAAGCGTCCGCGAGCAGGCGCAGGGCAAGGTGCTCCAGAAATTTCTTCAAGAGGTGGTCACACGGCAGAAGTCCATGGAAGACTCTGCGGAGAAACTGGAGAAAGCGCGTGCTCAGGGGGCAGGCACGCTCAGCGTCAGATCAGACCTGGAGCGGCTCGTGCCGCGCCTCAACTCCCAGCGCAACCAGCGCGACGACCTCCGCCTCAAGATCAAGCCGATGACAAACGACGCCTCCTCCCGTGCGCCCTTGCAAACCCAGCTTGAAGCCATCGAATCAGAAATCCGCGACATCGAAAAAGACCTGGATCGCAGGGAAGCCTCCCTCGATGAATTGAAGACGTTGCAGGAAAAACTCGAAACGGACAAGCTGGCTTATGAGAAGCTGTTCGAACAGGTCGAGAAAATACAATCAGTCTTCAATTCAGCGTCCGACTACGTCGCCATCCAGGAACGCGCCACCCCTGCCTTCGAAAACGTCGAAGACTGGCGCCTGCCCATCGCCGTGGGCGCCGGTGGAGGCGCTTTGCTGGGAGGCCTCATCGGCCTGGTGCTCAGCCTGATCTTGGTGCGCGCTCCCGGGCCGCAGCAGAGCCCGACGGCGGTGTGTTGACTCCCCATCACCTCCGCCAATCAATCCATCGAGTTAATCGATTCGCCTTCATGCGATGAACGGCACACACTCGGTTCGGTACTATTCCGCCCATGAACACCTCCCATCAACGCTGGCTCCTCGAACAACTCCCGCAGTGGGAACGAGAGGGGATCCTTACCCCCGACGCAGCACGCACCTTGCGTGTACGCCATGCAGTGGATGACTCCCAGCCGGGAGCGGCGCAAATCGTGATGGGCGCACTCGGCGCTTTGCTCATCGGCAGCGGCTTGATCGCGGTGATCGGCTACAACTGGGATGACTTCTCGCGGCCCGTGCGGCTGCTCTTTGCATTTCT
Source organism: Prosthecobacter sp. (assembly GCF_044373815.1). Classification (GTDB taxonomy): domain Bacteria; phylum Verrucomicrobiota; class Verrucomicrobiia; order Verrucomicrobiales; family Verrucomicrobiaceae; genus Prosthecobacter. The sequence goes on along the minus strand of NZ_JBIPNG010000018.1, from coordinate 3,770 downwards.
GCCGCTGCTGCTCACGCAGCTCTTCAGTTTCCGCGTGCTGCAGCGTGGCGCGGCTTCTTCGGCCTGGGTGCGCGAAACGGCTGCGCTGCTGCAGGCTCTTGCCACCGGCGCGTGCATCGCCTTGGTCTCGCAGATTTACAATCTCGGCGGCGAATGGCCGGATTTCCTTTTCTGGTGGTTCATGCTCAGCCTCCCGCTCGTCTGGGTGCTGCGCTCGCAGGCCGTGGCCATCTTTTATCTCATCGCCATCGCGGTCTGGAGCGTGAGTCAGGTCGATCGCGGCAGCCCGTGGTTTGACAGTCCTTTGATCTATCCGCTGCTGCTGCTCGGTCTGCTGCCCTGCTGGCCAGGATGGAAAAACCAGGCACCGCTTTCGCTCTCCATGCGCTGGGTGATGACGATCAGTGCCATCTTCGGCTTTGGCAGCGCGGCGGTTTTTGCTAGCCAGTCAGGCATCGGCTTCTTCAGTGACCACGCTCAAAGCTTCCTCTGGCTTTGGACGCTCACGGCCGCCGCATTCGCTCTCTTTCCGCTCAATCAAAACGGCATCGAAGAACCCCTGCGCCGCAAGCCGCAGGTCGAGCTCGGTGCGCTCTGGCTGCTCGGTTATGGCGTGGCCATCACCTTCCATGATGTGAGCGACGACATCATCAGGGGCGCTTTGCATGCTCTGCAACTGCCCTGGTGCTGGGGACTGCTCACGGTGCTCGCGGCTTTCGTGCTCATGGCTGTGGCACGCAAACGCTGGGCGGTGCTGTCCATCGCTTCCGTGGCCCTGCTGCCTCTCATCGCCTGCCCCTTCGTTCAGAACACGGACAAGAACTACGGCACGCTGCTCTCCTGGCTCGCCATGCTGCATCTCGCCGCCATTGGCATCACACTCATTGTGCTGGAGTTTGCCGGTAAAAAAGGCGCTCCGCGCCTCGGGGCCACGCTGCTCTCCGTGCTCATCATCGCCCGCATGGCGGACAGCCACTTCTCTCTCCTTGCCAAAGGCGTGGCCTTCATCGGCGTCGGTGTGGCCTTCCTCGCCTTCAACATCCTCATGAGCCGCCTGCTCAAACTGAAACAATCCGCCGCCGTATGAAAACGCTTCCCTTCCTCATCTTCGGCATCGTCGTGCTGGCGCAGTGGGCTGCACCCTTGTCTCAAATCTGGACGCATGAAAAAGTGCTCACTCAAGGCACGCTCATCAAACTCAAATGCACCGCCCCGGATCCCTACGATCCGCTGCGGGGCCGCTACCTCGCCTTACGTCCAAACCAGAGCGAGGCTCCCGTGACAGCGGGCATGGAGTTGAAGCATGGCGCACAAGTCTACGCGGTGCTCACCACGGGTGCCGATGGCTTTGCCACCATCACCAGTCTCTCGCTCACGCCTCCCGCCAGCGGCGAGTACCTCCGTGTCAAATCAGGCTACGTGTACAACAGCAAGGCCGACATCTTCTGGCCCTTCGACCGCTTCTACGTGAACGAAAAGCTCGCGCCCGAGGCCGACAAGTGGTTCGCGGAAAACATCCGCAGCACCCAGGGCATCACAGCCGAGGTGCGCGTGCTCAACGGCCGCGCCGTGCTCGAAGACCTCAGCCTCGACGGCAAGCCCTTCCGCGAGATCCTCAAGGCGCGGGTCAAGTAAACCGCGCGCAGCCCGGTTCCCACCGTACATCGTCACTTGCATCCCGCCCCCGCGTGCTTCCATTCGCGGCGCTTGCAACCACTCCACCTCATCGACGCCATCGGCCCGTTCTTTCGCGGGCACGACGTGCGTACGATCAACTGGTCCAAGATTCCCTGGCATCATCTGCCAAAGACGCGCGACGCCGCTGCGGATGCTTGGTGGGCACAGGTGCGGGAGGACATCACGCGCTTCGCCGATCAAGCCGCGGCTTGGGGCTTCAACGCCATCTCGCTTGATGACGTGACGCATTTGGCGGATCACGTCTGGCTGGAGCCGGAGCTGCGTGCACGCATCGCCCTCTACCGCGAAGAATTCACCCGCTGCTTCGAGATCTTCACCACGCGCGGCCTGCAGGTGCATCTCACGATGGATGTGATGACCTACACGCCGGAACTCCGGCAACGCATGACCGAAGCCAGGCGCGGCGTGAACGACTACCTCGCCGAATTGCTCGATGGCTTCTTTACCAGCTTCCCGCAGGTGGCAGGCATCATCCTGCGCATTGGCGAAGCCGATGGCAAAGGCGTGCACGATGAATTCCGCAGCGAACTCGTCATCCAAAAGCCCGCACAGGCGCGCCAGCTGCTGCTCGATCTGCTGCCCGTGTGCGAGAAGCACACCCGCCGCCTCATCTTCCGCACCTGGACCGTGGGAGCGTACCGCATCGGCGATCTGATGTGGCACCGCCGCACCTTCACCAGCGTGTTCGAAGGCCTCACCAGCCCGGCACTGGTCATCTCCATGAAATACGGCGAGTCCGATTTCTTCCGCTACCTGCCTTTGAATTCGAACTTCTTCCGCACCGACGTGGCCAAGATCGTTGAGCTGCAAACGCGGCGCGAGTACGAAGGCTGTGGCGAGTACCCCAGCTTCACCGGCTGGGAATACGAACGCTACGCGCATGAGCTGAAGCACGCAAAGAACGTCATCGGCTGCATGGTCTGGTGCCAGACCGGCGGCTGGGTGCCCTTTCGCCGCATCGCATTGATCGATCCCGAAGCCATCTGGATCGACCTCAACACCTTCGTCACCATCCGCATCATTAAAGACGGCATGCCCGTGGAGGACGCCGTGCGCGCCTTTGCCAAAGAGCGCGCCTTGGGCGATGCCGACGCCCTGATCGAACTCCTCCGCTACTCGGACGAAGTCATCCGCGAACTCCTTTACGTGGAAGAATTCGCGCAGCAAAAACTCTTCTTCCGCCGCGTGCGCATCCCGCCGCTGCTCCAGGTCTATTGGGGGAACATCTTCATCAATCACAGCGTCAAAAAACTGCTGCGCTACTTTGTGCAGGAGCCGGAGGCCGCCCTGCGCAGCGCCGCACGTTGCATGGGTCGGCTGGAGCAGATGATCGCCCTGGCACCGCGTGCCGGAGTTCCCGTGGCCGACCTCGAATACATGCGCGACACCTTTCGCCTGCTGGCCATGGCGCGGGAGTACTACTTCACCGAGTTCACCCCGGACATGGAGACGCGCTTGCGCGAAGCCAAGCGCGCCTACAAAGCCACCTACGCCAAGCGCGGCCTGCGTGCCCGCTATCGCGTGAAGACCGACTTCAAACCCTTCTGGCTGCACCGTCGCTACCTCGGCTGGGCCATCGAGCTCCTCATGCGCCGCCGCCGCGGCTACCGCCTCATCGACCGCCTGCTCATCCTCCACGTGCTCTCCATGATCTACCGCGTCATCGCCCTGCGAAAGCCGCATTGGATTCCCGGCTTCGCCAAAGAAAGCGCCATGGGCGTGGACGTGGTGTTCCGGTAGTACGACAGACACTCCTGTCTGTCGGCCAGCGCTTTCGACTCGCCCTCTGTCTCCGATCTACGGACAGTTTCATGGCACTGTCTGGCCTCTGCCACTGTCCATTCTTCCATGTGTGGCAAAGCATGGAAGAACTGAGAATTGCAGAATGGAAAAGGGTCGCGTGCAGGGTGGGGCTTGCGTGGGTCCGGGACGATGCGAGAGCGCTGATCGACGGGCACTCCTGCCAGTACTGTTCGGCACGCGGTCTGCTATTGAGGGGTGAATGGAGCCAAGCATTTTTGAATTGAGGCGGCGGTGAAAGGGCCAGGGAGTGGGAGGTGGGCGACATCGTG
>NZ_JBIPNG010000226.1:0-10308 GCF_044373815.1 Prosthecobacter sp. | reverse complement strand
GCGGAGCCGAAAGCGATTCTGAACCGCAAGCATGCCAGCGAGTGCATTCAAGCCCTCGTAACCAGATTGCAGCAGCGGTCCTGCCTCGGTGTATTTTTTCTGATGCAGCATAGCTCCACCAAGCAGGCTCTCGACATTGAAGCGCAGCCAGTGCTCAGGCTGATGTTTGATGCACTGTTCAAGGCAGTCGCGGAGCAGAGGCTCTGCCTTGGCGGTGAGTCCAGTTTGCAGCCACAAGCTCCCGAGGTCTGCGGAGGCTGCGGCCACCGCAGCGATGTCTGCGGGCGTGCGCTTGCGCTGCAGTTCCAGCACCTGCTGATACAGCGCCTCGGCTTCTTCGAGCCGGCCTGCATGCCGGTGCGTTTCTGCCAGACCGGACAGGGTGGCGAGTGTCTCCACATGTTCGACGCCAAGGACGCGCTGCTGAATCTGCAGCAGATCTTGGTAAATCTTTTCAGCCTGTGCGTGGTCACCATGCCGGTCATGCATGGCCGCCATGGCATGCATCTGCGCCAGCACGTCAGGGTCTCCCGGGCCGTAGGCCGTCTTCATGATATCGAGAGTTTCGTGCTGCAACGTGATGGCTTGAGCATGTTTGCCATCCGCATCGAGCGAGGCGGCCAGCTGCTGCATCGAGCGCAGAGTTTGTACATGCGTGGCGCCGAGCACGCGCTGTTTCACCACCAGAGATTCCTGCCGGAGTTTCGTGGCCTCGGCAAAGCGCCCGTGGGTGTCATACACTTGGGCCACCGTGTCCATTTGCGCGATGATTTCTGGATGCTCCGGAGGGAAGGCTGTTTTCATGGTCTCCAGCACCTGCTGCTGGGAGGCTTCAGATTCGGCCTGCCTGCCCTGCGCCTCATACTCGTTCGCCAGATTCTTCATCGAGAAAAGCGTCTGCGGATCCTTGGGGCCGAGCATGCGACGTTTGGCGTCCAGGCATTCGTGGTGCAGCCTCAGCGCTTCAACATGCCGCCCGCGGCGTCCCAGCATCAAGGCCACCTGGTCTGCCTGCACCAAAGTGTCAGGGTGCTCGGCACCGAGCGACTTTTTCAAGACCTCCAGCGCGCCAAAATACAGCTTCTCCGCGTCCGATGGCATGCCGGCCTTTTCACAGGCCTGGGCCGCAATGTTCATCGTGATGAGGGTGCGCGGATCATCGGCACCCAGCACACGGCGCATCCCATCCACCTGCTCGCCACGTCGTTTCATGGCCTCGGCATGTTTACCCTGCAGAGTGTATGAATTCGCCAGATTGCCGAGGGTCGCGAAGGTATCGAGGTGGTCCGGGCCGAGCACACGTTTCTGCACCTGATAGAGATTGAGAAACAAGGTCTCGGCCTCCAGGTGTTTCTCTTGGTCATCACAAACCGCCGCCAGCACGGAGATCGTCACAAAGGTGTCCAGGTGGTCCGGGCCCAGAGCTTTTTGCTGGGAGCTCAAGGTCCTGCGAAGCAGTGTCTCCGCATCCACATACCGGCCTTCGGCCTCCATGGCTGTGGCTAGCTGCCGCATGGAGCGCAGGGTGTCCCGATGCGCGCCGCCGAGCGCCAGCTTGCGCTTCTCAAGGGCGCCCTGGAACTGCTTCTGCGCATCCAGCGGTTGTGACAGCGCCAGATAGGTCAGCCCGATCGTCTCCTGCGCCCGCGCTCCAGACTCAGCGTTGTCTGTCAGTTCGTCCAGGTGTTCGACGGCTGCGTCCAGCATGCCTTTCACCAGCGTGGTGTCTTTTCCCTTCACGGTTTCCGGCGTCAGAAAGGCAAACATCTCCTGCAGAAAGCGGGAGGTCATGGAATAGGACTCGGCCCTTTGTTTGGTGGTCACACGCACCTCTTCCTGCTTCTCCTTCACCAGCAGCCAGCCCATGACCGCCATGCCGCCTGCCACCAGCAGCACCAGTATCGCCGCGAGAGCGAACAATCCCCGGTGCTCACTGATAAAACTGCCCAGCGCAGTACCTTGGACCATCGGCTTTTCTTCCTGAGCCGCCGCCTCTTTGAGGTAGCGTAGAAAGTCATTCTCCATCGCATCTAGGCTCGGATACCGGCTTTCAGGCCGCTTTTCCAAGGCACGCATCACCACCCAGTCGAAATGCTCCTCCAGAAGTTCGGGGTAGGTGGCTGCCTCCACCTTGCGGTTCAGGGCGAGGCCGGTGATCTGTGCTTTGGGTAAAGAGCGAAGCAGCGCGGACGGCTTTTCCACAAGCGTCTCACACACCACCTTCTTCACCTCATTCAGGTGCTCCGCCGTGTCTCTGGGAGTGGGAATCGGCAGCCGTCCTGTGATCATCTCATACAGCAGCATGCCCAGCGTATAGATGTCGGTGCGTGCATCGATCGCTTTGGCGGCCACATGTTCGGGAGAAAAGTAGGCCGCAGGTGCCCGGAGTTGCCCCGTGGGTGCGACAAGGGCGTGGTTCATCGCCATGGCGATGCCAAAGTCCGTCACCTTCAGCACTGGCTGCCCTTGATCACCCCATCGGACGAGCAGGTTGGAAGGCTGCAGATCTCCATGCACCACGCCTTTCTGGTGGGCATGGTGGATGGCATCACAAACCTGAATGAACAAGCGAACGCGTGTCAGCAGCGAGAGCTTTTGATCGTCGCAAAACTGGGTGATGGGCGTCCCATGCAGCAGCTCCGTGACGAGGTAGGGCCTGCCGCCGGGAGTCATGCCACAGGCGTGCGGCCTGGCGATATCGGGGTGATCCAGCAGCGCCAGCGCATGCTTCTGCGCTTCGTAGCGGATCAAAAAGTCGTTCGCGGCTGCGGCGATGATCTTGATCGTCACGAACTCCGCCACGCGTGCGTTCCGCTCCGCCATCCACATCGTGCTGCTCGTGCTGTCTTCAATGATCTGCAGCAGCCGGTAAGGGCCGATCATGTCCCCCGGCTTTTCTTCCAAGGTCCCATGGCCTGGTGCTTTCGGCACCCGGATCCCCCGCGTGCGGCGCTGCTGGCCACCGTTGCCGGGGTGATTGCGCAGACGGTCCCACACCTCATTCCACAACGCCGTATCGTTCCCACAAGCTCCTGTGAGAAAGACATGGCGCTCAATGTGGTTTGCACGTTCGAGCGCTTCATTGAAGAGCTGCTCGACGCGGGCAGGGTCGTGGCTCATAGGTAAACGTGCATACTATTATTTCCATAACAGTATGCTTGTCCCCGCCCTGCGGTAATGAATCAGGATTCAAACGACTCTTAAGAGTGGTTCACCCATCACTCAGCCCTGAGGAATATTGACTCATGGAAATGATGTGGTGTTACCGGCCTTCCTCGACCCTGAACACTCCGCACGGTCAGGGTGCGGAGCGCGGCCGGAGCTCCCACTAGGGATGACCTAGGCACTCACCACTCCGTCATGCGAAGAGCGAAACAGCAGTAGCCCAGATTCTATGGCACAAGCTCACCCACCAGTAGGATGGCACCAGGATAAAACGCCGTTCCATCGAAGCGCTCTGGCTTGTCGATCTTGTTGCCGTTCTTCGCGAGGATCGTCGCCTTGTCTGGCTGCTTCGCATCAATCTCGATCTTCACGCTGTGCACCTTGTCTTCAAGATCGCTGCCAATGACGAGCGCGCTGAGGCGATGGTAAGTGCAGTAGGCATCAAAGCGCGCCACGATCTTCGCAGGCTGATCATCCAGCGTCACACTGACCTGCCCACAGTCGGGACCAATGATGTCGTAGATGGAGCAGCGCGTGCCTTTGAACTTGAAGCTGATCGTCTCGCCGGGCTGTGAACCTTTGTGCAGCGAAGTCATGCGATTAGTCCAGCGTTTGCCAAAATCATCCGTCTTCGGATCCAGCAGCGTGAATCCCTTCGACAGCGTCGCAGCACTGATCGGCAGCAGCTTGGCCTGCTCATAATTCGTGGCGATGAACGGTGCCCCCAGCACATGCGCGCCCGTCGTTTTCGAAGCGGCCTTGATCGGCTCCTGCGAACGCACAATGGCCGCCAGATACAGCTCATGCCCAGTCTCCACATGCGGATGCACGCTGTCCGGTGCAAAGACGAATTTCCCTTCCAGCGCCATCTTCTCCTCGTCCGTCTTCGGCAGCTTCGCCTTCCACGCCAGCTTGCCTTCCTTCGCCAGCTTCGCCACTTCCATGCCCATGTGAATCGTCGGGATGCCGTAGTGATCGGCAATCTTCTCCATCGCACTCGCGGAGCGCTGGAACTTCCCTTCCAGCATCGCAGGCACCAGCGCCTCGGTCACCGTATAGACAAAGCAGATGTCGCACTCCGGCAGCGCCTTCCACGTCTGACGCACGATGCCTTCCATGCAGCGAAAAATCTGCTCCGGGGAAGCACCGCCGTCATTCACCGCGAACTCCACGAACATCAGGTCCGGCTTGTGATCCAGCACATCCTGCTTCAAACGAAACACACCCAAGTCCGAGCCCGTGCCACCGATGGCCGCATTGATCTCGCTGAACTTCGCCTTGGGATAAGTCTGCTGAAAATACGCCAGCGTCTTCGGCCTCCACCCGTTCTGCGCCGTGATGGAGCCACCAAGGTAACCGATCTTGATTTCCGTACCCGCCGTGTTCGCCTTCGCAAAGAAGTTCGGCAGTCCGTTGCGCGGATGGCACTCCTGCGCAGGCACCAGCGGGAACTCATCCGCAGCATGAAGAGTGGCGGTGGCAAAAAGCAGAAACAGGAAGTGGCGCAGCATAAGGACTCAGTTGAAAGGTTGAGCCGTCAGCATGCGAAGCAAATTTTCATGAACAACTTCGACTTTCGCTCCCCGCTCCAGCACGGCATCGCCATCCCCGCCCATCCGCTCGCACTCACCGCGCAGCGCAGGCTCGATGAACGGCGGCAGCGCGCACTGGCACGCTACTACATCGCCGCCGGCGTCGGCGGACTCGCCGTGGGCGTGCACACCACTCAGTTTGCCATTCGCGATCCGCAAATCGGCTTGTTCAAGCCCGTGCTCGAACTCGCAAAGGAAGAAATGGACCGCTCAGGAAAACCCCTCGTGCGCATCGGCGGCATCTGCGGAGCCACACCCCAGGCCGTCGGTGAAGCCGAGCTTCTGCGCGAGCTCGGCTACCACGCAGGACTCCTCAGCCTCGGCGCGCTGCCTGCGGCCACCGAGGATGAACGCATCGCACATTGTCGAGCCGTGGCCGAGGTGCTGCCCATCGTCGGGTTTTATCTGCAGCCCAGCGTCGGCGGCCGCGTGCTGCCCTACTCGTTCTGGCGTCGCTTTGCAGAGATCGAAAACGTCGTCGCCATCAAGATGGCCCCGTTCAACCGCTATCAAACCCTCGACGTCGTGCGCGCCGTCATGGAGGCCGGGCGCGATGACATCGCCCTCTACACCGGCAACGACGACAACATCGTCGCTGATTTTCTCACCCCCTACCGCTTCGCCGGAAAAGAGCGCCGCATCGTCGGCGGCCTCCTCGGCCACTGGTCGGTATGGACACAGCGCGCCGTGCAGCTTCTGGAGCAATGCCGCAACGCCGAAGCCACCTCCGAACTCTTGCGCCTCGGCATCGAAGTCACCGACAGCAACGCCGCCTTCTTCGACGCCGCCAACGCCTACCACGGCTGCATCGCCGGCCTCCACGAAGTCCTCCGCCGCCAAGGCCTCCTCGAAGGCCTCTGGTGCCTCGACGAACACGAATCCCTCAGCCCCGGCCAGCTTGAAGAAATCGACCGCGTCTATCGCGCCTACCCTCATTTGAACGATGATGTGTTTGTTGCAGCGAATCGGGACGAGTGGCTGCGGTGAGACTGTGGGACAGGAGACAGCGTCTGCTTAGCGGCGGTCCCGAAGGCACCAATGAGTGGCTGAGGTGAGTCTGTGAGATTGGGGCAGCATCTGAGTAGCAGAAGTCCTAGTGGTCCCGGAGGGACCAGAGATATTAGCCGGTGGTGAAGCGAGGCTTGCCGAGCGAGAACCACCGGACCTGCGCGCACCACCCCACGTATCTGAAGGTTGCGCCCCGGCAGGGGCGCGAGAAGTTGTCGCATGCCCTCGACGCATCTTTCGCTGCATTACCATTTCGTGTTCAGCACGAAGAATCGCGAACCCTGGCTGGCTCCAACCGCACGTAAACGCGTTCATGAATACATCGGTGGCATCATGCGAAACAGGAGCGGCATCGCGCATGCCGTGGGCGGGACGGGCGACCATATTCACATCGCGGCAGGTCTGCGCGCAACCCACTGCGTGGCGGATGTGATGCGCGAAATCAAAAGCGAATCATCACGTTGGATTCATGAGGAATTGCGCCTGGCTGGGTTCGCGTGGCAGGAGGGTTATGGCGCGTTCACGTTTGCAGCACCTGATCTGGAAGCGGTGCGGGCGTATGTTCTCAACCAGGAGGAGCATCATCGTGTGAAGACCTTCCGGGAAGAATACGTGGCGATGCTGCAGCGCGGGATGGTGGAGCATGACGAACGGTATCTGTGGTGAGCGGGAACGCGGCAGGGGCGGGCGCTTCTCGCGCCCTTCCAGGGCGCGACCAATGTGCACGAGGGTTGTTGGCGAGAGTCCGGTGGTTCTCGGTCGCTACGCTCCCTTCACCACCGGCTAATTTCCGACGAGCCTCCGGCTCGCAAAGGCATGTGGGGGTAAAACGACACTCGTGAAGGCTTCAGCTCGTGCTTCTCCCCTCAAACTGTCGGTATAAAACGGCTGATAAACCTCACGTTCTGTTAATCATCTGTGCTGTTCGGTAGGCTTTACTTGACCCGAATAATGAAAGTTAACTCAAGCACTCAAGCACCTTCAGCAGCACTATGATTCGCGCCATCATTGTTCATCTTCCCACCAAGGATGTGCCTAGAGCACGAGCGTTTTACACGGCCCTTGGCTTCACCGTCAATGAGGGCATGAGCGGAGAGAAGTATGTCGGCATCGTCATCAGCGACACCATTCAGCTCATGCTTTCGGATGAGTCGGTTTTCGCCACGTTCTCACCGCGAGGCCTCTGTGACACTTCCAAGTACCTGGAAGTTCTGAACTGCCTCCATTGCTCCAGCCGGGCCGAAATTGACGATCTGGTTCGGAAAGCCGTGGCCGCTGGAGGCACGACTGTCGAAGAAGCGGAAGATCACGGCTTCATGTATCAGCACAGCTTCCTTGATCCCGATGGGCACGCATGGAATTTGTTTCACACGACGGAGACGCCGTGACTTCGTCTCCAGTGAGAACGAGGCCGAACAAAACGGATGCAGGCAACGTCTCGTATGGCATCTGTCGTGTCATCGACGTTTCGCGCTCGCCATCGGCATGATGCTGGACGTTCGCCCACCCAACCAGTGACATGCGTTATCTATTTGCAGCTCTAGTCTTGTTTGTGGGCACCGCATCAGCTGCGGAGTTTGACCCACACAAGGGCCCCGCGCCTGTCCTTGTGCTGATGACGAATGATCCATGGGCGCAGGTGATTGGCTCTGACACACCACGACTGGCGGCCTATGAGGATGGCACAGTCATTTACCAACGAGAGCTGAACGGGATTCCGAGTATGTGGGTCGCCCACTTATCACCTGATGGCCTCTCCAAGTTGGTCGATATCGCCCGGCCCCTTATCAGGCTTCCTGGTCTCCAGCGGTATTACGATCTTGCTCCAGGTTGTACCGATCAGCCAACGACGGCACTTTTCATTGCCGATAAGAACATCACCCAAGTGGTTGGAGCGTATGGATTGACCGCCCGAGGGCGGTCAATGCGGGAGCACATGGATGGCGAGGAACCCCCACCCCCCGAATTCATGAAAGCCCATAAGTTGCTTTGTAATTACCTCGTTCCAAACGCAAAGCCCTGGGTCCCACCCTACATTGAGGTCACGCTTTGGGACTATGATTACGCCCCTGATGCATCCATTCTCTGGCCGAGCAAGTGGCCGTCGCTGGATTCACCGAGGGTTCGGAAGAGGGGCGATTCATTCTCCGTGTATCTTGATGGCTCAGAGCTTCAAGCGCTTCGAGACTTTGTCGCCACTCGGAAGGAGAAGGGAGCGGTTGAAGTTTCCGGCCGGAAGTATGCCATAGGTTACCGATTCACATTTCCATCCGAATCGATTTGGATGGCAGCCTTCAGCAAGCAGTGACCTGATTCGAAGCGTTAGGCATCAGCAAGCGTCATGAGAACAGAGCCACACAACCCGGGAGTTTCACTCCGAATACCGGACGCGACCTGCGAGCATCTCTGTCGCGCTGTTTCCAGCATTCAGGGGCTGGTTGTTACGCAGAGACGACGGCATTTCTGGACCGTATCAGACGGCAGCGCAGAGTTAAGGCTTCGAGATTGCACCTTCACGATTGAGCCTGATGAGTGGGATGGAGTTTACTGGATCTTGTCGCGAGCGGGGCAGAGTCATGAGATGGAGATGTTGGAGATTCAGTCGGCTGTTGAGAGATTCACGGCACCGAAAGTTCAATCCTTTGCGTGGCTTCGCCGGATTTTTGTTAGAGGACAAAATGTTGTCGACTGAGATGTGCTGCCGAACCGCTCAGTGCATCATGCCAGCTGCTTCCGCTGTCAGTGGTCTTCGTACAAACTCTTTCGCCGCATCACTGCTGAAAAAACCGCCGAACGGAACTGACCGCGCGATCCACCTTCTGCTCAAACACGCTCTTCGGCGGTGCGGCAGGCGTGCGTCGGCGAGTGGTGGAGGCGACGGGGGTAGAGCGTTTCTTGGTCGCCGTTGGTTTGGGTTTGGCGGTGGTGGTGGCTTTGGAAGGAGCGTCGGTCTTGGCCTCTGCAACGACCGTTTTCTTGGTCGCGGAATCGGGTGGCGTTTCGGTGGTGGCGACTGCTTTGCGGACTTCTTCCTTCGGTGCGGGAGATTCTTTGACTGCTGGGGACTCCTTGGATGCAGGCGTTTCTTGGGTCTGAGTTGCCACCTTCGGTGCGGCTGGTTCTTTGAGGGTTGCGGTTTCCTTGGCTGAGTCTGTTGCTTTGGACTTCGCCACCACCTTGGGTGCAGGTGATTCTTTAAGGGCTGCGGTTTCCTTGGCTGAGTCTGTTGCTTTGGATGTCGCCACCACCTTCGGTGCAGGTGATTCTTTGACCGCAGCCGTTTCCTTCGGTGTCGTTGCTTCCTTGGACACTGCTGTCTCTTTCGGCATGGGCGCTGGCGCAGGTGCAGGCGACGGTGTCACCGCCGCGATCACCGGCCGCTCAGGCTCCACAGGCAGCAGACCCGGAGTCGGCCCGTAGCCATAAAAATGCTTGGTGCTGTCCGCCTTGGGCAGGCTGAAGTCGAAGACGCTGACGCCGCTGCGGCGCTCGCCCATGTAGCTGCGGCCGTCGCTGGAGCCGAAGACGACGCGTTTGCCGCTTTTCTTGAGCTTGCCGAGGTAGATCATGACGTGGGTCACGGGCAGCTTGCGCGTGGTTTCGAGAGAGTTGGTCCAGAAGAGCAGGTCGCCGGGTTTGAGGTTGGCGAATTCCTCGCTGTCAAAGCTGGTGGCGGTGGGGGTGAGAGAGAGGTGGCTTTTTTTGTCCACCCAGTTGCACATCTCGTCGGATTGACGCGGCACGTCCTTCAGGCCTTGAAAATGCAGCACATGATAAATCGTGCCGGAGCAGTCCATGCCGCCCTTGTTGGGTTCACTGGAGCCATACATGTAGCCGAGCTCCAGATGCGTCAGCGCCAGGCAGCTTTGCACGAGGCTTTGAATCTGCTTGGGGTAGGCGTCAAAGCCACTGATGTCCTCAATGCTAAGCGTGGAAACCGCCGCCGGAGTCGGCACGGCGGTGGGGGGATCTTCGTTCACCGGCTCGGAAGGCGGAGGCGTGGTCTTCTTGGCCGCAGGCGTTTCAGCTTTGGCCGCTGTGGAATCAGACTTGGCGGGCGCTTTCTTTTTGGAGCTGGTTCCCGACGTGGAAGACTTTTTCCCCTTGGATGAAGTCGTGGCTGCAAGCAGCGGAGCGCCTGTGCCTGCTGCCATGAGCATGACCAGCAGGAGTCGCAGTAAAGTGTGCATGAGATTCGGGGGCTGAGAGTTGGTGTCGCTTGGTTAGACGCCCCGGGTGACCAAACTGATCAAATCCATTTTCTGAGTAGGAAGGCGGGAAAGCAGGAATGAATCGTTTCTCGCGGCCCCGCTTTCCTTATTAATTAATCCGGCAAGCTGAATGTGCCGGTGCTGACAGCTTGGACTTTAGCACGGATGCAGAGAAAAGAGCACGAATAAGCACGAATCGGAATTCAGCCACGGACTCCCTGTTCCCCCCAGAAACAGGACTACTGGGTCTGCATGCGCGAGATCACCGCGCAGACCACTCCCGCCATGAGCAGCACCGCGGCGACGATGCGAATGCCATAGGCTTTGCCGGA
>NZ_JBIPNG010000225.1:0-10319 GCF_044373815.1 Prosthecobacter sp. | reverse complement strand
TCGACATCGAGTTCCGCGCCTTCTTTCTCGATCTGTACTGTAAGATCGTCGATGCGCAATTGTTCGCGGGGGATGGTGCAGAGGCGGGCGGTTTTGGGCTTCTCTTCGCTGGTGGGTTTTTCGGCGACGATGATGCAGGGGAAGACATCTGCCTCCTCGAAGATTTGCTTGGCGTGGCCGAAGTCCACGACGCTGCGAATCCAGGTCTGATCCCGGAAGAAGCGGCGCAGGGGCTCGCCGTAACCGGCCTTCATCCATTTGTTGGTGACGATGTAGGAGAGCAGGCCGCCGGGCTTTAGCAGACGCTGGCCGAGTTCGTAGAAGTACACGTAGAGATCTGCCATGCCGTGGTAGCTGGCGTAGTGTGCTTCGAGCCAGGGCTTGTAGGGTGTGAGGAGTTCCTGCCGCACATAGGGTGGGTTTCCCACGACGACATCGAAGCCGCCTTGGGCGAAGACTTCGGGGAAGGTGGCCTGCCAGTCGAAGGCCTTGGGATGCACGGTGGAGTCGCTGACGACGCTGTTGCCCTCGCGGATGCTGTGATCGAGGCTGGTGAGGCGCTTGCCATGGGCGGCGGTTTTGATCCAGAGGCTGAGCTGGCAGATCTGAATGGCCTCGGCGTTGAGATCCACGCCGTAGATGTTGTGCTGGAGGATCTGGCGGTCGAGATCGAAGAGGGTGCGGTGGCCGCGCAGTTCTTCCAGACGCGCATTGGACACTTCGTAGTGAGCGTGAAGCTGATCGAAGGCTTCGATGAGGAAGGCACCGCTGCCGCAGGCGGGATCGAGAATGCGCAGGGTCTTCAGGACTTCCTGCCATTCTTCCCAGAAGCGGATGAGCGCTTTGCGCTGAGGCTCATTGAGCGCGGGGAGATCGTAGGCGTTGGGATCGGTGAGCGTCTTCTTGGCGGTGCCGGTGGCGGCGGCTTCTTCGGTGATGCGCAGGGCCTCAAAGCGGGAACGCAGCACGGCACCGAGGGTCTGCTCGACGATGTAGCGGGTGATGAAGGAGGGGGTGTAGAACGCGCCTTCCTTTTTGCGGCGGGTCTTGGCCTGCTTTTCATCGACGAGGGTGCTGTAATCGCGCTCCAATTCCTGGCGCAGGCGTTCGAGGTCGGTGATGGACTGCTCGAAGATGTGGCCGAGGATGTCCACATCAATGACGGGACGGATTTCCTGGGTGTCTGCGGCCTCCGCCATCTCGCGGGCCGGACGGTAATCGTAGTCGGCGAGATCGCGGAAGAGCGCGCAGATTTCATCCGGTACGGCAAGGGTATCGAGGCCGGGGTCATGCGCGAAGAGGCCGCCGTTGTAGGCGGGAATTTTCAGTCCGGCATTGCCGACATCGACGGAGCGGAAGAGGCCGCGAAAGTTCTCCCAGATGGGCCGGGGATTGTAGGGATCACTGTGCTCGAAGGCGTGGCGTACGGTGTTGGGCGGGAGCAGGACGCGGTCTTCGCAGAAGGAGCAGAAGAGAATGCGATCGAGCAGCTTCTGGGTGCAGCGCAGGATTTCATGCGGCTCCACCTGATCATTCGCGACCCTGAGACGGCCGAAAACCTCCTGGCGGATGTCTGCGTAGAGTGCGTAAAACTTGTTGGTGAGTTCGCGCCCGGCGGACTCGGAAGTGCGGAGCAAGGCATTGAGATGGCTTTCCCCCTGCGCTGGCACGACGCGCTCCGCGCCGAGGAGGAAGACGAAGCGCTTTAGCAGTGCGGCATCGCTGGCGAGACGTGTGGTCTCAAAGCGTTCGTAGGTGTGCTGGTTGGAGCCTTTGTGATACAGCCGCGTCTCCCGCATGGAGGTTACGATGATCCAATCACAGGGGAGATTGATGGCGTAGCGATAGGCCTGCTCCACGGCGGACAAGCGGCGGCCTGAAAAGGGGCGATCCAATGGATCGCGCGTGCCTTTGCCCTCGACGGCGACGATGTATTTTTTTGTCTCGGTGGTGAAGCGTCCGAGAGCGGCATCTGCGAACTGGCCGTCCACCTCGACATGGGTTTCACGCAGGAGGGTGAAGCTGTCTCCGGGGCCGGCGGGGCTGGTGTAACCGAGGAGCTGGCCGAAGATGTCGGAGAGGAACTCGGGGAGGAGGGCGGTTTCCTTGAAGGTGTCCGCCTTGCCGGATGCGATGAGGTCTGCCCAATGCTGAAGGCGGGGCTGGGCAGCGCCGACGGATTCCGGTAGGGTGAAGATATGCACCTGCTGACGGATGAGATCGGGATTGAAAAGGGGCTTGGTTTCGACGGCCATGGGTTGTTTTGCTTATCAAAGATGGGGACGATTCGGATGGCAAGGGAAACGGAGGATGAGGGGATGTTGGTGGAGTGGTGGCTGGGATTTTTTGGATGATCACTGCATGAAGGTGATGGTGGGTGGCCAGAGGTCCGGATTGGTGCGGCGGGGCGTGTTGCCGACGCTGCTGGTGGGCGTTGGGTTTTGCGCAGCGCTGGGTTTGCTTTCCTGTGTTCGTCTTGCGTACCCAGGGAAGCACTCGCTATCGCTCGGCATCCCTGGGCTGAAATACGGAAGGCCGTTGGCCTTCAAACAGCCCATGTGGAAGAACTGCCTGCGCGATTTTTCCGCCAGTGGAATGATGCGCAGAGGTGTATCCGCGTGTTCTCTCATGAGGACAGGAAGGGGCCCAGTTGCACAGCAACTGGGCAACTTTTTAGATGCCGGAGGCCGATGCGGGAAGAATGATTGATTCCAACGCGAATGACCGCGAATTGACTCGAACGGCGAGGGGTATTTGGGGGCCGGGGAGGATGGGTGGGCGCTGGTCGACAGACAGGAGTGTCTGTCGTACTTCAGGCGGTCTGCTTGGCAGACTTGGCGACCAAGAGGGGGGAGCGATTTTCGAAATGGATTTCCGAAAGGGTGGCGTGGAGACGTGCGGCGGCGGTTGGAGGACCAACCGCCCTACCTTTGCGATAGGGACACTTTTTGCCGCTGGGTGTGGCCGGGAGCTGAACCGGAGCCTGAGCGGGCAGGATTGCCCGTGCTATGTAAGCAGAACTGGAGCGGGCAGGATTGCCCGCGCTACGTATGCGGAACCGGAGCGGGCAGGATTGCCCGTGCTACGTATGCGGAACCGGAGCGGGCAGGATTGCCCGCGCTACTTTTTAAATTCCTGCGGCCATGACTTTCATCCAGCGCATGCGGAAGGAGGAGTTTTCTTCCATGAGCTGGGCGGCGATGGTGGTGGAGAGCTGGGTGAGGCCGGTGAGGCGGGCGAAGGCGGCGGTGTTTTCCTGACGACGGTAGTAGTCGGTGGAGTCGGTGACCTGGGTGCCGAGGGATTGGGCGATTTCAACGAGGGTCTCGGGGGTGAGGCTTTCGAAGGGGAGGGTGAGGGTGCCGCGATCGAGGGTGACGCTGATCTGGGTGCCGGCGGGGTTGCAGGTGATGCGGCCGGTGAGCTGGCCGCCTTCGCGGCGGGTGATGGTGCCGGTCCAGCCTTTGGTGGTGAGATCGGTGGTGAGCTGGCGGATGAAGTCGCGGGACTGGGTGTAGAGGTAGAGGCGGCCGTCGAGGGCGGTGCGGACGTCTGCGGTTTCGAGGCGGGTGCCGCTGAGGAGGTCGATGGCGCGGGTGTAGTCGTAGCCCTGGACGAGGGAGGGGACGAGGGCGTTGACTTCGGCGAGGAGCTCGAGGTCGGCCTGGCGGTGTTTTTTGTCGGCCTCCATCTGGCGCTGCTGCTCTTCGAGGGTCATGCCGGAGATCTCACGCTGGTAGTTGGTTTCCAGGTCGGTAATGAAGCGGAGGAAGGCACCGCTGGTCTTGAGATTTTTCCGGACTTGCTGGACTTCGGCGAGGGCGGTGCGGAGCTCTGGGATGGTGCCGGAGCGCTTGGGCTGGAGGGCGCCGCGGACGAGGGCGAAGTCGGGCTTGTAGCGGTCTACGAGGGGGCTGTAGAGGGTGAGCCATTCGAGGGTGGCTGCGGAGGCGGCGGTGGGGGGCTGCTGGGTCTCGGCGAGATGCTGCTGGAAGTGCTCGAGCTCCTGGGCGCCGAGAAGGGCGTCTCCGAAGTGCCATTCGGCGAGGCCGTGGACGAGATAGCCGAGGATTTCTTCGTTGGTGGTTTTGTAGTCGAGGGAATGGAGGGGGGTGCCGAGGCCGAAGTCGTGGGACATGCGGTCCTGGATTTTGGCGAAGAAGGGGGCGAGGCCGTTGAGATCCGGAGTGGTGGCGAGCTTGGCGAACTGGTCTGCGGCGTCTTTTTTGTGATCGAGCATGATGCTGCAGAGTGCGGCATTGAAGCGGGCCCAGTTGGCGGTGGGCTGGAGGACGTCTTTGGATTTGGCGAGGGAGATGAACTTGTCTTCGGCGGTGGCGTACTGGCGGCCTTCGAGCATGGCCTGGCGTGCTTCGGTGAAGCGCTCGGAGACGGTTTTTTTGTTGGCTTTGTCTGCGGTGAGGGTGACGCCGGAGCCGTCGAGCTCGCGCTCATTGGCGGTGGCGAGCTGGATGGCTGCGCGGACGTTGCGGCGCTCTCCGCCTTCGCGGAGGAGCCAACCCATGCCGTAGGCGATGATGATGGCGGCGGCGATGAGGCCGATGAGGCGGGTGCGGCGATTGACGAGGCGGCGGCGGACGCTGCCGCGATCGAGGAGGCCTTCGGCGAGGCGCATTTCATCGACGACTTCGGAGTAGTTGGCGAAGCGGTCTTCGGGATGGAAGGAGAGCATGCCATTGATGACGTGCTCTGTGCGGGGGGAGAAGCGGAGGCCGGATTCGCCGAGGGTGACGCGCTTGGACTTGATGCGGCGGAGGTCTTCGATGGCGGCGGTGTCCGCCTTGTGGGGCGGATTGCCGGTCATGGCATGGTAGAGGGTGGCGCCGAGGGAGAAGATGTCGCTGCGGTAGTCTTCTTTGTTTTCGATGACTTTTTCGGGGGCGACGTAATAGGGGGTGGCCCAGATCTCGCCGGATTGATCGCCGCCGCGATCGACGAAGAGGGCGAGGCCGAAGTCCACGACTTTGGCGGTGCCGGTCTCGGTGAAGAGGATGTTGGCGGGTTTGACGTCGCGATGGATGAGGGTGAGCTGCTGGGCGGCGCGGAGGCCTTCGGCGACTTCGCGGCCGATGCGGAGGGCTTCGTCTTCTTTGAGGTGGCCTTCGCGGCGGATGCGCTGCTCAAGGGAGCCGCCGCCGACGAGCTCCATGGCGATGTAGAAGTAGCCCTGGTCATAGCCGACGGAGTAGAGCTTGATGACGTTGGGGTGCGTCACATTGGCGGTGATGTGGGCTTCGCGGCGGAACTGCTCGAGGCGGATGGAGTCGCGGGAGTACTGGCGGTTGAGGATTTTGAGGGCGACGCGGCGGCCGAGGGTTTCGTCTTCGGCTTCGAAGACGCGGCTCATGCCGCCTTCGCCGATCTGGCGGATGATCATGAACTGATCGAAGCGGCGGCGGACGCGGACCATCTGGCCGCAGAAGGGGCACTTGAGCTTGGTGAAGGGCTCCAGGGAGGTGACATCAATCTGCTTCTGACACACCGGGCAGGTGCTCAAAAAGGACTGTTCTGGAGGGGCGAGAATCAAGGGTGACGGATGTTGTCAGTAGCAGGACGCATTCGATATGCCAGAAATTACAGTTTGCCTTATTAATTCGAATCTTGAGTTTATAGGGTGGATTGGCTCATCAGTGAAACAGTGGATATAGGCGATCGTTTCGACAAACACCTCGCGAGGCGTTTGCCGGATATGTCGCGCTCGCGATTGCAGGACTTGATCAAGGAGGGACACGCAACGCTGAATGGGAAGGCGGTCAAGGCGGGTGCTACGCTCAAATGCGGGGATGCGGTGAGTCTCACGGTGCCGGATGTAGCGGAGGTGGAGATCAAGGCCCAGAACATTCCTTTGACGATTTTGTATGAAGACACCGACATCGTAGTGCTGGACAAGGCATCGGGGCTTGTCGTTCATCCGGCGGAGGGAAATCCTGACGGGACGCTGGTGAATGCGCTGCTGCACCACATCGAGGATCTGAGCGGGATCGGTGGGGAGATGCGGCCGGGGATTGTGCACCGTCTGGACAAGGACACGAGCGGCTGCATGGTGGTGGCGAAGAATGACATCGCGCACCGGCGGCTGACGGAGGCGTTTTCAGAGAGGCGGATCTCGAAGATCTACCTGGCGGTGGTGAACGGGGTGCCGAATGAGGAGAGCGGGCGGATCGAGACATCGATCGGGAGGCATCCGGTGGACCGTAAGCGGATGAGCAATCTGCTGGACGGGGCGGGGAAGAATGCGGTGACGGAGTGGAAGCGGCTGTCTGTGGACGAGGGCTGCGCGCTGATCCAGTGCCGACTGCTGACGGGGCGGACGCACCAGATCCGCGTGCATATGCGGGAGTCTTTGCAGTGTGCGATCCTGGGGGATCCGATCTATGCGAATCCGGCGAAGCAGCGGGTGCGTGTGCCGCGGCTGATGCTGCATGCGTGGAAGCTTTCGTTTAACCATCCGATCCATGATCAGCCGATGGCGTTTGAGGCGAAGGTGCCGGAGGAGTATGGGGCGTGGATGAAGCTGGTTGAGGGGTGAGGTGCGCGTTTTTTTGGCAAGGGAATGGGGTGTCAAAGGAATGACGAATGAGTAAATCCGAATGACGAAATAATGGCGAATGACGAAGCCCGAACGGGGCTGCGAACTGGCAGCATGGAGCTGCTGGTTTTGTCATCGGGACTTTGTCATTCGAATTGGCATCGACTCAATCTGCGCTTCTCTAAGCGGCGGGATACAACCTCATTTACACCATGCTCAAAGTTTACGCTTACTCTGGATGCTCTACGTGCAAGAATGCGATCAAGTGGCTGAAGGGGCGGGGGGTGGCGTTTGAGGAGATTGCGATTCGGGAGACGCCGCCGTCGGTGGGGGAACTGAAGGGGATGCTGGCGGCTCAGGGCGGGGAGCTGCGGCGGCTTTTTAATGTGTCGGGGATGGACTACCGGAGTCTGGGGCTGAAGGACACGCTGCCGGGGATGAGCACGGAGGAGGCGCTGGGGCTGCTGGCGGGGAATGGGAATCTGGTGAAGCGGCCGTTTGCGGTGGATGCGGGGAAGAAGGTGTTCCTTGTGGGGTTTAAGGAGGGGGAATGGGAGGCGGCGCTGGGGAAGTGAGAAGGGGGCCGCAGGTGCTGGGATGAGCGGGTGAGGTGGGTGCGGCGGAGCGCTGGCCGACAGGCAGGAGTGCCTATCGTACTTTCCGGAGGGGGCGGGTTACTTCACGGCGGCGGATTGTTCTTTGAAGAACTTGGCGATGAGGGGTGGGGCTTCTGGGGGGAACTTGTGGGTGCCGCCTTGCTGGATGAAGGCGATGAATGGGGCACCGACTTTGGAGGGGTAGAGGATGCAGTCTTTGGCCCAAGGGGTGCCTTCGGGTGCGCATTGATTGATCTCTTTGACCTTGGTTATGGCGAGCTCCTGCCAGGCGTATTTGACGAGGGGATCTGCGGTGCCGGCGAGGTGCATGCAGGGCTTGGGTTTGAAGGGGGTGTCTTTGAGCCGGGTGGAGAGTGCTGCGGATGGGGCGACGGCGCAGAGGACATCCGGGCGCGTCTGCCAGAGGAGGTAGGTGAAGCCGCCGCCGTTTGAGTGGCCGGTGGAGAAGATGCGCTTGGGGTCGACTTTGTAGTGTTCTTTGAGGTAGGCGATCGTGGCATCGAAGAGTTTCAAATCTCGGTCTGCCTGAGCGCCTGCGGCGTGCTGCCAGCCGGGCTTTTTGCCTTCGGGGTCGGTGAGCTGGCCGGGGGTATTCAGGCCCTGGAGATAGACGGAGATGGCTTCGGGCATGTGTTGGTACATGGCGAAGCTGCGCGCTGCATTTTGCGCGGTGCCGCCGTGGCCGTGCCAGACGAAGATGACGGGGGCGGGAGTTTCCTTGGCGGTGGAAGGGGTGTAGACGAAGCCGCTGCGTGCGACGCCATCGACGCTGAGATCGAGCTTTTGGACGCCGTCTGGAAGTGGAACTTGAGCCTGGCAGGTGGCGACGAGGGCCAGCAGGGAGAGCAGGAGACAGAGGTGGCGAATCATGGGCGGAGAGGTGTGAGTGCTTGCTTCAAACCTCAGGGTTTGGGCAAAGTTGCTGCGGCGGCTTCTTGGAAAGCCTGGCGCATGGGGGAGGCGTCGCCGTTCTTTAATCCGGCGCGTTGGATGAGGAGGATGTAGATGGATTTGGTCACGGGATCGATCCAGCCCTGGGTGCCGTGAGCGCCGCCGTGGCCGAAGGTGCCGGGGCTGAGCATGGCGGTGACTCCGGTGGGCTGGCGCACGATGTGAAAGCCCAGACCCATGCCCATGCCTTCGGTGAAGCTGGCCTTTAGATCGCCGGTTTGATTTGTGGTCATTTGTTGGAGCGATTCATTGGAGATGTAGCGCTTGCCGCCGGCTTCGCCGCCGTTGAGGACCATGGTGTAAAATTTGAGGAGATCTGCGGCTGTGGAGAAGAGTCCGCCTGCGGCCAGAGGGGAACGCTTTTTGTTGGAGTAGGGTGCGGTGAGATAGCGGATGGTGGTGGGCTCCAGGCCTTTGCCGTCTGCCGAGGGCTGGTAGCTTGTGGCCAGACGTGCGAGATGCTTCGGGTTCGGCCAGAAGGTGGTGTCGTGCATGCCGAGGGGGTGGAAGAGACGGCTTTCCATGAACTTCGCGTAGTCCCGGCCGCTGACGACTTCGATGATGCGGCCGAGGGTGTTGATGCCGGGATTGCAATAGGACCATTTGGAGCCGGGTTCGAACTGCAGAGGGGAGAGGGCATAGGTGATCACGGCTTCCTTCAAGGTGAGGACGTCCAGGGCATTGCCGTCGAGTGGTGAATTGCTGACGAGGCCGCTGGTGTGCGTGAGGAGGTCTTTGATGGTGATGGGGCGTGCTGGTTTGATGAGCACGGTTTGGTCCTTGGTTTTTTCCTTGAGGAGCATCTGGCCTTTGAACTCGGGCAGGTGCTTCATGACGGGGTCGTCGATGCTGAGTTTGCCTTCGTCCTGAAGCATCATGACTGCCAGCGCGGTCATGGGTTTGGTCATGGAGGCGATCCAGAAGAGGCTGTCTTTGGTCATCGGAGATTTTGAAGCGATGTCGCGCAAGCCGACGGCCTCTTCGTTGACGATCTTGCCGTCATGGGAAAAGAGTGTCACGGCCCCGGAGAGGGAGCCCTCTTTGACGAAGGACTCCATGCTTTCACGAATGGATTTTGCGGCTGGTTTTACCTCGGCGCGGAGGGTGAGAGACAGCGAAAGCAGCAGGCAGGCGGTGAGGCGGAATATTCTCATGGTGTGGTGCAGTGTACGCCGGAAATGGTGTGGTATGTCAATGCCTTGCCTGCTGCACGGGGTATGCTACGATCGCGGGCATGAGTTCAGCCAGCGTTGCCATTCCTGTGATCACTCCACCCGGACAGGGGCGGGGCATGTCTGTTTTTGGAGATGAAGTCGAGTTTGTGATCACCGGCGAGCAGACGGGTGGTCGTTTCACCCAATGGATCGAGACCACGCATCCCGGGGGCGGACCACCACCGCACTACCACACGCGGGAGGATGAGAATTTTTATGTCATCGAGGGCAGCGTGGAGTTTTTCCAAGACGGGCAGTGGACGGCGGTGCCGCCAGGAACAGCGGTGTTCATGCCGAAGGGCGTGGTGCATGCGTTTCGCAATGCGGGCAGCACGCCGCTGAAAATGCTCATTACCACAGTGCCGTCGGGCTTTGAGACTTTCTTTGACCGCTGTGCGGAGGAATTTGCCAAACCGGGTGCTCCGGATATGGCACGCATCGTGGAAATCGCCGGCGAGCACGGCATTCATTTCGTACACCCGTAATCTCTTTTCATTTCATGTTTAAAACCGGCCAGCAAGTTGTCTGCATTGATGATCAATTCGATCCCTGGGTCTTTGACCTGTACAAGTCATTGCCCAAAAAGGATGAGATTTACACGGTGCGCGCGCTGCGTGCGGGGCGCTCGAATCCGCAGTTTGTGGTGAATGACGATGCGGAGATCAAGCTGGCGGGGGCGGAGTTTGACCTGCTGCTGCTGCTGAAGGAGCTGAATAATCCGGATGATCCGCATTCGAGCGTGAAGCAGGAATTGGGATTCCGGTCGGAGAGGTTTGCGCCGTTGCTGGAGCAGACAGAGGAAGAGGAAGAGGCGGAGCTGATTGGCGTGGGCCACGGGGAGAAGACGTGGGAGCCGGAGCCGGCGTGGTCGAAGTAGGGGCGTGTGAGAATGGCACGCGGTCAAGCGTGGCGTCTTGTGCGTGATCGGCGTGTGTGGGGATTGTAAACTGAGAACTGCAAACTGAGAATTGCAAATTGGCCGAAGGC
>NZ_JBIPNG010000224.1:0-10326 GCF_044373815.1 Prosthecobacter sp. | reverse complement strand
TGCTCAAGGAGGACTTCACCCTCGAATGGTATGTCACCCACAAGTTCCCGCTATGGGATGAAGCCGGGCGCATCATCGGCGTCGCCGGCATCAACGCCCGCGCTGGCCGCGTGGACACCCCGGTGCTCAGCGATCCGCAACTCAACCGCGCGCTCGAACACATCCGCGCGCACTACAGCGAAAAGATCAGCGTCGAAACTCTCGCATCCACTGCGGGCATGAGCCGCCGTTCCTTTGAGCGCCAGTTTCACCACACGCTTGGCTGCTCCTCCATGACCTATCTCCGCCGTGTCCGCATCAACGCCGTGTGCCGCGCCATCGTGAGTTCAGCGCGATCGCTATCCGAGATTTCACTGAACTGCGGCTACAGTGATCAAAGTCACATGACCCGCGAGTTCCGAAAACTCGTCGGCGAGACACCCCGAGAATATCGCCTGCGCGGCCAAAATTGAGTTGGCAGGTCCTGCTCCTGCGGAAGGGAACAAGATTTGCAGTCACCTGGAAGAGAGGAGTGTGTGGGTGTGTTTCACCGTCTAGCCGGTAGTTCATCTGCCTACCCGCACTTTCGTCGCAACGGACGACACATCGATTTCAAAGGCGCTATCAACCGAGTAAGTCCCCTCACGGTAACCCTGCCCGAGATAGATCCAGGTTTCCTTCGGCTCATGCTTGGCTTGTTTTGGCTCGGCTCCGTTCAGTGAGGCGGTGGTTGTCTCGCCGCCGGTCTCGATGGAGATCGTATTCCACCCCGGGACGAGCGAGACGCACGTCTCCCGTGTGCTCTGCCCGCACACATAAATTGTCCCGTTTTCATTGACCAGCCGAACGGGAACACGGCTATCACCCATTGTGCCGATGACGTAGCGAGTTGCTGTCAGGTGCTTGAAGCGGAAACGAAGACTGATGATGTCTTCGCGACTGCGGGAGTGATGATCGAGATCGAGTCCGGCAGAAATCTCACCGTAGAAGCGGAGCACACGCCGATTCTCGCTCACAGCTGATTCGACCAGACCGGCCTTGGTATCAGTAGGGAAAACGAATTGCTGGGCGAGACGCTCGGACTGTGTGGAGTCGAAATCAAGAGCCGGCGTCGCCATGGGTTCCACGGGGGGGCAGAAGGTGGTCAAGGGTCTGCTCGCGCAGCCACCCGGAGAGGGACGCGAGCTTGATCTCAAGGTGAGCGGCCACGTCCTTGCGCTTAACGCCAGCGGCCAGCATCTCGCGGGCGATGGTGAGGATGGCCGCTTTTTCGGTGGGGGAATACTTGGCGGGGCGTGGCACGGCGGTGAGGAGGAATGCTTGTTTTATTGCATTAGTCCTTCAGCCGGATGCCGCCGCAGGATGAGAGGATCGAAGCGAAAGGGGGACTCGCCGGGGGCCCAGGCGATGCCGCGCTGAGGCATAGTATGAAGCGGTTCATTGCGATTTATTGTATTACGAGCGAATTGCGTGGATGTAGGCTGCTGGGGCGATATTTTAAGGTCTCAGCGCTCCACTTCCCATGGTTTTGCAAGAACCGCCGCGTCGAGGACATGGACCTGGTTGATGGTTTTGAAAAGTCCATGGTCCGCATACGACCACACCAACTGTTTGTCGGTGGTCACCTCGTATAAATGAGGATTTTTCCCAATGTGACCGTGGCCGAGATAATTGCAGAGCAGGAGGTTTCCGTTCGGGAGACGCTGGAGTCCTGCCATCAACCGCAGCGGATTGTCCGGCAGATCGTTCTCGTGCAAATTCCAGACGATGTCGCCCTTGGCGTTCATTTCGACCACCTGATGGCCGTCGCCGCACGTCACCAGCCAGTTTCCTCCTCTGATCGGAACTATCTCATGGGGGTAACCAGGCACCGTCTGTTCCCGCACGACTTTCCCGCTCGGATCGACTTCCGCCACTTTGCGGTCCGTCATGTAGGTCACGACGTAGTTGCCATTGGCGAGCTTTCGCGCTCCGCGAAACTGACCGTGGGTTCCCACCTTGGGTCCTGATACCAGCGGCACTTCCCGCGCGATTTTGCCGCTTCTATCCACTTCAACAAGCCGCTTGGTCCCGCATTCCACCACCAATACGTTTCCATCGGGCAGCGGCTGTGCGGAATGCACCTCGACTCCCTCGGGGGCTGTGTATTCCCACACGACCTCTTTGCCCAGGGTTACTTCTTTGGCTCCGGTGCGATGGGCGAACAGGATGTTTCCATTGGGCAGCATCCAGCAATCCTGCGGATTCTTTGCCTCGATCCGCCATTCCTCGACGCCCTCCGTGTTGACGATTGAGACTTTCCCCGAGGCATAATCGCAGCACAGAAAGCGGTGTTTGATGGGTTCCGAGGCGGAAAGCGGAGAGGTGGCGACGCCGCCGAGCAGTGCGATGGCAGAAAGCAGATGGAAAATACGCATGATTGGTTTGTTTTTTTGGAGGTTGATTAGAAAACGGCTTTTGGGGCGCGAGCGGTGAAGCTGCGGCGTTAGTAGATCTGAGCGAGCGCACGGCAGCGGACAGTGATAAGACGCAAGCGCTCCAGCGACCTGCGCTGTTGCTTAGGCCAGGATGTTTCGGATTACTTTTCCGTGAACGTCGGTCAGGCGGAAATCACGGCCGGAGTAGCGGAAGGTCAGCCGTTCGTGGTCGATGCCGAGCAGGTGCAGGACGGTGGCGTGGATGTCGTGGATATCGACGGCTCCTTCGACGGGGAAGTAGCCGAAGTCGTCGAGCATGCCGTGGCTGGTGCCGGGACGCAGACCAGCGCCGGCCATCCAGATGGTGAAGCCCCAGGGATGATGGTCGCGGCCTGGTTTGTTGCCTCCGCCTTCGGTGTTTGGCGTGCGGCCAAACTCGGTGGCAAAGACGACGAGCGTGTCCTCCAGCAGGCCGCGGCCTTTCAAATCCTTCAAGAGACCAGCGATGGGCCGGTCGATGGCGCGGGCGTTCGTGGCGTGTTTATCCTTCAACTCGCCGTGCTGGTCCCAGCCGTTGCTGACGATCTCGATGAAGCGGACGCCGCGCTCCAGCAACCTCCGGGCGACGAGGCATTGCCTGCCAAACTCATCGGTTTCCTTGTGCTCGGTGCCCACGCCGTAGAGCGCGAGGGTGGCGGCGGTCTCCTTGGCGAGATCGGTGGCCTCGGGCACGGCATCCTGCATGACGTAGGCTTTTTCGTGGTTGGCGATGGCGGCCTCGATGATCTGATTCTGTGCGGAGGATTTCAGAAAATCGCGGTCGAGCTGCCCCACCGCTCGCATCTTGTTTTGCTGGAGCGATTTGATCTTCTCCGCCATCACGAGGTCGGCCAGAGGACGGGCTGGGTCTTGGAAAAAAGGCGAGCCCTGATGGATGGGCGGCAGGAATCCATTGGTGCGATACATACGCTTCCGTGAGCCCATGACGACGAAGCCGGGAAGGTTCTGATTCTCCGAACCAAGGCCGTAGTGCGCCCACGAGCCGACGCTGGGGAAGCCCTGCAAGAGCGAGCCTCCATGCAACATGCCGATGGCGCTCTCGTGATCGGGGGACGGTCCGTGCACGGCATGAAGAAAGGTGAGATCGTCCACGCAGGAGCCGATGTGTGGAAAGAGATCGCTCACCATCTTTCCGCACTGGCCGTAGCGCTGAAAGGCGAAGGGGCTGCCGAGGATGGCATTGGTGGTGCGTCCGGTGATGTCCTCTTTTTTGCCCGCGATCTGGAGCGGCTTGCCGTGATCCTGGGTGAGGCGCGGTTTGTGATCAAAGCTATCGAGATGCGAGAGACCACCGTCAAGGAAGAACCACACGACGCGCTTTGCCTTGGGAGTGATGTGCGGACCGACCGCATGAAGCGGCGATGCGAAGGAGCGGTCTGCCAAGAGCGACTGCAGCGCGAGCCAGCCAAAGCCCGAGGCGCTGGTTTGCAGAAAGGAGCGGCGGCTGAGTGGTGAAGGTTTCATGAGGGATCAGGGGATGTAGAGAAACTCTTTGGCGTTGATGAGGACGTGGCAAAGGTCCGCCCAGAGCCGCTGGTCCGATCCACGCGCGGCGGGTGGGAGGGCGTAGGTCTCGGCCTGGTCATCAAGGAACTCGACGAGCGACTGCACCTCGTGCGCGGAGGGTTGACGACCGAGCGCCTTGGCAAAGAGATGCTCGATGCGCTGCTCGGTCGAGTATCCCTTGCGGAGCTTCATATCTTTCGCGGCCCAGGCGGTGGCTTGCTCGTGGACCAGAGCGCTGTTCAGCATGAGCAATGACTGCCCGGGCACGCTGCTGGTCTCGCGATCCCCCTGAGTGCGGGATGGCTCCGGCGCATCGAACATGAGCATCATGTGATCGAGCGCCTCGCGTCTGATGTATTGGTAAACACCACGCCGCAGCTTCGGATTGGCCACGGCAGCGCTCTCGCTTTGGTTCGCCGGACCGGTGTAGCCAAACATCGTTTGATCCAGCGTGCCAGAGACCGCGAGGATGGAATCGCGCACCGCCTCGGCCCGCAGGCGCTGCACCGGCATGTGCGAGAGAAGTCGATTCGCAGGGTCCACTTGCTGTGCCTTGGCAGAGATGATGCTTTGCGCTTGAAAGGCCCGGCTCGTGACGAGATGACGGATCAAGGCTTTCACCGACCAATCGTGATCGACGAGATAGGAGGCGAGGTAATCGAGCAACTCGGGATGGCTGGGCTTCTCACCCATGACGCCAAAATTGTCCACGGTAGCGACGAGTCCATGGCCGAAGACCCAGCGCCACACACGATTCGCCATGACACGAGCGGTGAGCGGATTTTGCGGTGAGGTGAGGTCGTGCGCCAGTTCCAGCCGTGCCTGTGGTCCGCTGGTGTAGCCTTCCGCACCGTGGATGACCTCAAGGAAACGGCGGGGTGCTATCTCACCCGGCGAATCCGGCGAGCCTCGACGATGCACGGGCGAATCAAACCCACTGCCCTCCGCCACGATGGCCGAGGCACGCTGGAAACGCGGTACCGCGGACTCGATGCCTCGATACTGCTCCGCGAGCTTTTGCAAGTCGCCGGGCAGTTGTTCCAATTGATTGCGCAAGGCACCGTGCTCCAGCAGCCAGTTCAAAAGGTCGGCATCGTCCGCGTTTGCAGCATTGCGGCCCCAGCGTTCCAGCGTGGCGGCGCATTCCTGAAGCCAGTGAGCGGCGAGACCTTTCGCGTTCCACTCTGGACTTGCAGTCGCGAGGCGCAGCGACAGGTGCAGATCATTCTCTGGCGCTCCAGGGGTATCGTGCTCCACGATCTGATCAACGCCGAACCATGAACGACCAGTCGCGTCATTGACCACGAGTTGATAGGGCTTATTGCCTTCATCGGAACGGCGGAAATGGGCCGCATCTTCCTTGGTTAGGATTTCCAAATACGAGCGGCGTCCCTGCCAGCTCGCCTGATGCCCCACAGGCACTGTCACCCAGGTGGGAAAACGTGAATCAAAGTGCCGCACTTTATGGGCATGAGAGATGTTCTCCATCTGCTGGAAGTTGTTTTGAATCAGTCGCATATGCGCCGACGAACCACCCGCCACCCGAAGACTGACGAACTGCGTGCCAAGCGAAAAGTCGGCAGAACGAGCGATGCTGCCATGCTTGCGGGTCAGCCGATCCGAGCTGAGGCCAGGAGGCACCAAGCGATCGACCAACTCCTTGCCCTCCGGCATCAGCGTGAAGTCGCTGCCGCCGCTCCAGATCGTGCTCGGCTTCACACCAGAGAGGAACCAGCCAGCATCGCTCTCACGAAAATCCGCCATGGTCTTGAACTTGTTCCGGTTCCGCTCCTCGCGGGCTGCGGACTCACGCCGCTGCTCGTCGAGCCAAGTGGCGGCCACCTTTTCCCAGCGCTCGCCCTTAGGCGTCTGCCGGATGCGCCAGAAAAGATGCCCAGGGTCGGCGCTTTCCACCTTTTTCCTGAGCATCACACGGCCCCAGAATGACGAGTCATCCAGCTTACCTCCAGACCCGGCTTGCAACCATGTTTGCAACGCTGCGCTCTGAGTTTGCACATCATCTTTCCATAGCGTGAGCAGGCGACCTTTCATCAGCTGCTTGGCGGATTGCATCGCAGCCACTCCGTTATCCTTCACCTCCGGGGCATCGATGATCACCTGGCTCTCCCGCGAACTGGCGAGTGTCCCAAAGAGCGCGTAGTAATCAACCGTGGAGATCGCATCGAATTTGTGATCGTGGCAGCGTGCGCAGGAAACGGTGAGGCCCTGAAAAGCCTTCGACAACGTATCAATCTGGTTTTCCACAATCTGCGCCTCCTCGAGCGCCACGTCCGATGCAGTCGAGGAAACCTCCATCAGCCGCATGAAGCCGGTGCCAAGCGGTGACTCGTTGATCTTCATCGCGGCATTGAGACGCGGCGGCAGCAGGTCGCCCGCCACATGCTCCTGCACGAAACGGTCATACGGCACATCCGCATTGAAGGCGCGGATCACATAGTCGCGGTAACGCCAAGCCTGCGGGATCGGGTAATCGCGCACATAGCCGCCGGTCTCGCCAAAGCGCATCAAATCCAGCCAGTATGCGGCCCAGTGCTCACCGAACTGCGGGCTCTGGAGGAGCCGGTCGATGAGAGCTTCGGTCTTAGATGGGGAGACAATCTGATGGGAAGACGATGAGGCATCCCCATTAAACGCCTCCATCTCCTCCTCCGTCGGCGGCAGGCCTACCAGCGCAAATTTCAGCCGGCGCAACAAGGCGGCGGACGATGCCGGAGCTGCGGGTTTGAGTCCTTTCTCCTGCATCTTCGCCATGAGAAAACTGTCCACCGGGTGCTGCGCCAGCTTCGGCACGCTTGGCTTGTGGACCGGCTGCCAGGCCCAGTGAACACGACGCTTGGCCAGTTTGGCCTGCCATTCTTCCTTAGCAGCATCTTTGGCGCTCGGCGGATTCTCGGACAACTCCGGCATGCCCATGCTCACCCAGCGCGTGATATCTGCTATTACTCCGTCGGGGAGCTTTTTGGCCCCCTTCGGCATTTTCAGGTCCTTTGAATCGTGGCGGATGGCTTGCAGCAGCAGACTCTTGTCAGGTGCACCTGCATTCACGAGCGCACCGCTCTTCCCACCTTTCTCAAAACCTCCCCGGAAGTCCAGCCGCAGGCCGCCCTTGGTCTTCTCAGCGCTGTGGCATTCGTAGCAGTGCATCACCAGCACAGGCCGGATGCGTGATTCAAAGAACGCCGCGCCATCGGGTTCCGCAGCCGTGGCAAGGAAGGGAAGCGCCAGAAACGGCCCAGAAATCGAACGAATCAGTGACTTCATACTTTTACGTGGGAGGGGTTGAGCGCGGTCGAGGCCATCGCGCCTGCTTTTTTCACGACCGGAGCGAGTTTCGCGAGCCGCTCCTCCGAAAGCCGCTGGCTGGGTCCCGAGATCCACAGACTGGCGATGGCGTTTCCATCCGCGTCGAGAATTGGACCACCGAGGCAGTGATGTCCCTCCAAGTGCTCGCCCGCATCCACGGCCCAGCCTTGCTGCCTCACTTCATCTAGGCACTTGAGGAAGTCTTTGCGATTCGAAATCGTCCACGGCTGAAAGCGCTCAAACTTCATGCCCGCAATGATTTCATCCCGCTCCGCCTCCGGCATGAAGGCCAGCATCACCTTCCCTGGACCACTCGTGTGCAGCGGAAAACGCGTGCCACGCTCCACGTAAAATTTGATCAGCGCCTTACCGATCACGCGCTCCAGCACGATGCCCTCATGGTCGCTGATGATGCCGAGATGCGCAGCCTCCCCCGTCTGCTCGCTGAGCCAGCGCATCGCTGGCAGGGCGGCCTCCGCCAGCGGCACATCATCCACCACCGGCTGGCACAGCGATAGCATCTGCGCCCCGATGCTGAAGCGCTTCTCCGCATCCCGCACCACATACCCGTGCGCAACCAGCGACTGCGTGACGCGATACACAAAGTTCACCGACAATCCCAGCCGCTCCGCGATCTCCGATAGCGTCAACCCGCCCGACGCTCCGCCAAGGCAGCGCAGCACGGCGAGCGCGCGGTCCAGGCTCGGCGTGCTGAAACCGGAGTCTTGAACAGGAGTGGCCGTTTTGCGGCGTGAAGCGGGTTGGCGAGGCATTTTCTATATTTGCGTAGTTGTGTGTATATAGAAACGTCAGGAATTGAGAAAGTCTTTCTCGTCGTTTCGGACCACCGGGGTGGACTCAGGTGCCGTCATCCCGGACCCGCGGCCGC
Source organism: Prosthecobacter sp. (assembly GCF_044373815.1). Classification (GTDB taxonomy): domain Bacteria; phylum Verrucomicrobiota; class Verrucomicrobiia; order Verrucomicrobiales; family Verrucomicrobiaceae; genus Prosthecobacter. The sequence goes on along the minus strand of NZ_JBIPNG010000224.1, from coordinate 2,151 downwards.
ACCGCCTTCGAGCGCCCCTCGTTCAAGGCCCAGAGGAATGCCGAAATCCTCTCCTGGATCGAGGAGTTGGATGATGTGTCTCACTTCTTAGGGGCGGGTGACGAGTCCGGCGGCTCAGCTTGCGAATGTTCTGCGGAGGTAGTCTGCATCGAAGCGGATGTCCTGCTCGATGCCGTTCGGGAGTTGCGTGCCCTCAATGTGAACCCACGCGTCGTGCCAGCCGATGTCGCGCATGGCGTCCCGCATTTTTCCAAAGTCGATGTTTCCCTGGCCGTAGAGTCCCTTGAAGTCCTTGGCGTGAAACTCACAGATGCGCTCTTTGCCAAGCCTGCGGATGGCCACGCCGTAGTCCTCGCCCTCTTTGTCCATGTTGGCCACGTCATACCAGACCTGGATGTTCGGCGAGCGCACGGCTTCGAGCATCTTTTCCAATACGGGCACCTTCAGCGTGGACTCGATGCCGTAGATGACGCCTGCGTTCTCGGCGAGCGGTGCGAGTTTTTTGAGGATGCCGGTGACCTTCTCGATGCCTGCCTCATCGCCAGCGAGGCTTCCTTTGCCAAAGAAGGCCAGAAGAACGCAGCGCGCTTTCAGGCGTTGAGCGACCTTGGGGCTCGCCAGCACCCACTTTTCGGCCTCGGGCTCGCTTTTGAGCGGCACACCGTTGAGCGTGGCCAAGGCCAAGGAAGGCACCGCGATCCCAAGTTCGGCGGATTTGGCGAGGTAGCTGTCCTGCAGTTTCTCATCGAACAGCGGCAGCCATCCCTTGGCATCCGGCTCGCGCCCGAAATCGACTTGCACGCCATCCAGCCCGATGCGCTTGGCGAGATCAAGCGAAGCAGGTTGCGCGGCGAGTTTCATGGTCCAGTCACAGGCTCCTATTTTGATCTTCGTGCCCGCTGTGGCGGCGCGCAGATGTTCGACCTGCGAGGCAAGCGCGGCGAGTGCGGTGGTGGTGAGGAAGGTGCGTCGTTTCATGAGATCAGTCTTTCAGCGGGATGCCGCGCAGGATGAGGGGATCGAAGCGATAGGGTGACTCGCCGGCGGCCCAGGCGATGCCGCGCAGCAGAATGGTCCGGAAGAAGGGGTCGTCGAAGGTCCAGTCGAAGTGGCCCAGCGTGGAGGCAACGACGCGGCCTTTTCCGTGCTCGTGGGCCCAGATGATGGGTTCGGAGCTGACCTTGTCGCCCACGGTTTCATCGGAGGTGGCGAGCGCGGTGATCTTGCTGCGGTCGCCTTGCAGGTTCCAGAAGCACTCGTCGGCGAGGGTGAAGCTGTCCGGCAGCCCATGCATGATCGGATGACGCGGCTCCGGCAGCTTCAGGGTGATGACCTTGTGCTTGTAGTGGCTGTCGTTCCCCTTGGCTAGGCCGAGCAGATTCGCGAGCGCTGACGTAGTATTCCAGAGCACATAGTGCGACAGCACGAGACCACCGCCACGGTTCAGGAACGTCTCGATCTGCGGCAGGTGACTCGCGTCTTTCCAGCACTGCGGGCTTTGATAAAGCATAATGACATCCGCCGTGGCGAACTGCTCCTCCGTGGGCCATTCCAAGGTGCTTAGTGCTTTGACGTGCGGTGAGCCTGCGGTGATCAAGGCGCGGTCCGCTTCCACCTGGGGGCGATACATATTCGTCACCGCCTCATCACCTGGGCCTGCGCCGCCAAGCAGCACTTTCCAGCGTTTCGGCAGCACATCGTGAGAATGGGACCTCGGCGGGTGATCCTTGGCACCTCCAGCGAAGAGAATGGTCAGCGGTCGAAGGCTCGCCTCCGCGGCGGGCTTCGGTGCCTTGCCAAGAACGGCATTAACCCCGGCACGGCTGCGCAGGTCCGGTGTCTGGACGCCATAGGTGTGCTCGGGTTCCGCCTGGGCGTGTGCCAACAAACCGGTGGAGGCAGCGAGCGCTCCCGCCGAGCGATGGATAAAGGTGCGGCGGCTGATGTCGGTAGGGAGGGTGAGGGTGGGTTTCATGGTGTGAGTTGAAGGCAGTTGCAGGGGTGTTGGATCATTTCTTCTCCAGCGGTTTGAGGTAGATATTGCGGAACTGGATCGGGCTGCCCTCGCTTTGCAGGCAGATCGCGCCGCTGGACGGTTTGGCACCGGTGCCTTTGTTCTGCAGCAGGCCGTTGATGGTCAGTTGGATCGAG
>NZ_JBIPNG010000223.1:0-10332 GCF_044373815.1 Prosthecobacter sp. | reverse complement strand
AGTGACGCTCTGCGCCAGCCACACTTCGCCATAGGCCCCGGAGCCGATGCGCTTGAGCAGCGTGTAGTCGGGAATGACGATGTCATCCCGGTGGGAGGGTGGGCCGTTTTTGTCGCGGCTCTTGACCTTGTCCCGCGCCGTCGGCACCGCGATGGGCGGGGCGGGCAGGGTCAGTTCGAAAGATTCTAAATCCTGCGCTTCCTCATCGGGGTGCGCCGCCTCGTATGCCACTGCCTCAGCCATGACAGGCAAATGCAAGTCGGCTGCTTCATCCGCGCTCTCGTGGGGAGGCGTATGCTCGGCGGGCAGGTCGGCTGGATCGCTCATGAAGCTGTCGTGGGAGGAGGGTGGCTGCATGAATGGTTCAAGCCAGCGTCCGGAAGTCTCCCACTAAAGCATCGTATTCTCAAGCCCCTGCACTTCTTTCTTCACCAGCGCACCGACCCGGTGCTTGGCCAGATAGACCTGTGCGGCATTGATTCCGAGGGCTTCAGAGGTCTTCTTCACGCCCCAGCCCTTCATCACGTAGCAGTCGAAAATTTGAAACTGACGGGGTGAAACCTTGGCTTTGACGCGTTCCAGAGCGGCGGCGGTGATGTTGTCACGCCATTCGCGGTCCCAGATGTTTTCCAGCAGGTTGTCCTTGTCCTGGGAGAGGCGGTCGATGACCTGACCACTGGTGTCCTCGGTGTCCGCATTGCCCTGATCGGCCAGGGAGGGCTGGCGTTTGCGGGCGCGGAACACGTCCAGAATACGCCAGCGTGTCATCTGCAGCAGCCAGGCTTTGAAGGAGCCTGCACGCGGATCGTACTGGCCCTTCTGCACCTGGCGGGCAATGGCAATGATCGTCTCCTGCACCACATCAAAGGCTTCTTCACGGGTGAGTCCCGCCTTGGTGCCGACGCTGAAAATGAGACGCCAGTAAGTCTGATAAAACTCGTTCCAAGTTTTCTGATCTTCCCAATTGTTCAGACGCTCGATCAGGCTTTTGCGGGTTTTTTCCCACAAGCCCTTGTCTTTTTTTACGTCTTCCGGAATCGGAATGTCTGGCTCATGTGCCGGTTTGCTCATTGCCCTGTGACTGTCAACGGATGAGCCGTGCTGTCAAACCTTTGAAACTCAGAGGACATAGAGAAAATCAGCGAAAGAGACGCCAAATTTTAGCGGGGTACCCCCACATGATGCCTTCAAGCGAATTCATGGCATCCATGAAGTCATTTCATCGACTCGGGCCCGTTGCGGCGGCATCGTTTGTTGCCATCGCGGGGGGGCGGGTTAGTCTGGCAGTCCTGCGCCACGTTTGTGGCGTAGTCCTTGCTTTAAAGCCATGCCCGAATTGGAAAATCCCTTTCAAGAGACTCTGCTCTCCCGCCACCGTGCGGAACCCTGCTCCGTGGTCATCTTTGGTGCCACCGGTGACCTCACTCACCGCAAGCTGATCCCCGCCATCTACAACATCGCCGCCGCTGGTGACCTGCCGCCGCAGTTCAAGGTCGTGGGTTTCGCCCGGCGTGACAAAACCGATGAAGGCTTCCGCAAAGAACTGGAAGAGGGCAACCGCCAGAACAGCCGTCAGGGCCACAACGATGAACTGTGGAAGAGCTTCTCCCAGTGCATTCACTATCACCGCAGCGAGTTCGAAGACCTCGAAGGCTACAAGTCTCTGGCGAAACTGCTCGACCAGTTCGATGCGGAACGCGGCACGCCGGCGAACCGCCTCTTTTACCTGGCCTCCGCTCCGGAGGCTTTCAAGCCCATCCTGGAAATGATCCGTGCCGCCGGGCTTAATGAGGGCGTCAAAGGCAAATGGGCGCGCGTGGTCTGTGAGAAACCCTTCGGCAAAGACCTCGCGACCGCGCAGGGCCTGAACGCGGTGGTCGCCGCCACCTTTGCGGAAAAGGACACCTACCGCATTGATCATTACCTCGGCAAGGAAACCGCGCAGAACATCATGGTGCTGCGCTTTGCCAACTCCATCTTCGAGCCCAACTGGAACAGCCGTTACATCGACCACGTGCAGATCACCTGCGCGGAGAACCTTGGCATGGAAGGCGGCCGTGGTGGCTACTACGACACCGCAGGCGCGCTGCGTGACATGGTGCAGAATCATCTCCTGCAGCTGGTCTCCCTCGTGGCCATGGAGCCGCCGACGGATCTCAGCGCAGACAGTGTGCGTGATGAAAAGGTGAAGGTCATCCGCGCCCTGCGTCCGCTGGTGGGGCCTGAGGAAGTGGGCAAACACGTGATCCGCGCCCAATACACCGCAGGCAGCGTCGATGGCGCGCCGCGCGTGGGCTACCGGCAGGAGGACCGCGTGAATCCCGCATCCACGACCGAGCCCTATGTGGCGCTGCGTCTCATGATCGACACCTGGCGCTGGCAGGGCGTGCCATTTTACATCCGTGTGGGCAAGCAGCTGCCGAAGAAGGCCACGGAGATCAGCATTCATTTCAAGAAGCCGCCGCAGATTCCCTTTGCCACCTCCACGATGCTCAAGAACAGCGAGAACACCCTCGTCATCCGCATTCAGCCGGATGAAGGCATCGCGCTGCGCATCCTGTGCAAGCAGCCGGGACAGGCCATGAGCATCCAGCAGGTGAAGATGGACTTCCGCTACTCCTCCAGCTTTGGCAAAGCCAGCCCCGAGGCCTACGAGCGCCTGCTGCTCGATGCCATGGCCGGTGACGCCACCTTGTTCGCCCGTCGCGATGAAGTCGAGAACGCCTGGAGGTTCATCGATGAAATCGAGAACGCCTGGCACAAATCGGACACGCCGCCGACCATGCACGAATATCCGGCAGGAAGCTGGGGGCCGAAGGAGGCCGATGACCTGCTGCGTGCGGACGGCCGTGAGTGGCGGCTGCTTTAATCTGGAGAAAGACCACCATGCCGCTCTCCACCATTAACGACTCCGACCTCGACCGCCTGGGTCTCGAAACGCCCATCGGGCGCATTGATCGTGCGCTGAAGCAGCTGTGGGAAGGGGACGAGGCAAAGACGCGTGCCTCGCTCATCAATCTGGCGATCTACACCGAGGATGGCTGCCAGCTGGTGGCTGACAACGAATTGCTCGATCACGTGGCTGCTCAGCATGCCTGCCGGGCGCTGCTCATCCTCGCGCTGCCTGGAGCACAGCCGCCACGGGCACGGGCCTGGATTCAGGCGCTGTGCCGTCCCTACCAGGGCAAACAGATCGTCTGCAGCGAGCAGATCAGCTTTGTGCTGGAAGGCGGGGATGCCGCGCAGGTGCAAAACATCGTCTTTGCGCATCTCGACTCCGATCTGCCGCTCGTCGTTTGGTGGCAGGCGGATCTGACCAAGAATTTTGAAGAGCGCCTCTACAGCCGCATCGACACCCTGATCATCGACAGTGCTCGCTGGGAGGATCCCGCACGGCAGTTTGACGCATTGCTGGCCGCCATGAACGCCGAAGGCGGTGACTTTGATTTGCGCGATCTCGCGTGGACGCGCTCGCACTTCATGCGCACCGCCCTGGCCGCCTGCTTTCAGGACGCCGCCGCCTGCCATAACCTCTCCAAACTTCAGGCCATTCGCATCACTCACCTCAAAGGCCAGCGCACCACCGCGCTGCTGCTCGCCGCATGGATCAATCAGCGTCTGAAAGCTTCCCTGAGCGTGGATTTGATCGAGAAAGACACCGGCCCCGCCCTGCAGGGGCTTGTGTTGGAAGGTGAGGGCGTGCGTGGAGAGGTGCGGCGTGAATGCGACTCCTGCTTTGTCCGCGTCAGCGCCACCTGCGGAGAGCACAGTCGTGAAGACCTGCTTCCCGCCGATGTGGACAGCGATGCGGAGCTCGTCACTGAACTCCTCTCCCGCTTTCACGGCAGCACGCTTTATTCCTCCATGCTGCCGTTTGTGCGCAGCATGTTGAAATAACCGTTCGACTTTGCTCTGCGGGTTTCGACACTGTGCGAATGCGCCCCTGGTTCCATCTCGCCCGTATTTCCAATCTCCCGACTGCATGGACAAACGTCATTGCAGCCTGGCTCCTCGCTGGAGGCGCGCTCTTGGATATGCGTCTCGCATGGCTTCTGCTGGCGGGCTCATTGATCTACACGGGCGGCATGATTTTGAATGATGCGGCCGATGCGGAATTCGACCGCGAGCACCGCAAGGAGCGGCCCATTCCCAGCGGCAAGGTTGCCGTGCGAACGGCGTGGATCGTGGGTATCCTGATGCTCTTTGTGGGGGGCGTCATCGCGCTGGGCTATGGTGCCAATCCGCAGATCACCGGGCTGCTGCTGGGAGCCATTGTGTTTTACGATCTCTTTCACAAGCAGTGGGCGGGGTCCGTCATCGTCATGGGGGCCTGCCGGCTGCTGCTGTATCTGGTGGCAGCCTCGGCTGTGGCACCGTTTCAATTTGCCAGCCAGAAGGGGGCCTTGTCCTTCTTCGGTGCCGAATGGCGCTACGAAACCGCCTTTCTGCCGGCGGGCCCTCTGCTGGTGTTGCCGTTTGCCCTGGCCATTGGGTGCTACGTTGTCGGCATCACCATGGCGGCGCGGTTGGAGCACAAAAGCGAGGCTCTGCCCGTGCCGGCTTCCTTGATGGCTTTCGCCCTGCTTTACACACCGGCCATCGTCTGCGCCATGCGGTTTTCTGCGGCGGGTGGCAGCCCGGTGCAGGTGGGTGTTCTGGGCGTGTTTGCCCTGCTGGTGGCCTTCGCCACGCACACCATGCGCAAAGGCGGCCCCGCCATCGGCAAGGCCGTGGGATGGCTGCTCGCTGGCATCGTCGTGGTGGATGCGCTTGCGATCGCGAACGTCTCGCCTCTGCTGGCGCTGGGTTTTGTGGTGCTCACGCCGCTGCTGCGTCTCTGGCAGCGCTGGGTGGCGGCCACGTAGCAGCTTGGGCGCTAGAGTGAGGCCGTGGCATTCATCCAGTGCAGTGGAGACAAGCCGCTGACTGCGGGCGGGCGGTGGGCAGGCTCAGGCCTGAAGCTGTGTTGGCCGGCCAGAATCTGGCGCACGGCCTCCAGCTTGGTGGCGGTGCTGCTGCTGCTCAGGACGCAGCCGTGGGCTCCTGCCCGCAGGACGCGACTGGCCTCCAGCACTGAATCGTTGCTGGCGACAATGAGAAACTTCAGGCCCGCATGCAGCACCAGCAAATCCTTCACGAGCTCAAGGACGCGGTGCCCCGGCAGGCTCAGGCTGATCAGCACCAGATCCGGCTTGTGCTTGGAGACTGCGGCAAAGGAGCAGGAGGCGCAGGTCACGGCTGCCGCCAGGGTGAGGTCTGGCTGGGTTTCCAGCTCGGCGCAAAAGTCCGCAGAGCTGTCTGGGTTGCTATCCACGATGACGATTCGATCTGGCTTTCTCATTTCAGGCAGCGGTTGGTTGTTGAACGCCTGAAGCTCACGAATCTGACCTGGGCCAGCCATCAAAGAATTGGAACAAAACCTTTGCATTGAGTTTCTGGTGGAGCGGGGGATTTTGCCCCGCAGCCGTCTGCGAGTATTGAATCATCTCATCCAGGAGATGAGAAGCATCCTCCAGATGCTGATGAACATACGTCCAACTCGAATGAGTGTGGTTGCTGCCTGAAGCCCAGATTTGGGAGTGGAAGTACGACGACGATTTCATGGTTGCTGAATGCCGGTGGGGTTGATGAACAACCCACCATGTGCGCGTTCAGACATTCGGGTATCATCGCTGGCACCGTTTGCGCTTAGGCCATGGGCCTACTTTTTCCTGTGAGGCTTCACTTGAGCACATCCCGCTGCGTCTCCACCCAGCGCACCGCCTGCCGGATCATTTCCGCACTCGTGACAAAGCCCATCTTGTCTTTGATGTGATCACGATGAACTGAAACGGTCTTCGGACTCAAGTTCAGCTGCGCTGCGATTTCCTTCGCGGTCTGGCCCTGGCCGAAAAGCTCGAACACCTGAAACTCACGGTCGCTCAGCTTGGTCAGCGGTGACTCAGTGGATCCACGCGGACGGGGAGTGGCAAAGGAGGCCGCGAGGTGCGCGGCCAGCCGCTCGCTCACATAGACGCCGCCGTCGAGCACCTTGTGAATGGCGTCCAGCAGCGCATTGCCGGGGCTGTCCTTGCCCACGTAGCCGCTGGCTCCGGCGCGCAGGGCGCGTGCGGCGCAGAGCATCTCATCATGCATGGAGCTGACGATGATCTTCAGCCCGGGATGCAGGGTCGCGAGATCTTTGATCAGCTCAAGGCCGCCACGGCCCGGCATGTTGAGATCCGTGATGAGCAGGTCCGGCTTCTCTTTGGCCACCAGGGCGAGGGCTGCAGATTCATTCGTCGCCGTGCCGCAGATTTCAAAGCTGGGGTAGGCCTGCAGCATGAAACGATAGCCATTGATCACGGCGGGATGATCGTCCACGAGCATGAGGCGGCAGGTTTTTTCGAGGGTGTCTGCGGTTGTCATGGGGTGTTGGGAATGTGAACGGCGATGCGTGTGCCTCCTGCGGGCGGAGCGCCGTGCTCCATCCTGCCGCCCATCATTTCAGTGCGATGCTGCATGATGCGAAAGCCGATGCCGCCGCCTTTTAAAGGCGCCTCCGGCAGGCCGCAGCCATCATCGTCGATCTCCAGCACGATGAGTCCATCACGGCTCTCCAGCCCGATGCGGATCTCTCCGGCATCCGCATGCTTCAGGGCGTTGTTCACCCCTTCCTGGGCGATCCTGTAGAGGTTGCACGCGGTCGCTTCGCTGATCTCCAGGATGTGCGCCGGGCACTCAAACACACACCGCACGCCGGAGCTGCGCGTGGTGACGTCTGCCAGCGCCTGCAGCGCGTGCTCCAGGCCCTGCTCCCACAGAGGAACCGGGGCCAGTCCATGAGAAAGGCCCCGCACCTCGGCCAGGGCTTCACGCAGGTTTTGGCTGGCATGGTGGGCGTGCTCCGCAAAGGCTGGGGCTTTGGCCTGCAGTTCATCATGCAGGCCGTTGATGGCCATGAGCACGGCGGTGAGCTGCTGACCGATGCCGTCGTGGAGTTCATGCCCGATGCGCCGGCGCTCGTTTTCAGCGGAATCAATCACCGCACGCTCCAGTACAGTGCGTTCTTGTTCGCGGTCTGCCAGACGCTGGGTCATTTTTCGGAATGCCTGGGAGAGCTCATGCACTTCATCGCCACCTCTCACGGGGTCGATGCTGACGGTCCGGCCTTCGCCAAACTCGCGGACAGAGCGTGCCAGCCGCTCCAGCCGGGTCGCCACGCCAAAGTGCAGGGTGGCCCAGAGACCGAGGCACATGATGGCGATCACGGAGGCCGACCACTCCACCCGCTGACGCGCATCCTGATGGGCATGGAGCACGGCATTGGCACGGTCATACACGAGCAGGAGCCAGTGCCGGGTCTGGGCAGGGATGTCGATGGGAAACGCCGCCAGCACAATGAAGTCCCCGTCATCCAAAGTGGCGGACTCCATGATCTTGCCGGTGCTCTGGCTGGCCCGCTGCCAGGCGGTGGCCGCAGGTGTTTGTGCGGCTGACAGCCCCTCCCACTGGGAGGATGAGCTTGCCAGCACACGGCCTTTTTCATCCACCACGGCGGCCATGCGCAGCCAGGGCTCATGGGTCCAGTCGGTGAGGCTTTCACTCAGGGCCTTGATCTCTTTCTGCACCAGGTGCTGCCGGGAGAGCTGGGTGAGCCGGGTGCCAGTGGCCTCGGCCTGCGTGGTCACGTCACTGAAATTGCGTGCGAGGTCATTCGCCAGATCCAGTTCATAATCCATCCAAGTCGCCAGGAGTCCCAGCAGCAGCAGCAGTGCTGGAATCAGGAAGCGAAGTGGCGGCGGAAAGGTCACGGCGGTGATCGTTTTTTGCTTCCAGGCATCTCCGGTCACAGATGGACTGAACAACGGTGCAGCTTCCATCACGTGAAGCCGTTTCCGGGAGTGTCCTGGCGGTGCGGCGGGGTTGAGTGCGAGGTTTTCATGGACGCCGAAAGATTGAATCCGAGGGGGTATTCTTCTCAATCACCCCAGCAGGCTATTTCCATGGGTGGCCGGACAGGAGGGCGTTTTGTGGCCTGAAGGCAGGAGGCCGGGGTGGAAAACGTGCTGCATCAATTGCGAAATCGGGGCTTCAGGCTAGAAACCACCTTTCTCAGACGTTTGCCCTTTCCCTTTGACCTCAAGCACGGTTGGAGGCAAAGAACCGACCCCCTTTGATGTTAGAGAAAAAAATCAGGCTAGAGCACACCCACCGAATCTTGTTCACGAGAGAAGTCTTCGCGCCTCGGAACCACACCATTCGTGATCTTCTTCACCTCGACCAGCCGCACAAGCTCCCCCGGGTGCTCGTGTTTGTGGATGAAGCCGTCGCCACGGCCAACCGCGATCTGCTCGACGACATCATGGCCTACGGCCAGGTACATGCAGACACCTTCACCATGGTGGATGACCCCATCGTCATCCCCGGCGGCGAGCCCTGCAAAAACGACTTCCGTCTGGTGGAGTGCTGCTGGGACGCCATCAATGAAGCCGCGCTGGACCGTCACAGCTACGTCTTCGTCATCGGCGGCGGCGCCGCGCTGGACCTCGTCTGCTTTGCCGCCTCCACCGCGCATCGCGGCATCCGTCATGTGCGCTTTCCCACCACCACCCTGAGCCAGGGAGATGGCGGCGTGGGCGTGAAGAACGGCGTGAACTACTTCGGCAAGAAAAACTGGGTCGGCAGCTTCGCCGTGCCCTTTGCCGTGGTGAACGACTTCGCCTTCCTGGAACTGCTGCCCGCGCGTGGCCGCCGCAATGGCATCATCGAGGCCATCAAGGTCGCGCTCATTCGCGACCGCGCTTTCTTTGAGCAGATCGAAGCCATGGCCGGAGATCTCGCCGCGCTCAAGCAGGAGGCCCTGGAGCAGGTGATCCAGCGCAGCGCCGAGCTGCACGTGGAGCACATCGCCACCGGCGGCGATCCCTTTGAACTCGGCTCCGCCCGCCCGCTGGACTTCGGCCACTGGGCCGCGCACAAGCTGGAGCAGATCTCCAAATTCACCGTCGCCCATGGCGAAGCCGTGGCCATCGGCATGGCCGTGGACCTCGTCTATTCCCGCATGCAGGGCATCCTGGATGAAGCCACCTGCGAGCGCGTGCTGAAGCTCATCGAGAGCATCGGCTTCGCCACCACCTCCCCGTATCTGATGACCACTGGCCGCAGCGGCGAGCCCGCCATCCTCGAAGGCCTGGAAGAATTCCGCGAACACCTCGGCGGAGAGCTCACCGTCACCCTCGTCCCCGAAATCGGCACCAAGGTGGAAGTCCACGAGATGAACCGCGTGAAGATCCTCAACGCCGTGGTGGAGCTGCAAAAGCGCGCCGTGGCGGTGGAGGAGTAGGGGAAAGCGCCGCCGCGCTTTCCGGCCGTAGGTTGGGTGTGTTTGGCGAAAAAGAACGCTCTTCAACACACAAAAACCTCACCGCCAAACCGCCCGACTGCGAGGACGTTCGTACGCCATGGAGCCAGCCGTACGCTGATGGACGGGCGGGCTGTCGCCACACCCATCCTACGACCGGGCCTCACCTCACCTCATCCCACGTTCTCGTTCGCTGGAGCGGTGCTCACCCGCGTGCTGCTTCTTCAGCTTTTCCAGCACGCGCAGCAGGCCTTCGGCCACGTCGTGCCATCCATGCGCATGCTTGCTATGATCCTTGATGGGCTTGGCGTCCGTCGGCAGGGCGATCAGATGATTCAGGCGGCCGCAGGCTTTCCACTGGCAGCGCTGCAGGATCACCGGCACCACCTCCGCCGTGCCCTTCGTTCGGCGTTCCAGCGCACGCGTGATTTCCACCCGGTTGATGTAGTCAGAGGTCAGCGAGTGATCACTCACCAGCAGCACAAAGACATCCATTGCCTCCAATTGCTCAGTAATGCCACGATTCCACTCTTCGCCTGCCGTGAGATCCCGATCCAGCCAGTACTCCACCAGACCGGCGGTTTGCAGCACCTTGAGCTTGAGTACGAGCTGATCCTTCGCCGCATCGTCGTGATGGGAGTAGCTGATGAACACACGCGGCTTCCACACATCCGTGCGGGCGTCCTGCACGGTCAGGCGGTTATTCTCCTCGGTGGCATTGATTTTCACCAAGCCTTTCGGTGTCAGCATGGACGTATCAGGACTCTTCAGCTTCTCTGCCTCCTCCAGTCCCGTCACCGGCATCCACACTTCCGGGGCGCGTTGCAGTTGCAGTTCCTCCAGCGGGTCAAGACCGCGAATCTCCCCATTCAAGGAGCGCATCTCCGTCTGAATCGTACCCGCTAGGCGCTGGCGGTCCACCTCCGGGCCCAGGATCGTGGCGGTGATGCGGCGGTCCGTCACATCCGCCCTTACTACGGCACGCGCCG
>NZ_JBIPNG010000655.1:0-2961 GCF_044373815.1 Prosthecobacter sp. | reverse complement strand
GGCCCACACCACGAGCTGGGGCGTCAGCACGCGCATGATCGGCACGGTCATCATGGCCCATGGCGATGACGACGGCGTCATCATCCCACCACGCGTGGCCCCGAACCAGATCGTCATACTGCCCGTCACGCCGAAGGCTGACACGCGCGATGAAGTCATCGCCGCCTGTGAAGCACTGGCACAGACTCTGCGCACCCAAATGTTCGCCGGTGAACCACTGCGCGTGCATGTGGACAAGCGCGACCTTCAGGGCGGCGCGAAGAACTGGGAATGGATCAAGAAGGGCGTGCCGATGCGCCTCGAAATGGGGCCTCGCGACATCACCAGCCGAAGCGTGGCCGTTTGCCGTCGCGATCAGGGACCGAAGGCCAAGGAGTTCGTGCCCAAGGAAGAGTTCATTCAGTCTGTGACGGAGCGCCTGCAGGAGATTCAGGATGCGCTGCTCGCACGTGCCACCTCACTGCGTGACGCGAACATGAAGAAGCTCGAAACGCTAGAAGAGTTCAAAGCCTTCTTTGCGGAAGACTCCGAAGGCGGCTTCGCCATGATGCACTGGGCTGGCAGCAGCGACGATGAAGACACCCTCAGCAAAGACCTGAAGGTGACCATTCGCTGCATCCCTCACGGCGATCAGTTTGCTGAGGAAGGCAAGTGTTTCCTCACTGGCAAGCCGAGCTCACGCCGCGTGGTGTTTGCGCGGAGTTATTGATCCGTCTTAGCGCAGAATCTCGCCCTTCGTCACGTCTCCGGCCACATCCAGCAGCATGATCTGATTGATGGTCTTGAACTGGGCGTGGTCGGCCACGTTCCAGACGATCTTCTTGTCACGGGAGACTTCGATGACCTGGGCCTGCTCGCCGATGTGGCCGTGGCCGAGATAGACGCAGAAGACGGTGTTGCCGTTCGGCAGGCGCTGGCAGCCGGCCATGAGGCGCAGCGTGTAGCCGGGGATGTCGTTTTCAGCGAGTTCCCAGACGATGTTTTCTTTGGCGTCCAGTTCGCGCACCTGATGGCCATCACCGCAGGTGATGAGGAGGTGGCCTTCGGGAAGCGGCACGACTTCATGGGGATCTCCAGGAACTTTGATCTGGCGCAGCACTTTGCCGTCGGCATCGAGTTCGACGATTTTGCCTTCGCCTTTGAAGCAGACGAGGTAGTGGCCGTTGGCGAGTTTGCGTGTGCCACGAAACTGGTTGTGCAGCTTGATCTCAGGAGCCGCGGTGAGCTTGATCTCCTTGGCGATCTTCCCAGCCCGATCCACCTCAATAATGCGGCTGGTGCCACATTCCACGATCATCACATTCCCATCTGGCAGCGGCTGGCAGGAATGCACTTCGACTTTCACATCGGTCGGTGCCTTGTACTCCCACACGATTTTCTTGTCAGGAGTCACCTCCAGGGCACCGCTGACAAAGCAGAAGAGGTAGTTTCCATTCGGCAGCTTCCAGCAGTCCTGCGGGGCTTTGCAGTCCCACTGCCATTCGATTTTCCCCTCGGCGGAAACCACGCAGACCTTGCCACCACCGTAGTCGCAGCAGAGAAACGGATGTGCCGCATAGGCGGTGGAGACGAGGGCGAAGAGGACGGCGAGAAGTCGGAGCATGGGGAGGGTCGGATGGTGAGTCCGACATCAACGCATGATGCAGTGCTTTTGCTTCAACTCATTCTCAGCGCCTGCGCGCCAAAGAATCAGCGGATGAAGTAGCTCAGATTCTCCAACTCCACGGCCAGATCCACGCTGTTCACGACGACATTCTCCGGGACATCGAGGACGGTGGGGGAGAAATTCAGGATGGCCTGGATGCCGTGCTGCACCAGATCATTGACCACGGACTGGGCGTTGCTGGCGGGCACGGTGAGGATGGCCATTTTCACATTCTGGCGGCGGATGAATTCGGCCATATCAGTCATCGGCAGCACGGGCACACTGACCTGCGGCTGCTTGCGGGGTGATAGATCAAACGCGGCCGCGACTTCGAAGCCTTCCTTGCGGAAGCCGCCGTAGCGCAGCAGTGCGGAACCGAGATTCCCGACGCCGACCAGGATGACGGGCTGCAGTTTGTTCTGCCCCAGCACATCGCCAATCGTGCCGCTGAGGGCGTCCACATTGTAGCCCAGACCCCGGGTGCCGAGCTGGCCGAAATACGCCAAGTCTTTGCGCAGCTGGGTGGACTTCACCCCGGCCGCTTTTGCCAAGGCGGCAGACGACACAGTGTCCACCTGATTCTCACGCAGACGCTGCAGGCAGCGCTGGTAGATCGACAGGCGGTAGATCGACTTGCGGGGAATGTCTATTTTGGCAGGCATTGGTTGGAACAATGTGAAAATTCACCCGAAAGCATCGGATGTCAACCAAGCTAGGTTGCCAGCCTATGGCCGTAGGGGGCCGGACTGAGGTTTTGGGATCGTTCTTACCGGACCTGCATCAGGAATGCGCTGAGCCGCAGGGATGTGGAGATTTTGTTCCAGTATTTTCAGGAATTCGATCAGCCCGGGAGTGGCCTTTTTCTCGTCATAGAGCTTCTTCAAAATGGCGTAACCCTTGGCCCATGAGTCGGGATCGTTTGCCTGCGCATAGGCAAAGCCGGCGAAGCGCTCGGTGAAATTCAGACCACCGTGCTGAAAGGAGCTCAGGTAGGCGTCGCCAGAGGCTTTGAAGTCCTTGCTGCGGTTCCAGTGCAGGTCGCCCAGCTTTTGCCAGAGTCGGGGATTGTCCGGCATGAGCTTCAAACCCTCCTCCAGAATGTCGAGGCCACGCTTCACATAGTCATGGAACAAGGTGCCACGCAGGCCCGACTTCAGCTCCTTGTTGTAGAGGTAATACGAGGCCGCATTGTAGGCCATGTGCCATGAGGCCTCCTCCCAGTAGCGCGCATTGCGCGGCTGGAGTTGCGTCACAAATCCATAGTATTTGTCCACCTGCGCCCAGTTCACTCGCGTGAACTCCACATGGGCGCGCAG
>NZ_JBIPNG010000654.1:0-2962 GCF_044373815.1 Prosthecobacter sp. | reverse complement strand
CGTGCTGCTGCAGATCGGCCTCCACCGGGACTTCCACTGCGTCGGGTTTGACCTCAGCGGGAAGATGGCTTTCGCGCAGGTAGGTGTCGAGCAGACGCCAGCCGGTGGTTTTGTCGGCTTCTTCCTCCCCGGATTCCCATTCCACCGATCCATCGGTGTTGTCCGCCCAGGCTGTTTGGTAGGTCTCATGGACCACCTTGAGCGAAAGCGGCTGCTGAACCCAGCGTGCTTTGTTCCAGGCCTTCAACACGGCGTGAACCGCATTGCCGAGATGGAGCGAGGCTGTCTTTGGTTTCTTGAGCTTGAGCACGTAGCGGAAGTAGAACTTCAGCCGGCATTGCAGGAACAGCGACAGCCGGGAAGCTGAAACAGTTGCCTGCAATGCGGTGATGATGTCCTGCTCGCTGCGCTCTGGCGGTGAGGCAGCGGGCGTGTTCATGCGGCTTGGGCGGTGGGTTGTTGCTGCCAGCGCGTCTGGCGTGGCGCGGGTTTGCCGGCTTTGACGAGCAGGTCCTCAATCAACTGAGATGCCTGCATCTTGTTGAGCTGCTTGACGCCGATGCCGAAGAGCTGCTGGGACAGATCCTCCGCCACCTGTTTGGTGATGCTGGCGTTCTCGCTGACAATGCGCAGGATAAACCCGCGTTGGCCATCGGTGCAGTTCCAGCGGTCCGTGACGGGCGGTGGAGCAGCACGATTGTTGCCGTTAACCGGGTAGGTGCGTCCATTTGTCTGTGGTGCTGCATGCCCGTTGCCGTTGGTATTGGCCGTCGGGACGTAACCTGGGTGCTGGATTTCCTGATCCACGGAGTGCTGCAGCAGCTGGTAAAGCTTCTGCACTTCGGCTTCGACCTGGGTGATGTCACTGAGTTCGACTTCAACGGAGGCGCTGAAGCTGTGGCTGCTGTATTGGGGCAGTCCGAGTTTTTTGCTGTAGTTGGCGCTGAGTTTAATGGCCATGGTGGTGTGTCTCCTGATGTGGGGTGGGTGTACTTGGGTGGATGAAGAAAGCCGCCACATGGCCCGACGACAAAACACCCGGCCCCTTTTGCGAGAGAACCGGGTGGGGTGAAGTGGGATGCTGTGACGACGTGGTGCGGCTAGCAGGTGGTGCCAGCCTCCTGAATGCGGCCCTGAGCCGGGACGCTCATCTGCGTGGCAGCGATGCTCCATCCCTGCGTGTTTTGCAGTGATGAGGTGAGCAGATCGTTGACCAGTCGCGTCATGGGACGGCGAAGCCGCCGGCCTTCATGATACAACGCACAGACGATGATCCGGTTGATGCAGGGCGAATAATGGGTTCGCCGGGGCATGATGGGTGGATGAGACAACCAAGGATAAGCCCCGGTCGCTCAAATCTTTATAACGTGAATCAGCAGAGAATTGCAGGCTGACTCGGCCGCATGGCGATGACACGTTTCGATGGGTCTCAATGAGACACCGCCCACCAGGATAATGATTGAGAATCGCCAAAAACTGGAACCAAGTCGATGGACAGTTTCCACCCATTTATGACCCAAATCGCTTGTTCCGAGACCGGGGGCAAGGATGAACTCGAAAAGTGTCCGAATATTGTCCGAACCGAAGATTTTCACTTTCGATTATTTTCACTTTTACCCCATGGTAACTCTTTGACCTTCAAAGAGTGGTGCTCGGGAAGGGACTCGAACCCTTAAGCCTTTCGGCACAAGATCCTTAGTCTTCTGGAATCTCATTGACGTTCAATGGCTTGCCGTTTGTTTTGGTCATTTATACCGCTCTTTTTGGTCATAAAAGGCGATGAATTGACAATTTGGTCAATCCGTCAATTTGCTTAACCGTTGCCGCCTTATTGCCGTTTGACGAGCGCCGATTTCGGCTAGGGTGCGGGATGAGTGACAAGAGAAAGAGGATCATCGGCGCTGGAATCTTGGTCATCTGTATTGCATCCATGTTCCATGCATCGAATGAACGTGAATCGCCATCGGTCGGATGGATGCTGGCGCTATGCGTTGCCTGGGCTTTGAGTGTGTGGTTGTGGCCAGAGAAATATGCGCACATGCCAAAGGTTGATTGGTCGAACGTGAAGAGAAAAGTTCACATTTGCGCCATCTGGATCGTCACCATTGGTGTATTCATTGGTGGCGTATGGCTGTTTGGTCACAGCAAAAATTTCAGTGATTCAAAGCCAAGAGATTACGCTCGGGAAATGATGTTGATGGACAATAATGCCATGCTGGATCAGGAGCGCTCTAGGCGCATTGAAACACAAAAATTAAACGATGGATTACACCAAGCTCATCCTGAACTTGGCCCCGCCCCGATAATACCAAAAGGCCCATACGAGAAGATGGATGATATTTTGAAGGGCCGTTAGTTATTCACATTTCATGTAATACAGGCAGGACCTTGCGGATAATGCGCAGTCGTAGAAAGTGCTGGCGTGAACGATTCACCAGCCAAACAGCCAGCGAATACCTTGGACCAAGCCGAAGATGGCAAAGATCACAAGGCCAGCGATGATTTGGGCCTCAGAGGGAAACGGGCCGCGTCTCATTTTGTTCTTCCTCGATCTTCAGCGTGGGGTTATTTATAACAACATCCAGAGCCCCGCCGTGCACATGGCGAGCAGGATTGCCGCCTTGATGATGTCAGCAATTAATTGTTCCACCGTTTTACCTTGTTCTTCCGCTTTTTTGTTGAGCCTTTGGAATTCTTCTAGTGTGAGCTTTGGATTCAAAGATGGCACTTCATTGATTTTGTCGACGGCCCATTGTGGAACTGGATGCAATGCAGCCTCCCATGATTGGAGGCGACGTTTTTTTACACCTAACCAATCAGCCATCTGTTGCTGAGTCAGCTTCTTACCTTTGCGTAAATCATAGAGTTCTTGTGCGGTCATGGAGGAATGATCGGACAAAAACACAGTTTCTGCAACTTTCCGTTTGCCTAAAAGCACATTTTCTGTCACTTTATTTTAATT
>NZ_JBIPNG010000222.1:0-10367 GCF_044373815.1 Prosthecobacter sp. | reverse complement strand
AGCCGCGTGCACCCCCTTCGCACAGGTTGCTCCTCAGTCACCCTGCGAACACATCAGCCCTCTGGCGGAGAGGGATCGTCCCGATCCCTCACGCGCCCTCACCGCCCAGCGCGCCAGCCTTTTGGACTGCGGTCGCGCAGATGCAAGGCGCAAGCCTGCATCGCAGCTACCGCTTTCGCGAGGTGAATCACTATCTCCTGCCTCAGCGCACCGTCCAGCCTGCGAAAGCGGCGTCGTGCCCAGGCTTGCCGCACGCACTCCAAGACGCTTCGCGCTCGCGAAAACACTGGTCCTTGCAACCACGCGCCAGCGTCCTGGACTGCGGTGACAGAGATGCACGGCGCAAGCCTGCATCGGCGACACCGCTTTCGCAGGGTATTGATCATTCTTCGACCTCAGCCTGCTTGCCGGCCTGTCAGTGAACACCCTCAAAATGCGGAGCAGGCAGTGTAACCCATGTCCCCGGTACAAGTGTCGCCCATGCTCCACTTCAAACCCCACGCCACCGCCGCCCCCCAAAATGGGGTCAGTGTGCAAATTCTTGACAAATGACAACCCCGTTTTCATCCTCATAAACCAGGTCACCCCCTGCCCCGGCACACCTTCTTCTGCGGAGCCGGACGCGTCTCAAAAAACTTCGCTCCCACCGCACCCTTCGTCAGCACGATGTTCTTCCCGGCACGCTTCATCTCCATCAGCTCCGCAGTGGAGATGGCATGATTCGGCACCACATGGCCGCTATGCTTGGGCACGATGATCTCCGGCCCCTCCTCACCCACAAGGTAGGGCCTGCCAGCCTTCACCGGCCCACCTTTCGCGCGGGCTAAAGGCTTTTTCGAGTCGTCCTTCGCAGGATCCGGCAGCTTCAGCGGCCCTCCCAACCCACCAGAGCCGATGCCAAGCGGCTGCGTGTTTGCCTGCAGCGTTCCCGTGCTTGGCATGCCGAGGCTGCTGGGTGCCACAGGCGTCATTGTGTGTGTTATCGAGGGATTCATCGCCGGGGAAGACGCCCCTGTGGGTGCAGTCTTCAGGGGAGCCGCCAGCACCGCAGGCGCCAGCGGCTTCGGCAGTTCCATGCCCTTCAAAGGGTTGGCGGCGCCAAACTGCTCCGTCGAGGCCTTGATCGTCCCATCCAGCCCACCTGTGGCAGCCACAGGCTTCGGCTGCGTGCGCGGTGTCTGTTTCGGCGGCACGGGGACAAACTTGTACCCACCCTGGCCGTCGGGCACCTGGTCAAATTTGGGCGAGTTGGGGTTCTTGGAAATGTTGCCATGCTCGTCCATGATCTGCCCCGAATTCGCCCCATTGAACTTCTGGCGCACGGCATCAAAGGTCCCGTTCGCCTTCGCCAGCGCCACATTGCTCTGCCGCTGCGCATACGCATCCGCCGGCGTCGGGCGCGGCGTCATCAGCTTGGACGACCGCTGACTCAGCGATCCCGTCGCAGTGCCAAACGTCGAGGACACCGGCGAGGTGCTGCCATCACGGTTGATCGTGCCCACACGGATCGCCGTGCGCCCGGTCCCCGGCCCCGTGCCGGGCATGTAAATGTTGTTGCGCGGGCGCGCATCGAGGCGGCCCGGGCGCTTCCCAAAGCTCGCGCTGTTCGCCTTCTTCATGCCATCAAGCTGCTCCGGGGTGAACTGCGGCAGCGGCTGGCTCAGAGATCCCGTCGCGGTGCCAAATGTCGAGGACACAGGCGAGGTGCTGCCGTCACGGTTGATCGTGCCAGTGCGCCTCGCCGCACTCCCCGTACCCGGACCCGTTTCGGAATCATACTCGTTGTTGCGCGAGCGGATGTTGGTCCGCTTTTGCGGCTGCTGCTCTTCTTCCTGGGTTTGTTCTTCGTCGTCGGATTGAATGTTTTGAAAGGCCATGACATACCCTTGGGTCCGGTTTTAAGAGTTCAAGTACTTTGATATTTTATCATGGCATCTTTAGGTATACTTTCATCCCGTAGCACCCGCTTTCCACATCCGCGCCCATGCCGGCAGATGGCCTTGATTCATGCAGTCCGTCGGACGGTCGCTCTCAGGCAGGCACCGCTCCACACTCCGCAGCGGTAAGCCCCGCGCCTATTCACTTTTCACACCATCCCCTCCTCGACAAACCGCGCCGCACCTCAATACTCCCCTGCCCCCTTCGATCCCCATGAAATTAGCCGACCCCGACTCACTTCCGCCCACCTCGCCCAAGACCATGGCGGTGCTCATTCTCATCCTCATCGGCCTCATGGTCGCCACGGTCAAAACAGCCCTCTATCCTTCACCGCCCGTCGCGTGGGATCGCCTCCGCGAGATCGGCACCCTTTCCCTGACCGATGCCAACACCCTCCTTTCCAGCAGCGACGCCCACATCGAGTCCATCAAAGCCGGCGATCCCGTCACCACCGAAACCTGGTATAAAAACCACCACACCGGCACCTGGACCATTCTCATCCGCTTCACAAAAACCCCCAAGGGAGACGTGGTGCAGTCCGTCCTGATCCGCAACGACATCAGCCACCTCCCCTACTTCACCCGCACCTGGGACTACCCCGAAAAAACATCCCCCCCAGGCCCTGCACAGCCAGCCCCCGCTGCAACCACACCGCCCCCTGCCCCCGCTGCTGCAGCAAGCGCCCCCACCAATTAGAGCATCAGCAGCACCCCGCATTCGTCATTCGTCACTCCTCGCGGCACCAGTCCCCGTTGCTAAACACCACGCAGCGCCCTTCCGCCCCGTCAAAGACCACCGCGTGCTCAGACCCCAGCGCCCCGCACGCCGCCAGCACCACACGCACCACAAAGCTCCCTGCATGAAGTACGACAGGCACTCCTGCCTGTCGGCCAGCGCCCACGCCTGCTCCCAGCCCCCACGAGCAACGACATCAAGAACGTAGAATGGGTGTGGCGACAGCCCACCCGTTCACCAGCGCGTAACAAACACACCATCGCCCAATCCCCCGAATCAAGTGCTTTGGCCAAGCTGCCCCCACTGTGTCCCCACACGCCCAGCGCCACATGAGCGCGGGCCCCGCTACTTCACCCGCCGGTAATCCACCGGCCGCCGCCTCCGCCGCGTCGCCACCTTGTACAGCGTCGCGCTCCCCTTGCAGCGGTAGGCCATCGCCAGCCCCATCACATCATCATCGTGGCAGCCGCTGCGCGCCTCCTCGCGGCCGTTCTTGCTCCACATGAAGTTCTTGCACTCCGCCAAGATATGCGGGCAGAACACATCCAGCGTCTCATTGTGAAACGCCAGCGCCAGACTGTCGATCACATCCCTGCGCTGGTCCCGGTCCTTCAGCTTCCACCCCAGCATGAAGTTCTGCTTCTCGCGGTCATACGGATCCACCACCTGCCGTTTGTACAGCGGCACACCCGCATCCTTCAGCCGCTCCAGCACATGCAGCCCCATGTTCACCTCCAGCACCACCAGCGCCCCGCCGTAATACTCTGACAGCAGCGCGATGTAGTCCGCCGTCAGCAGCGTCGTCCCCGTAAAAGGCGGCCGCACCCGTGCCACTACCGCATCCTTGTAGCACGCACCGCCCGCCTCCTGATACTCCGTGCGCAGCACACCGATCGAGTGCCGGTCCGGGTCACCGCTCGCCGCCTGGTCCTCCCCCGTCATCGGGTCACACCACACGATGTAGCTGCACCCCGGCTGCGGTCTTTCCCACAGGTGGAAACTGCCAAAGCCGCTCGCATCCACCTGAAACTCCACCCCATCTCCCACCGCCACCAGAGAGCCCACCTCCGGCTCATGCAGCTGCGACGCCAGCTCCAGCCGCCGCAGCGCCGCCACGTTAAAGCGCGGCCTGCCTGACGACAAAAAGCAGCTCACCTCATCCTCCGGATAAAACTCATCAAACGTGTCCTCCGAGCCCGAGCACTCCGCCTCCATGATCGCCCGCCGCCACGCCAGCTGCTCATACGTCCATCCATAGCGCCGCCGACCGTTCGCCTCACGCGGCGTCATCGACGCATCGATCTTCGCCCGCATCGCCGCCGTCACCGGCTTCGCATTCTCCGCAAACTCAAACCACGCCGCAAACACCTTCACCCACCCGTTCCCCGGCGCCGCATCCCCCGCACGCCACGCCTTGAGAAAATCATCCAAAGACAGCGCCCCCTGCCACGTCTCGTAGTGCCAGCCGCTCGCCCCGTCCGGCGTGCTCTCCGCGATCGCCAGCCCCGCATCATTCAGCGAAGGCAGGATCGACGCCATGATCTTCCGGTCATCCTTCACCCCGCCGCGCGGATACTTCGCGCTCTCGCTAAACAGCACCGCCTGCCGCGGCTTCGAGATCCCCGGGTTCATCGACTCCGCACTCGTGATCGTCGCCGTGCTCCCGTTCGCCCACTTCATCCGCCGCTCACGCGGCACCAGCGCATTGTGCCATGGGAAGCGGTCGTTCTCACTGAAGGTTCGTATCCGCTCCAGGATGCCCTGGCTGTTCGCGCTGATGTTCGCCAAAATCAGCGCATCCGTGTTCCGCTGCTGGCACAGGTGATAAATCACCTCCACGCTAAACGTCGTCCCGCCACATTGCCGGATCTTCGTCACGATCACCCGTATCGCAGGAATCCCCAGCGCCGTCAGCACCTCCACCGCCTCCGCCATCCGTCGCTGCAGCACATTCGCCCGCGGCGTCTCCAGCTTCTTCGTCGTTGCGTTCTGCACCTTCGTGCACGTCTCGAAATGAACCAGCGGCGAATGCGCCACCAAATGAAAATCAGCATCATTCATAATGTAACCATCAGCCTTGGGTCCCGATTTCAGATCTCAAGCAATTTCTTCATGCTCATCAAATTTTAAATCATGAAATACCACATCATGGTGACCAAATTTCCAATCTAGGCGAAAGTTCAAGGATCAATCGCAGTACCCAGCGCTGGTAGGGATGCGCTGTGCGCGTCCCTGAAATCCTTCGTCCCAGCTCCATCTCGTGCCTCAAAGCACTCCCCCTTTCCAAACGCCACCTTCTCCGCCTTCCGCTGTCGAAAGCTCCATGGACGGCGCACCCTTTTGATCGCCTGTGCTGCGACAAACCCAAATTCACGGACCCGCACAGCGGTTCCCTACCATTCCCGATGCACCACAGAGGGCGAAAGTCGAAGGATCAATCGCAGCACCCAGGACCGGTAGGGATGCGCTGTGCGCGTCCCTAGAATCCTTCGTCCCAGCTCAGACGGGTGACTCAAATCGCTCCCCCTTTCCAAACAGCTCAGGGCATTCGGCGCGCGCAATCGCGACAGAGTGCCATCTCAGTCAAAGAGCTTTTCTCCGACTCAGATACAGCCCTCTTTTCGACACCCCACTCGCATCAGCCCCACAACCACAACACAACCTCTCCAGCAGCCGCCAATCCTCATCCCCTCCCCCGCCAGATGGTCCTGCCTTTCCGCCACGTCCTCACAGGCTGTCGCTCCCCCAACCCCACGCCTACTTGGCACTCACCTTCGCCCGCAGCGTTTCGAGGAACTTGCGGTCGTCCGGCGAGAGTGACATGCCTTTCTCTTGCTTATCAGTGAGGATGTTTTGGGCGCGTTTCCACCATGACTGTGCATCGCCTTTGCCGCTGCGCTCAGCGTGGTTGCCGTATTCCATGCAGATTTCAGCGAGGTCGCTAGCAGCACTTCCTGAAGAGGGATTGCTGATCTTCAGTGCTTCTCTGATCTGTACACACCAGTCGAAGTATTGGGTCACTTTCTCCCCGTCACCCGTTTGGTTGCGTTTGGACAGGGCGATACCCAGACACTGCCACGCCCATGATATCCCGCTCTTGGCTTGAGCGGAATCGGGGTTGGCGGCCAGCAGTTTCTGTTCTATCTCCAGGCTGCGCGTATAGTTCTTGAGCGCGGCCTCTGCGTCGCCTAGCTGGCCGCGCTGGATCAGAATGTTGCCTAGGTTGTTCAGGCTCACCGAAACATCGCGCGCGGCCTGGGCGGAGTCGGGGTTGGCAGTCAGCAGCTTCTCGCGCATCTCCAGGCTGCGCGTGGAGTGCTTGAGCGCGGCCTCCGCGTCGCCGGGCTGGCCGCGTCGGGCCAGGAAGTCTCCCAGCTTGTCCAGGCTCACCGACACATCGCGCGCGACCTGGCCGGAGTCGGGGTTGGCGGCCAGCAGCTTCTCGCTCATCTCCAGGCTACGCGTGTAGTGCTTGAGCGCGGCCTCCGCGTCGCCGGGCTGGCCGCGCCGGGCCATGAAGTCGCCCACCTTGTCCAGGCCCACCGACACATCGCGCGCAGCCTCGCCGGAGTCGGGGTTGCCGGCCAACAGCTTTTCGGCAAGCTCCAGGCTGCGCGTGTAGTGCTTGAGCGCGGCCTCCGCGTCGCCGGGCTGGCCGCGCCGGGCCAGAAAGTCCCCCAACTTCTCCAAGCTCACCGACACACTCCGCGCGAAGACTTCGGAGTTCGGGTCGGCCTTGTAAAAAGCTTCGGCGAGGGCGAGGCTTTGCTGGCAGTGCTGGATGATTTCGTCGGCATCGCCCTTGGCCCCGCGTTGCCTGAGGACATCGCCCATCTGGTCGTGCGCTGCTTTGAGCACACGCTGAGCGCGGGGCTGAGTAGGGTCGAGGTCATGAAAGCGTTGGGCGTGGGCCAGGCACTGCTGGGCATCGGCGACGGCGGCGCTGAGGGGGCCGATGGTCTCGAAGTAGATGGACTGGTCGAAGAGGAACATTGCGTAGGCGTCCAGCGCCTGCGGCCACTGCGGGTCCAGCTTGAGCAACTGGTGGTAGCTGGTGCGGGCGGCGGCGGTCTGGCCCTTGGTCCACTGAAGGCCGGCGGCCTGGAGCAGGGGCTGGAGCTGGGCACGCTTTTGCTCCACATGCGCGGCATCGGCGGCAGCGACACGGGCGAGGAGCGCGGCGCGCTTCCCCTCGATATAGCGCAAAGCGGCATCCACGCCTTCTTCCTGCAAGATGCGGCCCATCTCCTTCACCTCCTCGGTAGCGTCGGCCCGGCCTTCAATAAGAGCGAAGCTGGCGGCGAGGTCATCAATGCGCGCGAGGCGGGACTGGTGCGCGGCCTGCGCATTGTCCTTGAGCCGCTCGCGGTCGTCGGACTTGGCTTCAAGGCCAGCGGCTTGCAGGTCTTGCTCCAAGCGGTGCTCGGAGGACTCACGCAGGTGGGTCTTGATCTTGGCGGTGTCGAGCTTCTGGGACTCGACGATTTCGTGAAGGCCGCGCTGGGTGTAGCGATGCACCGCGTAAATGCCACCGCCAAGAACGAGAACAAGCAGGAGGACGAGGATGAGCAGGCGATGGGAGCGCTGGACGACGGCGGTGGTTTGCACCTGCTCCTGCTGTATCGCAAAGACCTCCTCGCGCATGGCGAGGACCGCCTTCTCCAGCTCCCCATCATCCGCTGGTGTGTCATAGCGGTAGGGGCTGCACTCTAGCAAGCGGCGGTGCTCAATCTGGAGCGCACGCTTGTCCTCCGGCTCCGCGTCGGGCTCCCGGTCAAAGGGGAAACCCTGCGGGCAGAGGAAGACATAGACACGGAACCGCGGGTCTCCAAGGTCCGTCTGGAGGCGGCGTCCCACGTGATATTCGAGCTGGGTGTAGCTGCGGCGGGGCGTGCCGGGCGGCAGCGTGGCGGGGTCCGGTTCCGCGCCATAGCGCCAGCCCACGAGATGGATGAGAGCCTGGCACTCCTCGATTTTCTTCCGGTCGAGGTCTTCGAGAGTGCGCCAGTCGGGGTGGAAGTTCGATTGCTCCACTGGGAGGCACTGGCTTTTGAGCAGTGCCTGCTCGACCACCTTGCGCGCGCTGCGCAGATCACCCGAAGTGGCGGAGATGAAGACCTTGGGAGGAGAGCTCATGCGAAAAGAAAAAACAAACGGCCATACACCGACGTGCGCGGATTAAGCCGACAGGATGCGGGCTTGCAAGGCGGACTTCCATCCCTTTTCACCCCTCCCCTAGTCCCATTCCTTGTTTGAGCTCCGCAAATTCCGAGCCACACGCCCCACCATGCAGCCCTCCTGATCACCAGCTGCCGCGGGCATGGAGAACGCCAGGTTCAGCGTCTTGAACGAATCTATGGCATGCCCATGCATGAGCTCCTGGCCAAAGAAAGCCCCAAGCAGATTGCAGCACGCCGCCAGGCCGGTGAACACATCGAGATCGCAGGCGAAGCGGCCCACCTCACCAAATCGCCACCACATTCTGCTACCACACGTCCACCATCCTGTGTTTAGTAATGGCCGCGTTCATCTCCGGCCCCGTCCGCACCTGGCGCGCACCACCTAAGCGCTTCCTCCTCATCTCATGAAACACCTGCTTTCCGCCTTGCTGACCTCCTGCCTCCTCGTCTCCTGCGCCTCCAAAGATCTCGAGCGCTGCGCCCCCGGCACCCCCGCCATCCAAGTGGCCCAGGCCGTCGACTGCCAGCACCCGGACGGCAAGTTCACCCTCCCCGCTGGCATCTACCAGCCCGAGGCCCAGTCCTCCAAAGGCATCTACTACGCCGCCCCGGAGCGCCTCAAAACCACCGGCATCATTCGCCAAGGCCATGAGCGCGGTGGCCTCTTCATCGCCAACGAAGGCTGGCAGTGGGCCTGGACCGGCCACCCCGGCTTTGAAGTGGAGGAAAACAAAACCTCCATCCTCAAAAAGCGCGGCATCCTCATGCCCAAATGCTACAAATTCGAGCCCTACGTGAAGTACACCAAAGTGAAGAGCCGCTAAACCCGCTCCTCACTCCTCACGTCACGGCACACCCAGCTTTCGTATCCTCCGCAGCTCAAAGAGCAAAGGAGGAAGCCTGCCCACTTCTTCGTTCGTAGTTCGGGGTTCGCTTCGCGGCTGCGCAGCAGCCCGTTCTGGTCAGCGGCATTCTAATTCGCTGTTCACCTCGAACCCTGAGGTCACACAGCCCCTAGGGCCTGTTCGCCGCTGCTCCGCCCACGCCACCACGCTCCGCCATCCACCAGCCCCAAAGAGGGCTGCGTAACATAGCGAAGGGTTGCCGAGCCTAAGCGAGGCTACCCTGGCTTCGCCACACACCTCGCCCACCAGCAAGCCTGCCCTTCGTAGCGCGCAGCGCGAAGAATGGGCGTCCTTCACACGCCCCGCCTCACGCCTTGGATGACACAGCGCATCCAAACGCTAAAACCTGCACATTCCCAAACCCAATTACTCACCTAGTATCATTACGCACTTGCCCCCACCAAAACCCGCGCACAGTCCCCACATGAAGCCCCTCCTCCTCATCCTGCTGCTACTCACCTCAGCCGCCCAGGCAGCCCCATGGCGGGTGCATGGCCGCCCCCACATGGGCACCATCCACAAATTCAATGCCGACCAAACCCTCGCCAGGGAAAACAACGGCGGCAGTTGGATTCAATTCAGCGAGCCAGCCCCCGCCACACAGGGCAAAAAATACAATCCCCCCGGCGTCCCCAAACTTCCTCGTGTTCCAAAGCTGCCCTCTTTGCCAAAGGTTCCCTCTTTGCCTAAGGTTCCTCGTGTTCCAAAAGTGCCTCGATGAGTTGCGCCTATCATCACCCGGCACAACGGAGACTGCGCGGAACACATCAAACACCGCAGCTGCGCTGCACCTAGCCAAGCCCCAGATCTCCTATTCAGAAAACATTTTTCCTCCACTGCTCGAAGAGCCAAGGAGGAAGTCGGCCCACTTCTTCGTTCGTAGTTCGGGGTTCGCTTCGCGGCTGCGCAGCAGCCCGTTCTGGTCTGCATCTTCCTCGTTAGCAGCTCACCTCGAACCCGCTCAGCCAAATAGCTCCCATAGCCCCTAAGGCCTGTTCGCCGCTGCTCTGCCCACTCCACCACACACCAACCCCAAGGGGGTTGCGTCTTTCAGCCCAGGGCCGCCGAGCTCTAGCGAGGTGCCCCTGGGTACCGGCCATCAGAATCGGAAAGCAAACCCAGCACTCCGGCACATCCCACGCCCACCAGCAGCGTCTTCCAGGCGCACCGCCGCACACCTTCATGCGTCCTCAAATCACACCGCCACTCCCGCCTGCTCTTCCCCAGGCCGCTGCGCGAAAAAAGTCTTCACTTCGCCCGCTGAATCCGTGCCGGCACATCATTGATGCTGTACCCCGCCTCCCTCAGCGCGTCCCACACCTTCACCAGGTTCCCCAGCGCCGCCGTCGTGTCCGCCTTCAGCTCCAGCTTCAGCTCGGGCGTCGTTTCCTTCATCGACGTGATCGCCGCCGCCAGCTGCTCCAGCTCCACCGGCTTCCCGTCCAGAAACACATGCTGCTGCTCATCGATGGTGATCGCCACGCGCACCTCCGGCGTCGTCGCCGCACCGCCCAGCGTTTTCGACTCCGGCAGCGTGATCTTCATCTGCGTCTTGTCCTTCTCAAATGTCGTCGTCGCGACAAAGAAGATCAGCAGGATCACCATGATG
>NZ_JBIPNG010000221.1:0-10372 GCF_044373815.1 Prosthecobacter sp. | reverse complement strand
GCGAAGTAGGCCACGCTGCTGATGGACTGACCGCGCTTCTGCAAAGCAGCGGCGTACAGCGGCAGCTGCAGATCCAGCCACAGTCCGCGTCTGCCATCGGGCAGGTCAAAGCACTTCCATTCATCCGCCTCGGTCAGCTTCGTGCGGGCCGTGATCACCTTAACATGCGCCTCCTGCGGCGTGCGCGGTTTGTCGGAGCTTTTGAAATCGACGATGCGCAGGGTGCCGTCCACGTGGCGCTCCACCCGGTCAATGCGGCCTCTCAGTCGAGCTTCGGCGATGAGGAAGGGCATGGCATCCTCCTTGTCGCCGATGAGCAGCTCCGCATCAATGCACTGCCAGCCTTCCTGCCGGTTTCTGGCTTCGATCTCCGCCGCTTTCCGCAGGCGTTGTAGAATGCTTTCAAGCTGCAGCGTGATCAGCGGCGCGGGCCGCTGCCCATGAATCTCTCTCACCCGGTCCCGTGCCGCAGCTTCCAGACAGTCGGCAATGTGTGCGGGGTGAGTGCTGTCGCGCATGCCGGGGTCCAGACTCAGCCGATGAAACGCATGGTGAATGAGATTGCCAAACTCAGCAGCATCCAGCTCACGTTTGCCAGTCTCGATGGCGCTCATGTTTTTCTTGCAGCTAAGGTAGTACCGGAACGGGCAGCTCAAATACTCGCGCAAGCGTGAAGGCGAGATCGTGTCCAGCGGCTTCGCGCTCCAGTCCGGCTGCAGCTTCCACGCCAGCGTACGCGGCGGCTCCGCTGCGGACGGCTGATCCTCCTCCTTCGGAAACAGATGCGCCACACGCTGCGGCAGCACCGCGTTGTCGCATAAAAACAGCAGCCGGGACAGGCGCAGGGCATCGCCATCCTCGCTCCACTGCCCGCACAGCAGCCTCAGACGTCCACGTTTACCCAGACGCTGCTGCGCCAGTGCGGCGAGGATGAAGGCGTCACGCGCGAAGCGGGTGTTTTGACAGGGCAGTCCCAGCGCCTTGCGCAGGCTGTCCGGCAGAAACGGATGGCTGATGAAGATGCCCGGCACATGCTCTTCATTGAGACCCGTGACGATCAGGTTCGGCGCCTTTTCCCACAGCAGTTCAAGCCAGCCCTGCAGCACGAGATCAATATCGCCACGCGGCTCAGCGAGACGACTTTGTGCAAGGCATTCCAGTGACTGCGAAAAGGTGTCTTCAGCCTTGGGCTGCAAACCAAACCGTTGTGCCTCCTGCTCAAGTTCCTCCGTGATGCGTAGCCACTCGGTGGCCAGTTCCGTGCGTTCCCGGTCACCAGGGGCATCGGGATTGAACTCCTGCTCACCGAGCAGCTTCAAGATCAGCGTGCGCGCCGCTTTGGCTGGAGATAGCCGACGCAGCGAATCAAGCAAGGCGAGCGTGTTTTCTATGGCTGGCTGCAGGGCAGGGCAGTCCGCCAGCGGCAGCTCCAGCGCATGCGCCAGAGTCACGGGCAGATGCTCACTGGCAAAGTCATCCGCCTCGCGCAGCAGTGCGGCGGTGCTCTCATTGCCTGGAATGACGGCTTTGCGAAATTCATCAATGCGCAGCAACGCAGCAAAAGCACGCCAGGCACCTGAGCTGAGCAGCAGGCGGAAACAATCCAGCACATGCCACATGCCCTCACGCTGCACTGGAATGCCACCCGGTTCAAAACTGCGCGCTTCCTCCAGCGTGAGCTTTTCCAGCAGCAGGCTGCCGACTTCCGCGTCGCACACACCCAGCGCCGTGCGGCCCGTTGGCACGAGCTCGCGCATGAGATCCAGTGTCAGCGCCGCCTGCGTGGCAGGATCACGCGCCACGTGGATCTGTTCATCTTGAAAAGGCAGGCTGCACCTCGCGTCTTCGCCCCAGAATTCCGGCAGGGGACGTCCGCAGGCGTCAAAGGTGTGAGCCATCGACTGCGGCGCTTGAATCGCGATGTCCACCTGCAGTCCGCGTTTGGCACAGCCAGCGATCCAGTCATCCAGCAAAGGCGGCAAATCTGGCGAGGCGAGCACGACAATGCGCTTCACCCCTTCTGGCAGCGCCGGTTCGTGCGCATGCCGGCGCTTAAGCACCTGCGCATCCGCCACTTGAGCCTGTGCAAGTTCCGCGAAGTACACTCGCTCGATTTTCTCCAGATCCTGCCAGCGCGCAGCCTCGCGCTGCGCAGCGGGATGGTCGGCCGTGTCCTCAAAAGTAAGCCCGCCCGTGCCGAGCAGCATCTTGAGTTCCGCCAGCATGCGTGCGGTTTCCGCCTGCCAGCCCCAGCCGGAAGAAGTGGGTGCCTTGGGAAACAGCGCCGTGAGTGATTCCAGCGGCACCCGTTCAAGCGCCCGCTGCCACGCCATCTGTGACTGCACCGCAGTCGCTGCTTCAAAGCGGCGCGTCTGCGGCAGCAGCGCCTGCTCCGGCAGCCAGAGATGCGGCACGATGGCGGCGGTCCCCGTCTCATTCGTCACCACCGCCAGCGCCTCACGCAGCCGGCGCCCTGCTTCACCGTTCGGCACCAGCAGCAGTGTGCTGCTGAGATCCAGCGCACGCGCAGAATCCCAGTCGCGGCAGAGCAGTGCCACGGCTTGGTCCAGCACGGGTGTCTCCCAGCCCCAGAATAGCCGCTGGATCTGGGCACTCATGAGTGTTCCAGCTTCTTGAGGATGTCGTTCACGATCTCCTCGGGCGTCTGATCAATGGAAACACGGATGATGTCGGGCGTCGGGTCCAGCGTGGCCAGCTGGCTGTCCAGCAGCGTAGGCGGCATGAAGTGCCCTTTGCGCCCCGCAAGACGGGTGGCGATGAGCTCCTTCGTGCCGTCCAGCAGCACAAAGCGCAGCGTCTCGGGGTGATCATGCGCCCGCAGTTTGTCACGATAGATCGGCTTCAGCGCGGAGCAGGCCAGCACGTAGTTCGGCGTGAGGTGGCGCATGTCCTCGATGCGCTGGCGCAGCGTCGCATACCAGGGCCAGCGGTCGTCATCATTCAGCGGCGTGCCGGCGGACATCTTGGCCTTGTTGGAGGGCGGGTGGAAATCGTCGCCGTCCTCAAAGACGCCTTCGAGCCTGGCGGCCAGCAGACTGCCGACGACGGACTTGCCGCTGCCGGAGACGCCCATGATGATGATGGTTTTTAGATCGGGGTGGAGCATGTGTGAAGGTGATTTTTGTGAAGCTTGACCGTGGGGCATGCCACGCTGAGGGTGCGGGCCGAAGCCATGAAATTCCCCATCCTGACCGCTCTTCTGGTGCTCGGCACCGCCTTTGCCACTGCTGAAGACAAACCTGCCGCTGCCAAGCCGGAGGCTGCCAAGGAGATCCTCCTCTTCAATGGCAAATCACTCGACGACTGGGAGTCCGTGGACGTCGGCGGCAGCGGTGAGGTGGAACTGGAGGGTGGTCTCATGATCATCAATCAGGGCGAGAATGTGAGCGGTGCCATTTACAAGAAAGCAGCCGCACTGCCAACGACCAACTACGAGATCACGCTGGAAGCCAAGCGGATGCAGGGCGTCGATTTCTTCGTCGGCCTCACCTTTCCCGTCGGCGATCTCAAACATTGCGCCACCCTCATCTGCGGCGGCTGGGGCGGCAGCGTCACCGGCATCTCCTGCATCGACAGCATGGACGCCTCCGACAACAACACCTCCAGCTACCAGCGATATAAAGATGACGAGTGGTACACATTCAAGCTGCGTGTCACCCCGAAAAACATCAGCGTCTGGCTGGGG
The DNA here is from genome assembly GCF_044373815.1 of Prosthecobacter sp. Taxonomy (GTDB): domain Bacteria; phylum Verrucomicrobiota; class Verrucomicrobiia; order Verrucomicrobiales; family Verrucomicrobiaceae; genus Prosthecobacter. The sequence goes on along the minus strand of NZ_JBIPNG010000221.1, from coordinate 6,666 downwards.
GACAAACAGATCATTGACGAAGACATCGAAGGTAAAAAAATCAGCGTGCGTTCCGGCCCCATCGAAAGCTACCTGCCGCTCTCGCTGACGACCTTCAATACCATGGCCGCGATCCGCAACGTCAAGCTGACTCCGATCACAGAGCCGAAGTGATGCCGCCCACCTCTGCACTGCGCCTTTTCGCTCTCGCATTTTGCGGAGCCTTGACCTCCTGCCACTCCGTTCTGCGCGTGGAGGTCACGCGCGCCGAGACCGAGCTCACCGCGCGCGAAAAGCGGCACATGGCCGCCCTGCTGGATGAAGTGGCGTCAGGCTGGGACGGCATGCAGCACGGCAAATCCAGCGCACGGCGGGCAGCCGAGGATCGCTATGAGTATGCGCTCGCCAAGTTTCTGCGTGAATGGGACGCGCATCAATGTCCGCGCTACTGGCAGAGCGGCACCGAGTTTGCCTCTGGGCGGCAGTCATTTCAGATCGAACTGACTAATGAGACGAGTGCCAAACGCGAGGTTCTGCCCAAGCAGCTGGATCAGCTCCTGCTCGCTTCACGCAGGCGGTCGCGCGGGGAGGACACGCTCTCGGAGCGTTCCGGCCTGGGCGTGCCCGTCGTCGGCCACATCTACCGCACGGACACCACGCGCAAAGAGCAGCCTTTCCTCCCGCCAAACGGTGGCAACCTCACCCTCACTGCCGTGATGGAGATGGCGGACGATGACGCCGATCCCGCCACCCCGCGGCGCTGCCGCCTGCATTTGCACGATGCCCTCAACGTGGAAACCGTGAAGGTGCAGAGTGATGAGCGCCTGCTCGCGGCAAACTTCACCGCAGCCAAAGATCTGGCCCTGTCCAAAAAATCCCTCGGCATCTTTTCGTTGCTGGGGTTGTTCTATCCCGAACGCACTCTAGGAGACAGCCATCTTTACTGCATGGACGGCTACGATCCCCAGCGCATTCCCGTCGTCTTTGTGCATGGCCTCATGTCCGACCCTCACATCTGGCTGAACGCGGTCAATGCCATCAGTTCAGACCCCGAACTGCGCGCCAAGTATCAGCCCTGGTACTTTCTGTATCCCACCGGTTTGGGTGTGCCGCAGACGTCCGCACGTCTGCGCGCCTCCCTGCAGCAGGCCCGTGATTACTTCGATCCTGATCACAACGATCCCGGCATGAGCCAAATGGTGATGGTTGGCCACAGCATGGGCGGACTGCTCAGCCGAATGCAGGCCATCGATCCCAAAGACAAGCTGTGGGACGCCATGTTTCGCAAGCAGCCGGAGCAGTTGGACGTTTCGCAGCCTGTGCGCGAGCGCATTGTCAGCGCCCTCAAATTCAAGCCTCAGCCCGAGGTGAAGCGTCTGTTGTTCATCACCACGCCGCAACGTGGCAGCAATCTCGCCAGCAAGAACATCGTGCGTCGCCTCGCCTCGTTCATTCGCCTGCCGGTGGATACATTGCTCATGACACAGCAGTTGCTCACCGGGAACACCGACGCGCTCTCACCGCAGATTCGCGACTGGGGCTTCTTCGCCTTCCTCAGCATCGGCACTCTTTCCAATGAGCACCCCTTTTATGATGGGCTGAACGCCGTGCCCATTCCCGTGCCTTACCACTCCATCATCGGACAACTCGGCCGTAAGCCCCTCCTCGACAGCTCCGACGGCGCAGTCCCCTACTGGAGCGCCCATCTCGAAGGCGCGAAGTCCGAAAAAGTCGTCCCCTGCTGGCACGGCTGCGTCGAGCGCCCCGAAGTCGTGCAGGAAGTCGTCCGTGTCCTCCGCGAGCATGTACAGGAAAGCGGGCGCTGAACGCGTCTGTGCTCGTAGTTCGGGCTTTAGCCCGTTCAGGCTTCTGGGTTCAGAATTTTTTCAGGATCAGGTTTGCGTATTTTTGCGGCCATTCATTTCCGGCCCCGCCGACTTGCCCGCATGGAATCGTCGCGAAGTCACGTTCTTGGAATACCAACCCCATGAAACCTTTCATCTTTTCCGGCCTGCTGGCCGCCTCAGCGCTGGCTCATGCCGCTGATCTTCCCTTCACCCAAGTCCCCGCTGAGTTCGCCGGGCAGTTCTCACCGGGAAAATCTCCCCTCGTTTTCAAAGATGGCAGCCAGGTAAAGAAAGCAGAAGACTGGCCCAAACGCCGCGCCGAAATCCTCGCGGACTGGCATGCCGTCATGGGCCCATGGCCGGCGGTCATTGAGAAACCGAAACTGGAAATCATCGAGACCACGAAGAGGGAAGGGGGCATCACCCAGCGTAAAGTGCGCGTCGAAATCGCCCCCGGACAAACGGGCGATGGCTACCTGCTGCTCCCTGCAAACGAGGGCAAGCGCCCTGCCGTTTTCGTACCTTACTACGATCCCGAAACAAGCGCCGGCCTCAGCACCAAACCGCTGCGCGACTTCGCCTGGCAGCTCGCGCGGCGCGGCTTCGTCACACTCTCCATCGGCTCACCCGGCGGAGATGCCCGGTTGCCCGTGCTGAGTACCGGGGCCAAGTGCCAGCCCCTCTCCTACCTTGGTTACATCAGCGCCAACATGTGGCAGGCGCTCGCTTCACTGCCTGAAGTCGATGCCACGCGCATCGGTATCGTCGGCCATTCGTATGGCGGCAAGTGGTCGCTGTTTGGCTCCTGCCTTTGGGACAAGTATGCCTGCGCCGTATGGAGCGATCCGGGCATCGTCTTTGATGAAACACGTGGCAGCATCAACTATCAGGAGCCCTGGTACCTTGGCCTTGACCCAGCCCTCACCCGCAAACCGGGTCTCGTCAGCGCCGAAAGCCCGCGCACCGGCGCTTACAAAACACTCATCGAACAAGGTCACGATCTGCAGGAACTGCATGCCCTCATGGCACCTCGCCCCTTCCTCGTCTCCGGCGGTGCCGAAGACCCGCCCAAACGCTGGGCCGCGCTCAATCACGCCATCGCCGTGAATCAGCTTCTCGGCGTCAGCAGCCGCGCGGCGATGACGAACCGCGAGAAGCACGATCCCAACGAGGAATCCAACGAGCAGATCTACCGCTTCTTCGAATACTGGCTCAAGCCGTGAGCCGGGGGGCTGGCGGCTCGTCCGGTCTGCCCGAGTTTTGTGCTTTGGGGCAAACGCGGCACTTGACGGGGGGCGGCTCTGTCCACGAAGGTACGTCTCCACCACCCCGACCAGCTTTTTGTCGAGATCATGCCCGAAATTACTTCTTCAGCTGCCACTGCCGATTCTGTCATCCATGCCGCTCGCAAGGCGGTGGAGGTTCAGCGTGAAGCTGTGAAGGAATTTCCCGGTAAAGCTCCCGGTCTGGTGCGCGCGCTTCAGGCGCTGGGAGATGCCCAGCGTGACGCGGGCGACATCGCCGGAGCGGAAGCGTCCTTTCTCGATGCTCTGGAGGCTGGGAAGGATCTGGAACTGCCGGCGGATGTGATGGCCAATGTGCGCACAAGTCTCGCTACACTGCTGGATTTCAACGGCCGGGAGGCGGATTCGCTGCCCTATTACGAGGAGGCGATCAGCAGCCACGAAGCCTTGGGCGGTGATAATCTTGAGGTGGCGGCCCAGCTGCGCAATAACCTGGCCATGACCTACAAGTGCATGGACAAGTTTGCCTTGGCGGAGCAGCACTACCTGCGTGCGCTGGAGACCTTGGAAAACAAGCGCGGGCGCAAATCGGAGTCCGTGGCCTGCGTGTTCAACAACCTGGGCAGCCTGTACTACGCGGCTGGCTTTCCAGATCAGGCCAAGGAAATGTTTGAGGACGGACTCCAGATCCGCATTGAGGTGCTCGGGGAGAACCACCGGGATGTGGCCCAGTCCCTCTGCAATCTGGCCACGGCATGCCATGAACTTAAGGATAATGAGGCGGCTCAGCAGCATTTTGAGAAAAGCCTGAAGATCTTGGAGGCCCAGCTGCCCCAGGAAGAGCGCAGCTATGAGGCGATCGGGGCCGACTACGTCGCCATGCTCGAGATCATTGGCGAGGAAGGCAAGGCCGCCGCTTTGAAAAAGCGCATGGAAAAGGTGCTGGCGACAGTTTGATGCACGGTGGCGTTTGCCAAATGCTTCGTCCGCATGAAAGGTAGGAGCGGAAATGATTTCATCCCCCCCTTTGCAAGAAAAAACCTGGACCGGCACCGCAGTGTCCGATGGGGTTGCGCATGCGGTGGTTCATGTCCTTAAGGATCACTTTGACGAACCGGACGAGGATAGTATTGAGCCTGGGACAGAAGCTCACCAAATGGAGCGCCTGCACGCCGCTCTGGCTGTCACCGCCAAAGAGATTGAGGAACTGCAGCGCGTGATGGCAGGGGAGCACGGCAGCTCCGAGAGCGAGATTTTTGAAACTCATCTTTTGATCCTGCAGGATTCCACGATTCTCAAGCAGACGGAAAAAACCGTGCGCGAGCAGCAGGTGTGCGTGGACTGGGCCTACTACAAGCTCATGTGCAAGCACATGGACGCCCTGCGCGGGCTCTCGGACGCCTATTTGCGCGAACGCTTTTTGGACGTGAAAGATGTGACGCATCGCGTCATGCGCCATCTGCGCGGAGAGCTTCTGGACCACCCGATGTTTGACGAACCGGTCATCGTCGTGGCGCATGATCTGACGCCTTCCGACACCGTGCAGCTGGATCGCAGCAAGGTGCTGGGCTTTGCCCTGGAAACGGGCAGTACAGTATCGCACGCGGCCATCATCGCCCGCTCTCTGGCACTGCCTGCGGTGGTAAGACTTCATGGCATTTGCGATGAACTGCACAGCGGCGACACCGTCCTGCTGGATGGTGAAGGCGGCTTGCTGATTCAAAATCCAACCGCTGAAACCCTCGCTCGCTATCGCCTGCGGGAGGAGCAGGCGGAACGGCGGGAGGATGTCTTTCAACTGGAACGGCACAAACCGTCGCTCACACGCTGCGGCACCGCCATCTGCGTGGGTGCGAATGCGGAATTCATCGAGGAAATGAAGATCGTGGAGGACAGCGGCGCCGAAGAGGTGGGGCTGTTCCGCACGGAGTTCCTGCATCTGGAAAATCCGGATGCCACCGAGGACCAGCTGACCAAGGCCTACAGCAAGGTGGTCCAGTCCCAGGCTCCCAAACGCGTGGTGTTCCGCACCCTGGATCTCGGCGGTGACAAGGTGGACGAGCGTCTCGCTGTGGAGCCGGAGCCGAATCCCTTCCTCGGCTGGCGTGGCATCCGCCTTTCACTGGGCCGGCCGGATCTCTTCAAGCGGCAGCTGCGTGCTCTGCTGCGTGCCGCCGTGCATGGGCGCGTGGGCATCATGTTTCCGATGGTGTCTGGCGTACAAGAAGTGCTGGAGGCAAAAGCCGTCCTCAATGACTGCGCGGATGAACTCACCGCAGAAGGCGTGGATGTGCCGGACGAGATCGAGATCGGTGCCATGATCGAGATTCCCAGCGCAGCTCTGTCCGCAGATTTGATCGCGGCAGAAGTCGATTTCCTCAGCCTCGGCACCAATGACCTGATTCAGTACACCATCGCGGTGGACCGGCTCAATGACCGCGTGGCAAAGCTCTATCAGCCCACCCATCCTGCCGTGCTGCGGCTGATCGGCATGTCGGTCAAGGCGGCGCGTGCGGCCGGCATCCGCATCGGCATGTGCGGTGAGATGGCATCGGATCTGACGCTCACCCCCTTGATGATCGGTCTGGGATTGAATGAATTAAGTGTGGCCACCACACAAATAGCACGGGTGAAGCATGCCGTGCGCCGTCTCGACCTGCCGGAGTGTGAAGCCCTGGCGCAGGCAGTCCTGACATGCGCCAGCCCGGCCGAGATACGGGCTCTCAGCCGGGCTGTGGCGGACAGGAACTATCCCGAATTGTTCGAGTAGCCCTTGGTTTTGGGGTTAAGCAGCGAGCTTGGATTTGCTCTTGCGCACCGGCTTGGCTGGCTTCGGAGCCATCGTGGGGCGGAATGCATCACCAAAGAGATACTGGCGGGCGCTGTCCACCTGTCCCATCACACGGCGGTGCCATTTGGTGTATTCTCTGCCCAGGCGTTCTTCGGCGTCATCGTGCTGCAGGGCGCTGTCGAGGCTCATGCGCTCGGTGCTCAGTTCGGCCTGGAAGGTGATTTCCGGGATGTGCAGTTCCACGGCTTCAAACATGTCCATCACACGCGCGGCATAGCTGGTGTCCCAGACCTTGTCGTCTTCGTCATAGCAGCTCGTCACCAGGTGGGCGATCAGGTACTCGGCGTTGTCGGAGTAAACCTCCGCCGCGTCGATGACCGAATCAAAGCTCTCACGATCAACCGTCACCGGCAGGACCACGGAGAGGGCCACTCCCGCTGCCTGGAGAATCTGGTCCATTTCGCAGCCTTGGTAGAACTTGTTGAAGAACTCACCCAGGCCAGTGCTCACATCCAAAATGGTCAGCGGGGAGGCATCCACATGGGCGAGGAAGGATCGCGGTGTCAGTGAACTGGCATCAAGCGCGGTAACACCGGAAGCACTGTAGGAATCCTCTTCCGTAAGGGAGAGGAGCTGATGAGAGACTCCATACTGCTGGAGGTAACGGTGGAAGCAGAGCGCCAGGGTGCTCTTGCCGGTGCCAGGATAATCGTTTTGGATGAGGATGAGCTTCTTCATAATGATTTTCTTAAATTACAAAGCTATTATGGTAAATATGGTTAACATTGCAAGAATAAATATTTCG
>NZ_JBIPNG010000220.1:0-10376 GCF_044373815.1 Prosthecobacter sp. | reverse complement strand
CGCGGAATTCCGGCTCTGCCTCCAGCTTTTCCCAGTTCACAGGTGTTTTTTCGCTCATAGTGGGGCGGAGAGTATGGAGACAGACGCTGGATGGCAAGAGTGGAAAGCAGCGGAGGTGAAAATGCCCCGCGTTTTCCAGTCTCGATGACAGACCGTTGCTTGACTCTTTATGAAGCACCTTGAAATGGGCGCATGATTCCACGGCAAAAATGCGCGCATTGCGGGAAACTCGCGAATTTTAAAGACGAGTTCTGCACCTCCTGCTGGAGTCACCGTACCAAGGGCAAGGTGCTAACCGACGAGCAGATCACCACATGTGAGGCACAGTATGCCGCATTGAATGAGAAGAAGCGCTGGCAGGCTAAACTGGGGGCATGGCAGAACCGGCTGCTGCTTCCGACCATCCTGATGGTCCTCTGGAGCGTCTACGGAGTTTTTACGTTGCTGCCCTTCTATTTCAAATTCGGTCTGGGCCAGCTTGAGCTCGCCATCAGCGTGTTTTGCTCGGCGAGTTTTGCCATTGGCGGCTATTTAGTCGGCGGAGCCAGGGCACTCAAGGCCGCCTGCTATTTGCTGATCCTCGCCAGCCTCGCCGCCACTTACCACATCGGAGACTATTTGATGGAATTGCTGCATGATGAAGCAGAGATCGACGAAGGGTTTCTCTACAGCTGCATTCGTCTGCTGTTCTGCGGTACGATTCTGATCTCATCCATCCAGATTCTGCGCCTCAAACGCCCTGCTGCCTGATCTTTGGACGGTAAAGGTCAGGGCGGATTGCCTCCACAAAAAAGGCACGCAGCCACGGTTTGCACGGCTTGCTCCTTGAGCACTGTATGTCCCTGCGCCACTGGTGCGTCCTAATGGAAGCATGGATCGTCATCGGACTGCTCGTCGTAGCTGTCATCGCCTTTGCCACGGAAAAAATCTCCGTGGATCTCGTCACTTTGTCGATGCTGTGCGTGCTGGTCATGTGTGGCATTTTGAAGGCTGACCGCGCATTTGCCGGATTTGGCGATCGGGTGATTATCCTGCTGGCGGCGATTTTTGTGATTGGTGCCGCGCTGCGTGAGACCGGTGTGCTGGACATGATGGGCGGTGTGCTGGCGCAGACTTTCGGCACCCAGCCGAAGCGGCTCATGGGTTTCATGATGGCCGTGGTGGGCGGTGTGTCCGCCTTCATGAACAACACTACCGTCACGGCCGTGTTTGTGGGTCCGGTGATGGGCCTCTCGCGCAAGCTGCGCATCCCCCCCTCACGCCTCCTGATGCCACTGGCTTTCGCTTCGTTGATGGGTGGTACGTGCACGCTGATCGGCACCTCCACGAACGTCGCCGTGAGCGGCGCGATCACCAAGCTGGGTTTGGAGCCGCTGCGCATGTTTGAATTCACCGGGATCGGCCTGGTGCTGATGCTGACCGGCATCGTTTACATGGTTTTCATTGGTACCCGCCTGGTGCCTGAACGCGACAAGGCTGCGGCTGTTGCCGGTGATGCCATGCGTGACTACCTCGCCGAGGTTATGGTGCTGCCCAGTTCGCCTCTCATCGGCCAGGCCGCCTTTGATTCGGATTTCTCCGCGTTGGACTTTCAAGTCATGAAAATCCGCCGGGCCGACCAGCCTCTGGATGCCGGACCCAATCTCCGCTTTGAAGAAGGCGATGTCGTTCTCGTGGCCGGCAAGGTGGAAAATCTGATCCGGGTGAAGAAGATCGAAGGTCTCGACATTCTCGAAGACGTCACGCTGCGCAGCTCCGGCGTGGACATGCGCGATGCGCAGATCGCGGAAGTCGTTCTCACTCCGCGCTCCGGTTTTGTCGGCCGGTCCTTGCGCGACAACAACTTCCGCCAGCGCACCGGTCTTTCGGTGCTGGCCCTGATGCGTGGAGATCGCACGCTGATGCATCACATGGCGGATGAGAAACTGCGGGCAGGCGATGTGCTGCTGCTGCAGGGGCCGGGAGACCGCTTCCGCGTCTTCGAGGAAGGCAATGACATGATCGTCATCACACAGCATCAATTCAGTGCAGAAGCGCGCCGGCGCGGCGTCATGCTGCTGGGTGCCTTTGTTCTCGCCGTGATCGTTAGCAGCATCGGCTGGGTGCCTGACACCATCGCCTTCGTCATGGTCGCCATCATGGCCGTCCTGACACGCTGCATTAAACTGGAGAACGCCTATGCCAACATCGACTGGCGGCTGCTCATCCTGATCGGCGGCATGATGGCCTTTGGTGAGGCGATGCAGGTCTCGGGCGCCTCCAGCATGATCGCCAATTTCATCACCGGCTGGCTGCAGCCCTGGGGAGTCTTTGCGGTCTTTGCCGGATTCTGCCTGCTGACGATCCTGCTCACCCAGCCGATGTCCAACGCCGCAGCGGCGCTCGTCGTGCTGCCGGTGGCCTTGCAGGCTGCTGCCAGCATGGGTGCCAGTCAGCGCGCCTTTGCCATCGGTGTCATGCTCAGCGCCTCCGCCTCCATGCTCACGCCGTTTGAGCCCAGTTGCATCCTCGTCTATGGCCCCGGGAAATACCGCTTCGCAGACTTCATCAAAGTGGGCGGTGGTTTGACCCTCGTGATGCTGATCGTGATCCTGGCCATGGTACCGGTGTTCTGGCCACTGAAGTAGGGGCCATCATACGCAGCTGTTAATGCGGCAAACGAAGCGCACTACGCCTTGTTCATGCGAGAACGCGCAGAAGATGTGGGTTCATGCTGTGCCAGCGATTTTGATGCTGAACTTCAAAAGCATCCTAACTGGTTGATGGGACTCCAAGTGCTGTAGAGGCCTCAAAAGCTGACTTGTTCCCAGCTCTTATGATTGGGGTTAGCTAGTTTGTTAAATTACTCATATCCGTAAGTACTGCGAACAAGCGCAACAAGTGAGTTCCCCTTTGGAAACACAAGGGTTCCACGGGCAAAGGAGCTGTGAACGGATCCGGCAGGAATTGTGAGCGAACTCGAACAACCCGGACTGTTCACCTTTGCTCTCATACCTTACGGTTTTGTTGGTCCAGTTGTGCACGAGTTGTTCGCAGCAATTCTTGGAGCGCTGGATTGTCGAGCGCGGCCTGGGCTGCCACCACTTCGGCGTCTTTTTTGCTACGACCAGTGCCCCGCCCGAGCTGGGTGCCCCGCCAGGAGACGGTGGCGATGAAGTTTTTCGCGTGATCCGGCCCCTCAGAACCGACGATCTCATAGACCGGCGGCTCCACGCCCACGGCTTGAATGAGTTCCTGAAGCTGTCCCTTGGGATTGGCATCCAGCTGGCCGCGATTCAGTGCTTCGAGATCTTCGGCGAAGAGCCGTGCGGCAAATTGATGAGCTGCGTCCGTTCCGGAATCGAGGTGGATGGCACCTGCGACGGCTTCTAGGACATCGGCGAGGGTGGATTCGCGGTCCCGACCGCCGTTTGCCTCTTCGCCACGCCCTAGGTGCAGGTAGGCACCGAGTCCGATGCGACGGGAGATGCGCGCCAACGCCTTTGTGGAGACGAGCTGGGCGCGTGCCTGGGTCAGCACGCCTTCGTCGGCCTGAGGAAGGCGCTGATAGAGCAGATGCGACAGGGCGAGCTGCAGCACGGCATCGCCGAGGAATTCGAGGCGCTGGTTATCCGAGTGAACGCGCTGGTTTTCATAACCGACGCTTCCATGCGTGAGCGCGAGCTGGAGCAACGCGGGGTCGCGAAAGGTGTGGCCTATGACTTGTTCCAGCGGTTGCATGTGTGCTCTTTTGTAGCCGGAAGTCCGGCAGCACTCCATGAAAAAAGTGGGGTGACCGACGGGACTCGAACCCGCAACAACCAGAATCACAATCTGGGGCTCTACCGTTGAACTACGGCCACCATCTCTACCGAGAGTCGAGCATAGTACTCGGGACGAGCGTTTGCGCCAGTGAAAAATCAGGGGTGGGGAAAGTCAGGGTGGAAAGCGCGCCTACGGGTTCAGTCTTTCCGCCGGAACCAGACCCACGGCAGGGCGAAAGCGGCGGTGATCAGCACGGTGAGCACGCCAATCATGGCGGTCATGCCGAGGGTGATGAGTCCGCGATTGCTGCCTACTGCCAGGGCACCGAATCCCAAGCCGGTGCTGAGACCGCAGTAGGCGAGCGAACGGCCCAGTGAGGCAACGCGTTCGCGGGTCATGCCGGGTTCGCGCAGGGAATGCATCACATGAATGGTGAAATCGAGACCCAGACCCAGGCAGAGAGGAATGGCCCCGACGCTCATCAGATTCCAAGTCAACCCCCAGGCGGACATGCCTCCGAGGAGAATCCAACCACTGGCTGCGAGGGTGACGAAGGCGAAGGCTCGCTCACGCCAGCCATGAAAGACCAGCAGAAACAGGAGGCAGGCGATGACGATGGTGGGCACGCAGACGTACAGGATTTCACGCTTCAGCAGGGGTTCCAGCGAAGTGCGCAGAAAGGCCCAGCCGGCGGGATGAGCGCCCGGGACTTTTTCCAGTTCATGCAAGACGGGCGCGTTCTCCAAGGATCGCCCCAGAGCGAGGCGTATGGAACCCATCGCCATCAAACCGTGTTTGTCGTGCTGGGAGACAATCCCGCCGAGATTTTCGAGCACGATAGGCTTGGGCCAGAGCGGCAGTGCTGTTTTGGCTGCGTCCCATTCGCGCAGCTGCTTGAAGACATTCTGTGTCAGGGCATAGGCGACATCGGTGAATCCGGCGGCATCGACGGCTTGCTTGAGAGCGTCTTCACGTGCGGCGAGGGTTTGCAGCGCGGCAAGATTTGTCTTCTGCGCGTCCGCATTGGGAACCAAGGCAAGCGGCAGCAACTGGGCTTCGACTTCGTCGCTTTTGAGTGTTTTCTGGGATGCGAGGATGCTCTGGCGCAGGGCGGTGGCATCGGCGGCCGCGAAGACGACTGGCACGTTGCGTCCCGGCTCGTTGCTGGTGTTCAGCATACGTTGCTCAATATCTTCCAGAACGTCGAAGGCCTCGCTCTTGTCAGGACGCAGCACGGCAGAGCCGAAATCCATCCTCGGCAGACCCTTCCATCCCACCACCGCAGTGGCGGCGATGAGGGCGATCAAAACGAGCCACACCATGATGCCCTGCATTCTCATGGCCAGGCGAATGCTGCCATGATGCTCCTCCAGTTTGCCCGTGGTCATGCCCAGAGGCAGAAAGCCAAAGATCATGACCGCAGCGCCGATCAGCACTCCGAGCGCCGACAACACACCGAGCTGCGCGACGCCAGGAAGCTGGCTGAGACCCAGCATGGCGAAGATGCCAGCGATGCTGACCGCAGACCACGTGACGCTGGGCAGCGCACGCCGGCAAATGCTGCCAAATCGTTCGCCCGGATGCTCGCGTGACACATGGAGGCCGTAGACACCGAAGTCCTCGATCAAACCCGTGAGGATCGCCGCGAAGCCCATCGACATCACATTGAGAGAGCCATAGATCACGCCCGCTGTGCCGAGCGTGAGCAGGTTGGCGCAGAGAATGGCGAGCAGCAGCCAGAGCAGCGGTTTCACACTGCGGTGCAGCAGCCAGAAAAGAAAGCCGACGATGAAGGTGACGGCACCAATCGACTGCCGCATGTCCCCTTCCATGCCGGTGGCGATTTCTGCCTGAAATGCCGGGTCGCCGGTGAAGCCGATCTTCACACCAACAAGTTCTTTTTGCTGGGGCAGCCATTCTTCACGCACTGCCTTCTTGATCTGCGTGAGCCACGCATTGGCCGCACGATAGTCGGCAAGTGCCTGACCCGGTGGAGTGACAAACAGCAGGCGCAGCGTGCCATCGGCGCTGCTGAATTCATCGCTCATCAGGCTGCTCATGTCGCCACCACTGCTCATGAGCGCCAGCGCACCGCGTGCGAGGCCGAGCGGATCGTAGCCGCTGAGCGTGGCGTTTTGCAGATCCAGAGAAGAAGCGGCGGCCTCTTTGGATTTGGCGAGCAGGGCCGTGATCGAAGCGGGATCAAGTGAAGAGATGAGCTTCGCCACCTCCTGCGGCGGTGCATTGAGCCAGAGATAGGCGACGACTTCGGCGATGATCGCAGGATCGGATTGCAGCAGGGATTTGCTGCGCACGCTGGCACAGAGCTCAGGCTTGGCGGCCAGATGTTCGGCCAAGGCATCCGCCGTGACTTCAGCGAGTGCCGGATCATCGGCCTGCACGGCAATGAGCAGCAGATTGCGCTTCTGCTCGCGCAGCAGGCGTGTGCCCTGCAGTCCTGGCAGCTCCTGTGGCAGCAGGCTGAGCGGATCCACATCGAAATCCAGCCGCGAAACGCCGAACGCTCCCGCCACGATGACGAGCAGGACAAAGAGCAGGCGGAGATAGGCTGGTTTCATGCGCGGTTGAAAGAAGCGGAGTCAGGCGGGAAGTCCACTGTCGAATGTCTTGACGTGTCCGCTGCCTCCCTCCAGCATCGCGGCCATGTTTCTCCTTGCCGCAACTTCGGCCAGCTACTGGCCCTTCGTCGTTCTCGCTATCAGCGTCGCTTTTATCATCATCGCGATCAGCGCGCTCCGCATGCATGCGTTTGTGGCATTGATTCTCGCGGCCTTGCTGGCAGGTCTGCTCGCGAACAAAAGCTCGTGGGACATTGTACAAAAGGATGGCTCGGTGAAGGCGATGTCCTCCATGGTCGGCGTGGTGGAGATGGTGTCCAAAGGACTGGGCGACACGGCGCGTGACATAGCGATCTCCATCGCCCTGGCGGCGATCATTGGCATGTGCCTGATGGAAAGCGGCAGTGCTGACAAGGTGGTGCGCCGCTTCCTGGCGTTCTTTGGCGAGAAGCATGCGGGCTGGGCGCTGCTGTGGAGCACCTTCATCCTGAGTGCGCCGATCTTTTTCGACACGATGTTCATGCTGATGGTGCCGCTGGCGATGGCGCTGCGCATGCGCACGGGGAAGGATTACACGCTCTACCTGATGGCGATCTGCTGTGGCGGCACGGTGACGCATTCCATGACGGTGCCACATCCGGGACCGGTGGCGGTGGTGGATGACCTGCACCTGAATGTGGGCGAATCCATCATCGGTGGCATGATGATCGGTGCCATCACCTGCGTGTTTGGTTTCATGTTCAGCAAGTGGCTGAACCGTCGTACCGATGTGCCGCTGCGTGCCACAGGCGGTGTTTCGCTGGATGATCTGAAAAGCGAGAGCGCGAAGCCGGAGAGCGAGCTGCCGAGCTTCTTCTGGAGCATGACACCGGTGCTGCTGCCGATCATCTTGATCAGTCTGACGACGGTGTTTGAACTCGCGCACAAAGGCGCTGCCACCGGCGCAGGCTGGGGTGTGGCGCTGGTGAATTTCTTCGGTGGCGATCAGAGCTTCACGGCCGTGCGTGCCTGGGTGGACTTCATCGGGCACAAGAACATCGCGTTGTTCATTGGTGCGGCCATCTCACTTTGGGTGCTCGCCAAGCAGCGCGGCTTTGGCTTGAAGAAAGTGGAGGAGCTCGTGGGTCCCCCGCTGGAAACCGCAGGGATGATCATCTTGATCACGAGCGCCGGCGGTGCCTTTGGTCTGGCTCTGCGCAGCGCGGGTGTGGGCGATGCCGTGAAGGTGCTGGCGCAGGGCTACAGCCTCAATCTCGTGCTGCTGGGCTGGCTCGTGGCCGCCGTGGTGCGCGTGGCTCAAGGCTCCGCTACCGTCGCGATGCTCACCACTTCTTCCATCATGGCACCCATGCTGGTCGGCACGCAACTCGGCTGCCATCCCGTCTATCTCTTCACCGCCATCGGCTTCGGCGCGATGTTCTGCTCCTGGATGAACGACAGCGGATTCTGGGTGGTGAACCGCCTGAGCGGCATGACCGAGAAGGAAACCCTGCGCACTTGGAGCCTGCAGCTCACGGCAGATTCGATCATCGGACTCTTGGTCACACTCACCTTGAGCAAACTGCTGCCGATGGTGTAAGGGTCGCGTGCTCATGTCTGACATCGCCACGCATTCCCAACTCAGCGCGCTCATCCGCCACCGTCGTTCCATCAAGCCGGTGGACATGGATGCGACGCGGAGTGTCGAGCGTGCGCTGCTCACGCAGGTGCTGGAAGATGCGACGTGGGCGCCGACGCATGGTTTGACGGAGCCGTGGAAATTCATCGTGCATCAAGGCGCGGGCCGTGCGCGACTCGCGGAAACGATGCAGCGGGTTTATCGCGAGACGACGCCAGCGAACGAGTTCCGCGAGGACAAGATGAAGAAAATGAGCGAGAACCCGTTGCTCTCACCGGTGGTGATCGCTTGTGTGATGGAGCGGCGCGGTGGCGCAAAGATTCCCGAGGTGGAAGAGATCGAGGCGGTGGCCTGTGCGCTGCAAAATCTGCAGCTCTCTGCCACGGCGGCTGGCCTGGGATGCTACTGGTCATCCCCTCCCCTGCTGGGCACGCGTGAGTTTTCAGAGTATCTGCAAATCGGCGCGGAAGATCGCTGCGTGGGTCTCATTTATCTTGGCTGGCCGCGTGCCGGACTGAACTGGCCAAAGAGTGTGCGGCAGCCCGTCGAATCCAAAACCCAATGGCGCAATGACTGAGTGGTTCACCAGCGCCTGGCATACCACGGTCCACTTTTTTACCACCATGCCGTGGCAGATGTGGGGTGTGTGGATGCTGACGATCTGCCTGCTTCTCGTGGGCATCATTGGTTCGGTGGTACCTTTTCTGCCGGGGCCTATGTTGATTTTTGCGGCAGGCATATTGCACACTGTGCTGCGTCCTGAATCCGGCATGAGCGCCTGGGGCATCGTGATTTTATCGCTCGGTCTGGTGCTGTCTTATGTCATTGATTTCGTCAGCGGTGCGATGGGCGCACGCTGGTTTGGCGCGAGTCGCTGGGGCATCGCCGGCGTGTTCATCGGCGGTATCGTAGGCATGTTCTTCATCCCCTTTGGCCTGGTGCTGGGTCCGCTGATCGGCGGCGTTTCCTTTGAGCTGATCTTTGCCAAGAAGAGGCTGCAGCCTGCGGCGAAATCGGCCTGGGGATCGCTGCTGGGTACCGGCGTGGGCCTCGTGCTGCGCTTGATCGTGGCGCTGGGCATGGTGGCCACGTTCTTTCTCGACGCGCTGGTGTGGTGAGGCATCAAGCCTTGCCCTGCAGCAGCATGCGCGCGCCAAAGACGACGAGGATGGTGCCGAAGATGCGCGTGAGTGTTTCGTTGCTCATCGACTTCAACCAGCCCGCGCCAAAGTAGGCGAAGATGGACGCGGAGACCGCGGTGATGGCGGCGACTTTCCATTCCACATAGCCATGCTTGGCATTCTGCGTGGTAGCCATCAAAGCGGTGGGAATGATGATGGCGAGCGAAGTCGCGACGGCTGTCTTGTGCGGCAGTTTGAGGAAGAACACAAACGCGGGCACCATCACCACACCACCGCCGACGCCGCATAAAGCTGCGACAACACCGCTGACGATGCCGATGGCGAGACAGGTGAGGATGGTGGAAGTGGTCATGATGGATTAGCGGGATTGTCTGGCGAGCAGGCCGACGAGCAGACGCTCAAGCACGAGCTTGGGATCGAGCGATGAAGTGACGAGTTTGGAGTTGGCAGCGAGGCAGGCTTTGAATCCTGCGTGGAGTTCTTCGAGTGAGAAGTTGCCGGTCTCGGGGATGGCGAGAAACATCGGATAGGCGTTGAAGCCGGTGCCGTCTTTCTTGCGCGGCAGATGCGAGGTGGCCGTTGATGGCAGGCTTTCGAGCGAGGAGCAGAAGCCGGCGTAGTTGAACTTGTTGATCTTGTGGCGTGAGCCGAGGTCTTTGATGAGCAGCAGGCTCCGCACGCGTGGCACGATGGCGGCGAGCAGCAGGCCGATGGCGTTCTGCCCCTGATACATGAGCGTGCTGAGGAGCTCGAGCGCGCGTGGCAGATCGCGTTTGCCAATGGCGTTGCCGAGATCCCACAGCACACCGGCGCGGCTCATGGACACCATGCTTTGCACGGTCTTCAGTCCGGCACGGCGGCGCTCGCCGAGAAAGAGATCGATCTTTTCGAGTTCGTTCTCCATCTGCCGTGTGTCATCGCCGGCCATCTGCACCAGCAGCTCCAGCGCACCGCTTTCAAAGGTGATGCCGAGTTCCTTCGCCTTGCGTGAGGCCATGGCGAGCACCGGGCCTTCCCATCCGGCACGCGAGGTGTCGGGTTTGTCGAAGACTTCGAAGGCGGCGATCTTCGAGATGCGTTTGTAGGTGTTGCGCCGTTTGTCGATGCCAGTCGCGCTGATGACAAAACTCACGTCACTGCCGAGCCCACGTTCGATCACATCCAGGATGCGTTCGAATCCGTTCACCGCATCCTGTCCTTTGCCCGGACCGGAGTCCCCGAGGAAGTTCGCGTACTTCAACCACACTACTTTGCTGCCACCAAAGAAGGGCAATGTTTGCAACGCCATGCACA